>JACRIE010000032.1 GCA_016220165.1 Candidatus Peregrinibacteria bacterium
GGCTTTCATTATATTCTTTCCAGTTGCGGATTCTGTACGGGGATTTTTTTTGACGGTCTTTTTCATATTTGTTTTTGTTTTGTATCCTGCCTTTTTATACTATACTCATGGGTGAGTTGTGCAACAAAGCCATTGGAAATTACGAGTTTCTAATTTCGGGTTGCCTTTATTTTATTGAAATCGATAACACCTTTGCCTCCGACAGTAACAATAACTTTTTTACGATCAGGGCGTTTCGTAATCTCGCGACCCTGCCCCGCCTTACGGACCTTGCCGCGAACCGGGATTACGCGAACCGTTTTAACGTCCACGCCATAAGCCGAATGAATGGCTTGTGCGATTTCGATCTTATTGGCATGGGCATGAACGATGAACGTGTATTTTTTCTGCGTTTGAGCCTTGGTGCTCTTTTCGGTCACGACCGGTGCGATGAGGATATGGTGTAATTCCATCAAAGTTACAAGTTACGAGTTACTAATTGCTAGTAAGGAATATTTCTTCTGCCTTCTTTAACGCTTCCTGCATAAAAAGGGTCTTCTCATATTTGAGGAGATCCACAGAGTTCAGTGTCGTCACGAGGATGGTTTTAACATAAGGAAGATTCGCCGCGGACTTTTCGATCGTGGGATGCTTTTTGTCCAAAACCAAAAGAACGGATTTTCCAACAGGAAGTTTTTGGAGCAGAGTGTGGAGTTCCTTGGTTTTGGGTGCCTTGACATCATATTGCTCAAGGGCGAACAGAGAATGATCCGCCGCCTTCTGGGTGAGAATGGAGAAAAGAGCCAGCCGGCGTTCGCGCTTGGGCATGCGCTTGGTGAAATTCCGCACATTGCGTGGACCAAACACCGCGCCGCCGCCACGGCGGATAGGATTGCCGGCGCCGCCCATACGGGCGCGGCCCGTCCCCTTCTGACGATACAATTTGCGCGTACTGCGATTGATTTCACCGCGATTCTTAACATGGGCAATGGCCTGACGCTCATTCGCTTGCTGTAAAAGGACGGCAAGACGAACCACCTCGGCGTTCACTGCGACATTAAACATCTTATCGCTGACCTCAAGGTCGCCTTTCTTTTCGCCGGTTTGTGTGTATAAATCGATTTTCATAATTGGTAATCCGCTATTTGAACCACAATCGGGCCAGCAATTGGGTCCACAATTGGTAATTTAGAACTTAAGAAATACGTATCCTTTATTCGGTCCCGGGATCGGTCCTTTGATCGCGATCAATTCTTTATCGGGAGCAAGGAGGATGACCGGACGATCCTTGAGCGTGACCTGTTCGTAGCCCATGTGACCGGGAAGATGCTTGCCTTTATGGACGCGCCCAGGCTTGGAACGGGCGCCGACAGCGCCAGGTTCGCGATGGAAAGTTGAACCGTGAGTGGCCGGACCGCCGGCAAAATGGTATTTGCGAACCACGCCTTGCATTCCTTTGCCTTTGGACTGAGAAGTAACCGTCACGGCCTTAATCCCTTCCAGCCCTTTGAGCTCGAACTTTTGGTCTTTCTGATAATTCTCCGGCTTTTCGACGCGGAACTCGCGAACCATCTTGAATTTCTTGTTCTTGGAAGGATTTTTATACGCGTCGAATCCGAGGACTAGCGCCGGATATCCATCCTTCTCCTTCGTTTTCACTTGTACAATCGTGTTAGGACTGCATTTTACGAAGGTGACGGGGATCACACGGCCATCGTCTTGTAAGACCTGAGACATCCCTAATTTTTGTCCAATAATACCTGGCATAGGCTTTAGAGGTTAAGGAGGCGGTGGGTCTTTCTATCCCATGCACCGTATGCGGTACAGAGGAGCCAGTAGCCCCGCAATTAACGTAAAATTTCAAATTGCCCGATCATTTTACCCATCACTAAAATAAAGTCAAGCTTCATTTTAGACAAACTGATAATTCAGCTTGACCCTGAGCGGGCCGCAATGGAGAGTTGAAGGGTCAGGGACAATTTGGACAACCTGTCTAACATACAAAAAAATGAAGGCGAGGATATATATCCTCGCCTTCATTTTTTAAATTAAAAGGGATGGGTTACACCGTTAGCATCTTGATTTCAATGTCCACTCCGGCGGGAAGCGCCAAATTGCTGAGGCCGTCAATCGTGGCCGACGTCGACTCATTGATGTCGATGAGACGTTTGTGAATACGCATTTCAAACTGTTCGCGTGAATTTTTGTGCACAAACGTGGATTTGTTGACCGTGAATTTCTTGATCTTGGTTGGCAGAGGAATCGGGCCGGCGATAATGGCGCCGCTGCGTTCCGCGGTTTCGATGATCACGCGGGCCGCTTTATCGATCACATGATGATCGAACGACTTGATCGTGATACGAATTTTCGAATGCTTCTTTTTGTCGGCTTTTTCTGCCATAAAGTGAATGAAATTTATTTGACGATTTCGGTCACGGCTCCGGCGCCCACCGTGCGTCCGCCTTCGCGGATGGCAAAACGGGTTCCCTTGTCGAGAGCGATGGGGCAGCCAAGAACAACTTTGAGTTTGATATTATCGCCCGGCATAACCATTTCGGTTCCCTCGGGCAAAATCACTTCGCCCGTAACATCCGTAGTGCGGATGTAGAATTGAGGCTTGTAGCCTTTGAAAAATGGAGTATGGCGGCCGCCTTCTTCCTTGGTCAGGATATACACCTCGGTCTGGAATTCAGTGTGAGGCGTGATCGAACCTGGCTTGGCAAGAACCTGACCGCGTTCGATTTCTTCGCGTTCAATACCGCGGAGTAAACAACCGATGTTGTCGCCCGCCTGGCCCTGATCGAGCAATTTACGGAACATTTCAACGCCGGTAACCACCACCTTGCGGGTTGGTTTGATGCCGACGATTTCAACTTCTTCATTGATCTTGACGATGCCGGCCTCTACGCGACCCGTGGCAACCGTGCCGCGGCCCTTGATGGAGAACACGTCCTCAACGGGCATCAGGAAAGGTTTGTCAGTCGCGCGTTTGGGTTCGGGGATATAGGTGTCCAAGGTGTCCAACAATTTAAGAATCGGAGCGGCGGCCGCGTCATCTTCTGGTTTTTCCATGGCCTTCAGAGCGGAACCGCGGATGATCGGGATTGTGTCGCCCGGGAATTCGTATTTCTTGAGAAGCTCGCGGATTTCCATTTCAACGAGGTCGATCAATTCAGGATCGTCGACCGCATCGCACTTGTTTAAGAAAACAACAATGTAAGGCACGTTCACCTGGCGGGCCAGAAGAATGTGTTCACGGGTCTGTGGCATGGGGCCGTCGACTGCGGAAACCACGAGAATCGCGGCATCCATCTGAGCGGCGCCCGTGATCATGTTTTTGATATAGTCGGCATGGCCTGGGCAGTCCACGTGCGCGTAGTGACGCTTCGGAGTGGTGTACTCCTGGTGGGAAGTGGCGATCGTGATACCGCGCTCTCGTTCTTCGGGAGCGTTATCGATTTGATCAAAAGCGATAGCCTTATTGCCGACACCGGCAATTTTAACCGCGGCCACGCGCGTGATCGCGGAGGTTAACGTTGTCTTTCCATGATCGACGTGACCAATGGTTCCCACATTAAGATGGGGTCTGCTGCGGTCGAATACTCCTTCAGCCATAATGATAAAAATTAAAAATTCAAACGCTATGCTACTCAAAATTCAAAATTAATAGATCGATTACACTCGATATAAATTTTTGAATATTGAATTTTTGAATTTTAGAATAAGCAGAGCACGCGGATTCTAGCAAATGCCCTTTGAAGTGTCAAAGGATTTTAATTCTACCCTAGGTAACCTAATGTACATTTTTAGGCATAATTTAGGGATTACATTCCCTATTTTATGGCTATTTTCCGCTAGAGCGGTCTTGTTGAAGATGCTACAGAGGCGCAGAAAACGGGTTCGTGGGGTGAGTTTCTGTTTTCGGCTATTTCCCCTGCAGAATGATCTGGTTCGCCTCCACAGGATCCTGCGCGGCGATCTCTTTTTCGGACTGAATTTGGATGATATCACCCGCCTTCAGATCCTTAAAGGAAATATCCTGGATTTCATAAGGAAAAAAAGTGGCAAAATCTTCTGGTTTAGAAGGAGGCGTTAGATTTTCTTTAAGCTTTCTGCTCTGAAAAACGCCGCCGGCAGCCAGCGTCAATTTTTTGGCGATCGTTCCCTCCTGCAACCAGTCAAAATCGGAAGCGTCGTACGTGAAAACCGCGCCCGAAGCGTCCGCAGAAACGATAATACCGCGCGCTATGTTCGAATTGACCGGGAAGGGGGATTTCTTCGCGATCCTTTCATGAGCATAGTCCATGGCCTTCTGGTATCCCTGCTCATAGGTCGGCTTCTGGAGCGAGAGATAATAATTTGTCCCGAATCCTGCGGCAAAAAGCGCTAAGATAAGAATAATAAGGGCTAAAATGCGGAGAAATTTCATAAAAAAATTGTAAATGATAGCTTGAACAAAAAACAAACAGACTTGTCCCCCTGAGAAGGGGGAGGCAGGGGGTTTGATGAAAAAAATTCTTTTTCTTTTGGTTTCTCAAACCCCCCTACCCCCCTTATCAGGGGGGCAATACATTTCTTTCTTTTTATTTTAACTTCGCCTCAATCTTCTCTAGACGCGCCTCGAGGTCTGCGTTTTCTTTCGTTAGTTCTTCGACCTTTTTGTCCAGCGCCTGCATGGCGCTGAGACCCAAAGTAAATACCTGATCGTAATCGAGGACACGGTAGTCTTTGACCTGCTTGCCGTAAACAAAAACCTGATCAAACGAACGTGTCGCTCCATCAACGACAAACGCCGTGTCCGAAAGGACTTTGGAGACAATAAAATCCGAATTACCTTCAGGCGTCACCAAGCGAACAAGGTCGCCAACCTTGAGGCCATGCGCTTTTTCAATTTGAATCGTGAGCGTCTTCGCCTTACCGTCGAACTTCACGCTTTTGGCCAATTGGAAAATATCCGGCATAAAATCGCTTGTCTGACGCACGGCCTGCGGTAAAATTTTTTCTACCTCCTGGGCGATCAAGCCGGATTTTACGCCACTGCCATTCTTAATTTCATCGATATACTTATAATCAATAAAATGTAATTTTTTTAGAGCTTCGAGATCATTGTTCGGGTTACGTTCATCTTGAATATTCTTGATACGAGCATCGGAAAATGCATTGAATTCCGAGGCAATGACACGACCCTGAGCATAGATAGAAGCCTGATTAACAGGTATTCCCCCTGTAGACCAGCCTGAATCCTCACCTGTCGCATACCATCGAAAATGTAATATAGAGTATGGCGCCGATGCAGTATCAATCCATAAAGGGGCTCTCAAATCCCCGCCAATGGTAACGCCATGACCGAAATAAGTTTGACCCAAAATTATATTCTGATTATCACCAGCCGAAGGGTAGACAATTAATTTTCCATTAACCCCTAGACCTCCAGCCACCTCCAACCCATACGCAGATGAAGAGGTGGAACCACCGATGCCGACATGGCCAGAAATAGTAGCATTGCCATTAACAGTAAGGCCATTTTTAATAGTGGTGCCATTAGAAGCAATGGTCATCCGCTCATACGTGGGAAGGCTATCATTGCCGATAGTCTTATTTGCGCCACTTGTGCTATTGACCGTATAAAACCGCATAATTCCGTCACCGTAATTGGTAAGAATTGCGGAGCCACCATTATTTTTGCTATCACCCGATAAAGACCATGTCCAACCGTTAAAATAAAGATTTTGTCCCAATCCTATGCGATAACCATTGCTACCATTAGGCGGTATAACATAAGCACCCATCATACTGTTGCCATTTCCTGCATAAATCGTCCCCTCCACTCCAAGCGTTGTACCGTTTAATGTATTTGATCTGCCGATGGCCGCAATACCGGTGGCAATTATATTGCCAGTGGCATTGATATCGCCGACAACATCCAGGGGCGCTACAGGGACATCTTTCCCAATCCCCACTTTCGCGCCGGAGGTAACAATCAAATTATCAGAAAAATTAACATTTTTTAGACCTTGCGGAATATCAAAATTAACCCAATTGTCATCCCAAGCCTGACTTCCTTGTCCATCGGCCGCTACGAAGGTCCAACGCATTCCTGGATTAACCTGAATTCCAATAAATCCATTGCTAATTTCTAATTCGCCAGTGGGAGCAGCGGTGCCAATTCCTACGCGTGTTCTTGCGGGATAATCGGAATTTTTATAATAAATCATGGGAATAGGGGGTCTGTATCCTTCGTAAGCATCAGTAGCGGCTGTCCATTGGCCGGAGCCGGAGCCGGAGCCGCCGGCGGCGGCATCCGCGCATGCCCAACCCGCGGGACTTGTGGTGTTATATTTAAGAATCTGGCCATTTGCGCAAGCCTGAACAGAAAGGCTCCCCGAAGCATTAACAATAAGGCCTGTTCCATCGGGAGAACTTGCCGCGGGAGCGAGAGCCGCGCACTGCCATAAATGAGTCGATACACCGCCATAGGTGCCTAATTTAAAGGTAAGAACCGAGCCGGCAGGACAGCCGGTTGGAAGGGCGACTTTATTAGTGGAGGTTTCGAGGGTTAAAGGAAAGGCGACGCCTTTGTAGGAAGGAATACAAGTGCTGCCATCACTGCCTGGAATATAGCCCGCCTGACAGGATCCGCATGAACCATTGCAACTGGTAGCCTTATATAAATTATTGCAAGCCGTCGTCTGGGCGCCCGTAGGAGCTCCAACGCGACAAACGGACGTACAGCCGTTCACACCGTCAAAAGCCCGAAAAAGATTGTAACAAATCTTGGCAGCATTTTGCACTATAACATTCATAACGCAACTATTCGCATAAAACAAATCTTTGCCTTGAGAGAGACAATCCTGACCGGGCCCCGTGGTTTGAGTGCAAGGACTCCCTATTTGAACGGTTCCATCGGAATTATAATTACACGCGCCCGCGTTGACAGGTGCCGCCGCGTAAAAACCGCTAAAAACAATTAATCCGAGACAGAATAGAAACGTTGTAAATAAATTTTTTACAGAGATTCTCATAAATCACGCTTATTAAAAATTGGAATGAAATGTTGTGATTACTTGCAACACGCTACTTTAATGAACGAACTTCCATAAACATTGTCGCATTGGCCAAGAGAGCTGTTTTTTGAAGAAAAAGACCACAGAGAAGCAAAAGCGGGATAATTTTCATACGTTTGGGTACGCACCTGCCAGCCATTGCAGTCATTGGCAAAAACAGTAAAACCGGGAGGGCCGTTATTGATGATGCCTGTTCCGGAAGCGGCAATAGCGGAACCCGTGTTGTAGGTATTGATAATTTCGGAAGCGAAACACGCGTGCGCGCCGGTATTGCTTGAAGTCGAACCGGAAGGAGTGGTAACGGAACCGGTTTTGCATTTATTATTAAGGGTAACATAGTCCGTTACAGCTGAGTCGTATCCTGTGGCAGCAAGCCCCACAAACACCGGCTGGGAGCTGGCCGCGCTTAGCTCTGCGCATTTCCAGCCTGCGGGAACTGCGCCTGCGGCGGCAAAATATTTCAAAATCTGACCATCTATACAAGACACAAGGGAGATACTGCCTGCGGCATTAGTAGTAACCCCAGTTCCGGGAGTCGTGACGGAAGAAGCGACGGTGGTACCGGTGGTGTCGGTGGTGGTGCCGCCGGTATCGGTCCCCGAGCCGCCTGCGGGGCCGGAAGAAAGAGCCGCGCACGCCCAACCGGTGGTGGTGTATTTCAAAACCCATCCAACCCTACAACCCGTTGTAGACAAAATAATCTTACCCTTAGTCGCGCTGCCATCAGTCGTATCCACTTTTAGCGGATCGCTGACGGCCGTAGTCGCAACCGTAGCGGCTTGGTCAACTTTAACGTTCTCATCGTCCGTTGAACTGCTAAAATCATAAACCCCTTTTCCTTTGCTGATTCCATCTTCCAGAATCTCTTTAAACCGATCAACAAATAAAATACAGGAACCATTACGTCCGGAATTAGTATAGCCAGTAGCGCAGGTATCATTACAGGTTCCTGTGCATTGATTGGAAACTGATTTGCCCTGCTCCGCGCAGGATGGCTGTCCGGAAGGACCCGACAAAGGATACTTGCATGTGGCGCCGTCACAGGAACGGCTCTGACCTGCGAGACAGGCCCTTCTACAGCTTCCATCGCTATTATCTTCCCAGCCCTGAGCGGTCAAACAATTGCCGCAGGCTCCTGTACACGTGTTAACAGACTTACCTATATCCGCGCAGGATGGCTGTCCGGAAGGACCCTGCAAAGGAACCTGGCATGTAATCCCGTCACAGACACGGCTCTGACCTGCGGGACACGCCGGGAATTCACAAGTATTACTGCATTGCCACTCCTTGCCACCGGAACAGCTTTTAATTGATGGATCAGCTATATTTCGGCAAGCTCCTGCCACGAATCGAAAGTCAGAGCCTGCATCTTCCTTGCAATTCGCAGTATTGTCTGGATTTGAGGGGGGACATTCGGAAAAATTCACCGCGAATGAAGAAACCGCTCTAAAGAAAAATAAAAGGACTGAAAGGGTAAATCCCGCCATTAAAATAAAAATTTTCGTACGTGGCATCAGAGATCGATTAAAAAATGAATAAAAAACTACTTACAGCAGGCGAAAGAAATGGTAGAGACGTTACATGTCATGATTTTGGCGTTTTTATCGCTGAATCTCCATACCGATCCCCACGTGGAGGCTTCCTTGCTCTTCCAGCCTCCGCAGTCATTCACAAGCGTTTTGTCGTATCCGGGAGGGCCGTTATTAATCCACGCGGCGCCTGTCTGACCCAAAACCGCTGCCAGCCCAAGATTGTAACTGTGGATAATCTCATCTGCCGTGCAGATATGACTGCCGGTAAGACCAGTGGTATCGCTACATTTATCGCTAGCCGCTTTATACCCCGCGAGCGCCGCGGTGTATTTACTGCCGGATACTCCCACAAACACCGCCTCCAGCCCTGTGGGCGCGGCAGGCTCTGGGGGCCAACTGACGACAGTGGCGTACGCGTAAAGCGCTCCAGTCGCTACCAAAGCGATCACGAGCCCCTGAAAAACGCCACGGCCAAGCCGCGAGGGAATTTTTTGACTCATTATTTCATTCTTTTTGTTCATTCTTTGAATTTTAATTTTAATTTATTTTAGCAAAAAGTGCCCCAAGAACGCAAACACAAAAAAAGCTATTAGCTATTAGCTTTTAGCGATTAGCCAGATTCTAAAACTGGAGCAGTCTTCGACTGCTCCAGTAATAATCACTCTCTGGCTAACAGCTAATAGCTAAGAGCTAAAAGCTGAGTTTTAAGAAATGCGATAGAATCGAAGATTAGAGTAGATCCTGACCCCGAAAGCCTTCGGGGCAGGATGAAAAAGGCAAAATTCTCTTGACTTAGTGAACATAAGTTCACTATACTCGAACCATATTAGTAACTTAATGAATTTATGGGAACAACGCATCTCGCCCTGTTTCAGGGCAAATCGATTCGTAAGACCATTCACAACAATGAATGGTGGTTTTCGGTTGTCGACGTTATCGAAGCCCTCACGGATAGCGACAGGCCAAGTGCCTATTGGACTGCAATGAAAGCCAGAGTAAAAAATGACGATGGAATTCAGTTATCTACAATTTGTAGACAACTGAAATTACAATCGTCTGATGGAAAATTTTATGAAACCGATTGCGCCAATACAGAGGGTGCTTTCCGCATCATCCAATCCATCCCCTCACCCAAGGCGGAGCCTTTCAAGCGCTGGTTGGCTAAAGTTGGTTACGAACGCGTGCGGGAAATAGAGGATCCCGAGCTCGCCACAAAACGCATGCGGGCTATATATAAAGCCAAAGGCTATTCCGACGCCTGGATCGAGAAGCGGATGCGCGGGATCGCGGTGCGCGATGAATTGACCGAGGAATGGCAGAAACGTGGCGTTAAAGAGGGAAAAGAATATGCGATCCTTACCGCTGAGATTTCAAAGGCGACTTTTGACATGACGCCGTCAGAGTATAAAGAATTCAAGGGACTTAGGCGTCAGAATCTCAGAGATCACATGAATGATCTTGAACTGATTTTTTCCATGCTCGGCGAGGCGTCTACCACTGAAATCGCCCGAAGCAAAGATACTCAGGGGTTTGATCAAAACAAAATAGTCGCCCAAAAGGGCGGAAAGATTGCCGGCGACGCCCGCAAAAAACTCGAAATCGAGAGCGGCAAAAAAGTTTCAACCAAGGAGAACTATCTGCAGAAGCCACAGGATCAAAAAGCTGTTAGCGGTTAGCTTTTAGCGATTAGCCAGATTCTAAAACTGGAGCAGTCTTCGACTGCTCCAGTAATAATCACTCTCTGGCTAACAGCTAATAGCTAAGAGCTAAAAGCTAGCATTTGATCGCTATTTGATTCCCTTCGCTTCTTTGATCTTCTCGGCCACGTTGGCGGGGACTTTCTGGTAGAAAGCGAATTCCATAGTGTAGCTGGCGCGGCCCTGAGTCATACTGCGGAGGTCGGTGGCGTAGCCGAACATGTTGGCCAGAGGCACTTTGGCGGCCACGGTCTTGGCGGCGCCGCGGTCCCCCATCGCCTCGATCTGGCCGCGGCGGGAGTTGAGATCGCCCATCACGTCGCCCATGAATTGCTCGGGGGTCACCACTTCGACCTTCATAACAGGCTCCAGGAGCACGGGGTTCGCCTTTTTTGTGGCGGCCTGGAAACAGAGAGAAGCCGCGATCTTGAACGCCATTTCCGACGAGTCAACATCATGATAGGAACCGTCGTACAACTCCACTTTGACGTCCACCACGGGATAACCTGCAATAATGCCGCGGCTAAGCGCCTCGAAAACGCCTTTGTTGACCGCGGGGATGAACTCCTTGGGAATGCGGCCGCCCACCACGGAATCGATGAACTCGTAGCCCTTGCCTGGTTCATTCGGAGAAACGCGCAACAGCACATGACCATATTGACCGCGGCCGCCTGTTTGTTTGGCATACTTCTCTTCTTCCTCGACCTCTTTCTGAATTGTCTCGCGATAGGCAACCTGGGGTTTGCCCACATTGGCTTCCACCTTGAATTCGCGGCGCATGCGTTCCACGAGAACGTCCAAGTGGAGTTCGCCCATGCCCGAGATGATGGTTTGGTTGGTTTCCTCGTCCGTGCGGATACGGAAGGTGGGGTCTTCTTCGGCGAGTTTCTGGAGCGCGATGCCCATCTTTTCCTGATCGGCCTTTGTCTTGGGTTCGATAGCGACCGCGATAACCGGCTCGGGGAATGTAATCGCTTCAAGAGCCACTTCCTCGTCATTATCGCCGACGATGGTACTACCCGTGCGGGCGCTCTTGAGCCCGATCACGGCGCCGATATGGCCCGCGGAAACTTCCTGAATTTCCGTACGGTGGTTGGCGTGCATGCGCACTAGGCGTCCGACGCGCTCCTTGGATTCCTGCGTGGTGTTATAAACGTACGTTCCCGCGCGCAGGACGCCGGAATACACGCGAACATAGACAAGGCGTCCGACGAACGGATCCGTCATGATTTTGAACGCGAGCGCCACCAAGGGCTCTTTAGGATCCGCGTGGCGAAGCGCTTCTTTGGTTTCATCGCGGACCGAGTGAGCTTTTACAGGAGGAATATCAAGCGGGGAAGGCAAGTAGTCGTTCACCGCGTCCAGCAATAATTGGACGCCTTTGTTCTTCAGCGCGGATCCTGTAAGAACGGGAACAAATGTATTCGCGATCGTGGCGCGGCGGATCGCGGCCTTCAGCTCAAACACCGTGAAAGGAGTCCCTTCAAGGTAATGGGGCATAAACGTATCGTCCCCTTCCGCCACTTTTTCAATCAATTTGGCGCGCCACTCATCCGCTTCGTCCTTCATGTCCGCGGGAATCTCTATAAGTTCCATCTCCTTGCCTTGTTCGTCTTTGTAGAGGGTGGCTTTCATCTCGACAAGATCGATCAGTCCGCGGAAATTGCCTTCAAGGCCGATCGGAATCTGAATGGGAGACGCGTGCTTGGTCAGGCGTTCCAGGATACTCTCGAACGACTTGTAGAAACTGGCCCCCGTGCGGTCGAGCTTATTGATGAAACACATGCGGGGAACGTTGTACTTGTCCGCCTGACGCCAAACCGTTTCGGATTGAGGCTCCACGCCGGCCACGCCGTCGAACACGGTCACGCCGCCGTCCAGCACGCGCATCGAGCGCTCCACCTCGGCTGTAAAGTCCACATGGCCGGGGGTATCGATGATGTTGTACAAATGATCCTTCCAGAAACACGTCGTGGCCGCGGCCGTGATCGTGATGCCGCGCTCGCGCTCCTGATCCATCCAGTCCATCGTGGCCTCGCCCTCGTGCACCTCGCCCAATTTGTAGTTCACGCCCGTGTAAAACAAAATACGCTCGGACACGGTCGTCTTTCCGGCATCGATGTGCGCGATAATTCCGAAATTGCGGACGCGATTTAAGGGAATATTTTCGGGTGCAATGGGAGCGGCCATATGAACTAAGTTAAAAATTATTGATTTTTAATTTCCAATATCCAATTTCTAACAAAATGTTTAAATTCTAAAAACTAAATTCTAAAATTTAGACATTAAACATTAGATTTTTTTGTTGGAAATTAGTAATTGGATATTGGAAATTAATTAAATATTTCGCGGGGCGATTATACCCAGCTATACGAAAAAAACAAGCCCCATCATTGCATTTCTTCCCTATTTTTGCTATAATGATATGAAAACTTTAATTTTAACCTTAAATTTTATGGGCGCAGAAACACCGCATTCGGAACCAGTCAAAACAGACCTTTATGAACAAATGTATAATCCTAAAGCTCCTGAAGCCAATCGTAGTCCGATACTAAGAGAAGAGGGAGCAGCCGCAGAAGCTCGTGAAGTTGCTCTCACTAGAGCTATTGCGGCACGCGAAAAAAGCGATGCTGAGCATGCACGAATGGAAGCGGAAGCGGATAAACTTTTTCTGACGCAACTTTCCGGCACAGACACTGACACAGACTTTAATACACTGCCTCCTGACAATGCGACCAGTATGGCGGCGCAAAACGAACGGGATTTTGCCTTACCTCCTGAAGAAGATACTGCGATAGCAAAAACCAGAGAAACCGCCCCAAAAAAGCCAGGCGCTTAGCGCTTGAGGACTTGGGAACTTAAAGCGCCTGCCCCACGATCTCGCGCGCGCGGTCTTTAAGGTGCCGCGCCAGCGGTTGGACGTCGTGATCCGCTTCCCAAGCCGCAGTGGCCGTGGCAATGGCCTGATCCGTGAGCGTTTTGACTGAGTCGTTGTTGCCCTGCGCTCCGGCCTGAAAGGCCTGCAAAAGAAGACGATACCCTTCGGCCAGTTTTACGAACGCTTTCGCGTGGCCGTATTGCGGCTTCACCTTCGACGCCTGGGTCGCGAAATTCAGCGCGAACTCGGAGGCCGTGAGCGCCGCCGCGATTTTCCCGGACTGCATGGCGACTTCGATGAAGTTGAATTGCCTGTTCGCCTGGGCCAAAAGGAAATCAACGTCCTTGCCGTGTTTCAGAACCGTGAATAAATAGAGAATGTCCGCCACTTCGCCGCGCGTCAAAAATCGCGCGGGATAAATCTTATTTTGAGCGTCGGCGTGGATGAGCCCAAGATCCGCGGCATAGGCAAGCGCGGGCGTGAACCACGCCTTGGGCGGCAGATCCGCGTACGACGTGCGCGACTGCGGCGTGATGCCGGACGCTTTAAAAAGCATTTGAAAAAATTCGGCGACATTGACAAAACGCCCGGGATAAAACTGAAGGCGCGAAAACGTTTTTGCGCCTTCAGTTTCCCCCTGGATGATCTTGAGCCGAAACGCCTTTTGAACAACCAAAAAAAACCAGTCCTCGGGATGAACGTCCTTGAACGCCTGAAGGCGAGGATATATATCCTCGCCTTCAGGTTCCTTGCCTTCATAAAATCCCAAAATAATTTTCACAATTTCCGCGCGATTGACCGGATCTTCCGGCCGGAACGTGTTGTCCGGATACCCGCTGATCGCGTTCATTTCCTGAAGCTGCTGGAGCGCTAAAAAATGGGAGTCGTCCTGAGGGATATCCTGAAAAGCCAGCGCCGTAGGAAGCGCAGTAACAAAAAGGAGAAAAAAAATAGCAAAACGTCGCATAGATTAGCTTTTAGCTTCTAGCTGTTAGCTATTAGCATGACTAAAAGCTAACAGCTTCTTAGCTAAAAGCTAATTTAGTATTTTGCGAAATGCGCAAACGCCTTATTGGCGGCGGCCATACGCTCCACATCTTCTTTCTTTTTATAGGCGGCGCCGGTCGAATTGCTGGCATCCGTCAATTCATTGGCTAATTTTTGCGCCATAGGTTGCCCTTTCTTGGAACGGGCGGAACTAATGATCCAGCGCATGCTCAACGTAAGCTGACGCTTCGCATTCACTTCAACGGGAATTTGATAAACCGATCCGCCGACACGCTTGGCCCGAATCTCCATTTGAGGCTTGACCGTCTCAATCGCCTTTAAAAATAATTCTTCAGGCTTATTTTTACCCTTTTCTTTCAGAATATTCATCGCGTCTGAAAAAATACGGCGGGCGATACTCTTTTTGCCGCGTTCCATAACCATGCTGATAAATTTTTCCTGAAGAGGTGATGAATCCTCTGGAATATACGTAGCTTTCTTCTGTCCCATCTTAGAAATTTTATTTGATAAAATTTTAAATTTTTAATTTTTAATGATCAATTTTCATTGAATGTCTCAACATCGAAATGAAACATTGGAACATTGAAAATTGATTGTAAATTATAAATTGTAAATTAAATATTATTCTTTCGGTTTCTTCGCTCCATAACGGCTGCGACCCTGCTTGCGGTTCTTCACTCCTTCGGTATCCAAAAGACCGCGAACGATATGATAACGCATACCGGGAAGGTCTTTGACGCGGCCGCCCTGGATGGCAACCACCGAGTGTTCCTGCAAGTTATGTCCTTCTCCCATGATATAGGCATTCACCTCATCGCCATTCGTTAAACGAACACGGGCATATTTGCGGAGAGCGGAGTTTGGTTTTTTCGGAGTCATCGTAGTTACTTTGACGCACACGCCGCGCTTTTGGGGGCAACCTCCGGATAAAGCGACTCGTTGCCCCTTAAGGGAGTTCCATGTAAACTGGAGCGCTGGCGCTTTAGTCTTTTTTTTCTGAGAACGGCGGCTCCGGCGTACCAATTGATTAATCGTAGGCATAATTTACAAGTTACAGGTATAAATATCTAATATCTAATTTCCAACAAAATTTTTAAATTCCGAAAACTAAAACTTAGACATTGGATATTGCATTTTTTTGTTAGAAATTAGTAATTAGAAATGGCTTTGTTGCACAAATATTTTTTTAGGAATATGACGTTCCGACCCCTGCTTTCCGTTATGCCGCCCTGAAGCTTTCCGGCATCCCGAGGGCGTTCATACGGTTGAGGGCCGATCCCATGATACGGGCTTCTGCGA
>JACRIE010000033.1 GCA_016220165.1 Candidatus Peregrinibacteria bacterium
GGATAATGAACTGAATAAATATTCGCTCATTATCCCAGACATCTCAATTGAAATCGAAAAATATTGTTACATCAACTTTTACCCTTGTTTAAAATGAAAAATTAACTTTTAATTCGGGCTTAACCGTCCACTAGTGATAATATGTTTAATTTTATCGATCTATTTGCAGGCATAGGTGGTATACGCATTCCGTTTGAAGAATCGGGCGGTAGATGCGTATTCTCATCGGAATGGGATAAATTTTCTCAAAAAACTTATCAGGAAAACTTTGGGGAGATGCCTCACGGAGATATTACAAAAATTAATCCGGATGATATTCCTGCGCATGATTTACTACTTGCCGGCTTCCCCTGTCAGCCCTTTTCACAGGCGGGCTTTAAAAAAGGCTTTGAAGACACAAGAGGCACCCTTTTCTTCAATATCGTTAATATTCTGAATACGCATAGGCCAAAGGCGGTACTGCTTGAAAATGTAAAACGACTCGCGTCCCATGACAACGGTAGAACTTTATGTATCATCATTGAAACCTTGGAAAGTTTAGGATACAAAGTGCGTTATAAAATATTGGCCGGAAAAGATTTTGGCATCCCTCAAAACCGCGAGAGAATCTATATTATCGGCTTTATTGGCGATGAGGTAAATTTTGAATTTCCATTACCTACAAAAGAAAAAACTTGTGTAGGTCATATTCTGGAAAAAAATGTTGATAAGAAATACACCCTGTCCGACCGACTTTGGGCAGGTCATCAGCGTCGCCGAAAAGAGCACGCAATTAAAGGCAATGGCTTTGGATATAGTCTTTTTAATGCAAAATCACCATATACCAATACTATTTCAGCAAGGTATTACAAAGATGGTTCTGAAATTTTGATTGAACAAAAAGGGAAAAACCCAAGAAAGCTCGCGCCTAGAGAGGCAGCGCGTCTCCAGGGATTCCCCGATTCATTCAAAATATCAGTAAGCGATAATCAAGCTTATAAACAATTCGGAAATAGCGTTTGCGTTCCTGTCATTAGAGCGGTGGCTCAAAAAATGACGCCAATCATACTACAACTCAAACAACCAAAAACAATTAAAAAAATTGAAATACGAAAAATTTTAATTCGAAACAATATCAGCCCTCTAACAGTCCTCGCCCCCTCTTGAAAAACCCTCGCAAAATTGGTAGCTTGTAGTCAATAACTCCCGACTTCAAACTCCTAACTCCCTACTACTTATGCTTCGTCACGCCATCCTCTTAATTCTTGCTAACGCGGTCGCGCTTTTCATTGCGACACAGGTCCTGCCAGGCGATTTTTTGATCACCGGCGGATGGACGGGCATTGTGGTGGCTGGCCTGATTTTCGGCATCCTGAACTCGATCGTTAAGCCGATTCTGAAGATCGTCTCCCTGCCGTTCGTGTTCATCACCGCGGGACTTTTCACGCTCGTGATCAACGGGGCTATGCTCTGGCTCGCCAAATACGCCCTCGACGTTCTCGCGCTCCAGGGCGTTGCGATCACAATCAACGGCGGCTTCCTCACATGGGCTTATGCGACGCTCATCGTGGGCGTGGCCAATGTGATTCTCCACTGGCTGGTGAAGAAGAATTAGAATCCTATTCCTCTTCCTGTTTGAATTGACTCAGGCTTTCCGTGGTAATGAGGCCGTTTTCAGCGAGCTGGGCCGCGTAATTGTCGAGCGTAAGCATCCCTTCATCTACCGCTGAATCCATGGCCGCGTGGAGCTGGCGAAGTTCACCGCGGCGAATGAGTCCCTCAATACCCTTATTCATAGTCAGAAATTCAAACACGCCAATGCGGCCTTTGCCATCCGCCCGCGGAACGAGCGTTTGGGAAAGAGCCCCGCGGAGGTTGTCCGCCACGCGTTCACGAATTTGAGCTTGCTGAACCAGCGGGAAAAACGAGAGGAAACGGCTTAATGTTTGCGTTGCGCCGGAGGTCGACATAGGCGCGATAACCAAATGACCCGTCTCCGCAAGTTCAAGAACCGCGTCGGCCACTTCCATGCTCTTGAGGTCGCTCACCATCACTACGTTCGCGTCTTCATGAACCGCGGACTGCAAGCCGTTTAAAAACGACAGCGTGTCTTTGCCCACCTCGCGCTGGGAAAAAATCGATTTCTTATTTTCAAAAATTGTTTCGATGGGGTTCTCAATCGTGAGAATGTGCTTAACAAAACGTTCGTTCAAAAAATTGAGCATAGCCTGCATGGACGTGGACTTTCCTGAACCCGCGGTTCCCGTTACCAAAATGAGGCCGCGATCGTAGGAGAGGAGCGTCTGCATGCCCGGAGGAATGCCAAGCTCTTCCATGGAGGGCGCATGCCGGCCGATCATGCGCATCACGGCCGCGATGCGGCCGGAGCGATAAAAAAGGTTCACGCGGAACGGCACGCCGTTCTTGTGGATGTACGAAAAATCGATCTCGCGGATGCGCTTGAAGCGCTCTTGTTCCTTGGGGTCGCTCAGCATGGCAAAAGCCATGCCTTCGGCCTGTTCCTTGGTAAGCGGCGCCGCGTTCTCGAGAAAAGCGATCTTCCCGTGAACGCGGAGCGCCAGGCCTCCGCCTTCGCCGAAATGAATGTCCGACGCCTCTTTCTCAATACAGAGGTCAATCAATTGATCTAAAGTGATAGTAACGTTATCGGGCATAATTTTCAGATGTCAGGTGTCAGATGTCAGCTGTCAAATGTTCTTAAATATTCTTTATATTATATCAAATTTCTGCTTAAATTACAAGCGACTACGTCTCACATCTGACAATTGACATCTGACAATTGACCTCAAATTCAGCCGGTCAAAAGTCAACTGTCAAAGGTCAAATGTAAAAATTTTACAAAGTAAAATTTTAAAATGCTCGCCAAAGACATCCGCCAGAAATATCTCGACTTCTTTGTCTCCAAAGGCCACAAAGTGATCCCGTCCGCGCCGCTCTTGCCCGAAAACGACCCCACGGTTTTGTTTACGACTGCGGGCATGCATCCCTTGGTCCCCTATTTATTGGGCGAGGCCCATGCCAGCGGAAAACGGCTGGCAAACTTCCAAAAATGCGTGCGCACCGGCGACATCGACGAAGTGGGCGACGACTCCCATCTCACGTTTTTCGAAATGCTCGGCAACTGGTCGCTGGGCGACTATTTCAAGCAGGAAGCGATCGCCTGGAGTTTTGAATTTTTAACCAGCAAGCAATGGCTGGGCATTCCCATCAATAAGCTCGCGGTCACGTGCTTTGGGGGCGACAAAGACGCCCCGCGGGATGCCGAGTCCGCGGCCGCGTGGAAAAAACTGGGAATCCCTGAGGAACGGATCGGCTTCTTGCCCAAGGCCAACAACTGGTGGGGCCCTGCAGGCCAGACCGGCCCCTGCGGTTCGGACACCGAAATCTTCTATTGGGTCGGAAAGAATAACCTACCGCCCAAGGGCAGCAATCCCGCGAATGACGAAGCCAACTGGCTCGAAATCTGGAACGACGTGTTCATGGAATACAACAAAACCGCGAACGGAACATTTGAACCCCTCAAACAAAAAAACGTGGACACAGGCATGGGTCTTGAGCGCGTCGCGACCGTCCTGCAGGGCAAAAAATCCGTGTACGACACTGAATTATTCGCGCCTGTTCTCGAAAAAATCAGCACGCTCGCCAAGGTGTCCTATGAAGAGAATAAAGCCTCTTATCGCATCATCGCCGATCATCTGCGTACCGCCACTTTCATGGCCGCGGACGGTGTGAAGCCAAGTAATGTGGATCAGGGCTACGTGATGCGGCGCCTCCTGCGGCGCGCCATCCGGCATGGCAAAAAATTAGGTATCGATCAGGACTTCACTGCCATCATCGCGAAAAAAGTGATCCATCTCATGAGCGAAATTTTCCACGAGCTGAATCATGAAGAAGAGATCCTAAAAACCATTCATGACGAAGAGCAAAAATTCCGAAAAACGCTCACGTGCGGTCTGCGCGAATTTGAAAAAGTAATCGAAGCAATGTGCGAAAAAACACTCTCCGGCCAAACCGCGTTTCATCTCTACGACACGTACGGCTTCCCCATTGAGATAACGCAGGAGCTAAGCCGCGAAAAGGGACTTGAAGTGGATGTAAAAGGCTTTGAGACAGCCTTCAGAAAACATCAGGAACTTTCGCGCGCCGGCGCGGAGCAAAAATTCAAAGGCGGCTTGCAGGATCACTCTGAAATATCCACCAAACTTCACACCGCGACGCACCTTTTGCAAGCGGCCCTGCGCAAAGTCCTGGGCGACCACGTCTATCAAAAAGGATCCAACGTCACGGCCGAACGCCTGCGGTTCGATTTCTCGCACCCGGATAAAATGACTCCCGAGCAGCTCTCCGCCACGGAAAAATACGTTAATGACGCCATCGCGGCCAACGTGGAAGTCCTCTGCGAAACCATGACCGTGGACGAAGCCAAAAAGAGCGGCGCCATCGGGCTTTTCGATAAAAAATACGGAGATCAGGTGAAGGTTTACACCATTTCGGGCTGGTCTAAAGAGATCTGCGGCGGCCCTCATGTGAAGCGGACGAGCGAACTCGGCCATTTTAAGATTCTCAAAGAAGAGGCTTCCAGCGCCGGCGTCCGAAGGATTAAGGCGATCGTGTCGTAACAAATTCTCTGAAGGCGCGATTCCATAATCACGTCTTGACGGGGACATGTCTTCAATGCACATCTTAAGACCTTGAGTTTTGGGCTTATTTTTGGTATAATATTAGGATTTAAATTATGTCAAAAGTCCCCAAAATCATCGATACGGCCCAGCCATTTTATAGCGATATTCTTGCCCGATCCCTTTTAAGGATCAACATTCCGCGCTACGAAGCGTACCAAGTCGCTCATGGAATTTGGCAGCAGCTCTCGCACCAAAAGAAAGATCAGCATAAAATTACTGAACGGGTAAAGGAGCTTCTGGAAAAAAAATATCCGCAGTTGATCGATCACTATGAAAAGTGGCAGACAATCGTCAATAAAGAGAAGCCCCTGATCATCTTGATCGGCGGCGGCACCGGTATCGGAACCTCCACGCTGGCCATGCGCGTCGCGTGGCTTTTGGAAATCAACCGGATCGTCAGCACGGATTCCGTGCGTGAAGTGATCCGTCATTTCCTGCCCGAAGACGTCATGCCGGTTCTGCACGTCTCAAGTTATGAAACCGACCGCCTTGGAATAAAGGAGGTGAAGTCTGAACACGATCGCCTGATCTACGGCTTCATGCTCCAATCCAAAGAAGTCCTGAACGGCGTCGAAGCCATCATCAAACGATCGATCAGGGAAAAAACAAGTATTGTCATTGAGGGCGTGCACCTGATTCCGGGAGAGATGAAATTCCTTGAAAAATACAAAAAAGAGGCGACCATCATCCAGATCATGCTGGACGTAAACCAGGAATCAAAACACCTCCTGCACTTCGCGTCGCGCCATCGGGAGAACTCGAACCGAAAAAAGGAACGGTATTTGAAGTACTTTAAAGAAATCCGCATGATCCGCGAATACCTCGTCAAACAAGCCGAAAAAAATCACGTATTGGTCGTTCAGAATTACGACCTCAAGAAAGCGGAAAAACAAATCCTCCATAAAATTTATTCCCAATATGCCCACAAAAAATAAACCTCAAAAATCATACACGGTCTGTTTGGTGGACGGCGAGCATTATCTGGCCAATTTGCAGGAGTCGCTGGCAACCATTGCCGAAATCTATAACGTTCGTTACCTCATTTTTATTGGAGGGACGGAAAAGATCGGCACGCCGGCTGATGTGAAGAAGGCGCTCCCCTATCCCGTCTTTTTCGCGAATAAAGAACAAGGGCCGGATTGCCGAAAATTAGAGGAAATCCTGCGTAAACATCCCGTGGAACTTGTGCTGGATCTGTCGGATGAACCCATCATGGATTACCTGACGCGCTTTGAGGTGGCCTGTCGCATTCTTCATCAGGGGATCGTCTATCGTGGATCCGATTTTGAATTCAGGCCGCTCCAATTTAAAAAAATACTCACCAAGCCGTCGCTCGCGATCTGGGGCACAGGCAAACGCATCGGCAAAACCGCTTTGGGAGGCATGGTGGGCCGCGTCCTCAAACAATGCGGACTGAAGCCCGCCATCATTACGCTCAGCCGCGGAGGCCCCACCAAACCCATCATCGTGCGGGGAGACCAGATCAAAATCGACATGGACTATCTTTTGAACATCGACGCGCAGGGCATGCACGCCTCGTCTGACTGTTTTGAAGACGCGCTCACCGCGCGAGTCGCCACGTTCGGATGCCGCCGATGCGGCGGCGGATTCGCCGGAAAGGCGATGGTTACGGTTTTAGAAAGAGGCGCCAGAATGGCGGAAAAAGCGCCTTACGTCCAAAGCGTGATTCTGGAAGGAAGCGGAGCCACGATCCCGGAAATCAAAACGGATAAAGTGATTCTGGTCATGGACATGACCCAACCGGAAGCAATTTTACAAGGCTATATGACACCCCTTCGGATCCTCTACGCGGATCTCATCATCCTGACCATGTGCGAAAATTTTTTGACGGATCAGAAAAAAATCAACCGGGTTATCCAGCGAATACGACAAATCAATGCCGCTATCCCTATAGCCACTACCGTGCTTCGGCCCTTCCCGTTGGAACCGATCAGAGGAAAAAAGGTGTTTTTAGCGTGTACGGCACCTCAGGAAGCGCTTCCATTCCTCAAAAAATACCTCGAAAAAACCTACGGTTGCCGCGTGGAAGGAATCAGCAATCATTTATCCGTAAGGCCGATCCTTCTGCGGGAATTGCGCGGACTTAAAAATACCGATTTGATGTTGACGGAACTTAAAGCCGCCGCCATTGCCGTGGCCGCGAAAGAAGCGAAAAAGAAGGGGCTGAATACTGTCTTAATGGACAACCATATGGTGGTCGTGAAAAAGGGCGGAAACGTCCCCGATCTAAAAAAAACCATCGCTCAATTGCTTAAAAAATAGAAAAGCCTCATTGCATTCGTGGC
Source organism: Candidatus Peregrinibacteria bacterium (assembly GCA_016220165.1). GTDB lineage: Bacteria > Patescibacteriota > Gracilibacteria > UM-FILTER-43-11 > JACRIE01 > JACRIE01. Next base: position 6,989 of record JACRIE010000033.1, read on the forward strand.
TTATTTATGCTAACATTATAAGATTTATTCCAACACCATGCTAAAACAATTTTTACTGTCACAGATTCCCGCCGCCTACGCGGCCGCAACCAACGCCGCCGCGCTCGCAAAAACCAATCCGCAGACAACGGCGCTGACCGATGTGCAGGGAACGAGCGGCCTGAGCGATCTGGCTGGCATTATCAGTGATCATTTTTTGTATTGGGTCATTGGCATCGTGATCATCGTATTCGCTTTTTCAATCGCCAAAACAGCGAGCAGGGCCGTCAAAGAAAGAATTATAAAAAATAAAGGGGAAGAAATTGCCGAAAATACCCTCGTTCTCGTCGAGCGCATGACCAGGATCGGCGTCATCCTGGTGGGAGCCATCATTGCTGCCAGCATCAATGGCATCAATCTGACAGCCATCGTGGGCGCGGCCAGCTTGGGCATCGGCTTCGCGCTCAAAGACATCATCGGTAACTTCATTTCCAGCATGGTGATGCTGGCCCAGGGGCGGATTCGCATCGGCGACATGGTTCAGATCGGAGACACGATGGGAACGATTGTGAGCATCGACACGCGCGTCACCATCATTCAAAACCTGGACGGTAACGAAGTCGTAATCCCTAACCAAACCATGCTGAATAGCACTCTGATCAGCTATACCACCAATCCGTTTCGACGTTTACAAGTGGATGTCGGCGTCGATTACAAAACGGATCTGGGCAAGGCGACAAGCCTCGTCAAAGCGATTCTGGAAAACGATTCGGATCTAGTTGCAAAACCGGCTCCCAATGTATTTATCGGCGGATTCGGAGAAAGTTCAATTCTGCTCCAATGCTATTTCTGGATTGAATCGACGGGTAAAAGCCCATTCATCGTGCGATCCAATGTGGCTCACCGCATCAAAAAAGCGTTCGACGAAGCCAGCATCAGCATCCCATGCCCGATCCGCGTGCTCAAGCTGGACGAAGACGACCGCGCGCTCCTGCAGACCATGGACTCAATGAAAAAAGGAATCGTTCCGGCGCCCAAAGAACCGATCACCGAAGAAACGCTGAAAGCCATCGCCGCCAAAACCAAAAACGAACGGATCGTGCCGCACCCTTTGGCAAGAGAGGAAGAAAAAAAGGCGACAATCGCTCCGACAGTGCCCCCCACTCAAATCAATCCGAAAAAGGACTACGAATCCGTGAGCCCGCCACCCACGCATCTTTAGATCGAATTTCTAGGCGGTTACTCTTATCACCTCTTCGAGGGTCGTGATCCCTTCGAGCACTTTCAGAAGCCCGTCCTCTTGGACGGTCGCCATTTTAACGTCCTCGTGAACGTAGCGATAAATTTCCGGCATGGAGCGATTCTCCAGAATCATATCGCGTAATGAATCATCAAAACGGAGTGCTTCAGCAATGGCGGTTTGCCCCAGATAGCCTGTCTGGCTGCATTGGAGGCATCCTTTAGCTCGCTTAAAAGAAGAGGGCATGACTGTCTTCATTCCCTTAGAGTTCATTTGCGCAATCGCCGGCTCAAAAAAAGCGATTTCGGATGAAGTTAGGGGCGATGTCGTCATGCAGGCAGGACAAAGCTTGCGCACCAGGCGCTGGGCAACGATGAGCTTGAGCGCCGGCGCCAAGATGAATGAGCGCACCCCCATGTTCACAAGTCGCGGGATCGCTTCCACGGACGAATTGGTGTGAAGTGTGGAAATCACGAGATGCCCCGTGAGGGAGGCCTGAGCCGCGGTTTCAGCGGTTTCGAGATCGCGGATTTCACCCACCATGATCACGTCCGGATCTTGGCGCAAAATAGAGCAAAGCCCGGTGGCAAAATCGAATTTTCGATCCGGGTCCACCTGACTCTGTGAAATGCCTGCCAATCGGTATTCAATAGGATCCTCCAGCGTGATTACCTTTTTGACATTCACATCGATCTTTTTGAGCATGGAGTACAAGGTGGTGGTCTTTCCGCTTCCGGTAGGTCCTGTGATCAAAATCATGCCATGGGAAAGGCCAACGGCCGCTTCAATATCCTGAATAGCCTGACCGCGGTATCCTAATTCCCTAAAATCGGAAAAGGTTCTCTCGGAATCCAAAAGGCGAAGCACGCATGCTTCCCCGTATTGGGTCGGCAGAGTCGACGTGCGCACATTCATGAGCTTTCCCTCAGCCGTAAAAGCATATTGGCCGTCTTGCGGCACTTCCACAATGTTCGCCTTCATGTGGGCCATGTATTTGATTTGAGTCAAAATCCCTTCATATACCTTACGTGGAAGATCGAACACGTGCTGCAGCACCCCATCGATACGGAAGCGAACCAAAACTTCCTCCTGCTCGGGCTGAAAGTGGATATCGGACGAACGCGTGCGATACGCGCCGACAGCGATGGTATGAAGCGCGATATCCGAAGGTGAATTTTCAACTTTCTTCTTAAGTAGTTCAAGCGTTTGGATCTCTTCCGCGAACGATCCTACTTCTTTAATGGCAGTCGTTTCTTCTTTTGTGGGAGTAATCACTCTGGTATACACGCGATAAGCGCTATCCAGGGATTCTTGGGACGCCAGATGAATAGAAATCTCATAACCTTGTGTCTGAAGCGATTCAACCAAAGCCTTGGTGGCAGGAAGATCAGGATCAGTCGCCGCGAGCTTGAGTTTCTTCCCCGACTTTAAAAAAACCGCCACGCTCGCAAAGCGGGCGCGGGCTTCTTCCAAAAAAGAAACAAAATCGGGATTCAAAGGGATCGTTGCCAAATTGACATAAGGCAGCTTCTTTTCTTTGGCCATCCTCTGAATATCGCGCTCCTTAAAGGCCTGATTAATCCCTTTAATGTTACGATGGAACGGTTCAGTCATTTTTTCTAAAATACGTATCCAATCATTATACCAAAATAACCTCTATTTGACAACAAAAACCCTGCACCCGAGCGCGTGAACGCAAGCGGCACAGGGTTTTTATCAGACTAATTCACCCCGCAGTTTCGTGCGGGGTAAAAGTCCCCTATTTACGGAGCGATTTGCGGAGGAAAGCAGGTACTTCCAAATCCTCCTCAGGTCTTGGCTTGGGTTGGGAAGCCGATTGGGATCCGCCCAAAGAAGACGCAGGGGCTACTTTTCCCATGCGCTGAAGCGTGCCGGCCGCGGTCGAATCCTTAGCGCGCTTTTGTTCTTCTTCGTCGAAACCCGTCGCGATGACCGTGCATTTAATTTCGCCGGTGTACGACTCATTGATAACCGCGCCGAAGATAATATTGGCATTCGCGTCGGCCGCTTCCGTGATGACTTTCGCGGCTTCATCCACCTCAAACATAGAGAGATCATTGCCGCCCGTGATATTAAAGAGAACGCCCTTGGCTCCGTTGATGGAAAGCTCAAGCAGCGGACTTTCAATCGCGGCGCGGGCCGCCTCGGTTGCGCGATTCTCACCCGTACCGTATCCGATACCCATGAGCGCCGAACCCGCGTCCTTCATGATGGCGCGCACATCGGCAAAATCTACGTTAATCAAACCGTGGACCGTGATGAGATCCGCGATACCTTGGATGCCTTGGCGCAGCACATCGTCCACCACCACAAACGCGTCCATTAAAGGCGTTTTTTTATCAATGATAGAAAGAATGCGATCATTAGGAATCGTGATCAAAGTGTCCACTTTCTGTTTAAGCTCTTCAATGCCATTTAAAGCGACTTCGCTGCGGCGTGACCCTTCAAAAGAAAAAGGTTTGGTAACGACGGCGACCGTCAATGCTCCTAATTCTCTGGCGATATCAGCGACCACGGGAGCGCCGCCGGTTCCTGTGCCGCCGCCCATGCCGCACGTAACGAACACCATGTCAGCGCCTTCCAAAATAGCCTTAATTTCCTCGCTGCTTTCTTCCGCCGACTTCTTGCCGATCTCGGGGAACGAACCCGCTCCCAGTCCGCGCGTGGTAGCACGGCCCACATTGATACGATGAGGCGCTTGCGAATGATAAAGCGCTTGGGCGTCCGTATTGATCGAAATAAAATCAACGCCTTCGAGCTTGGCTCCGATCATCCGATTGATGGCGTTTCCGCCGCCCCCTCCGACGCCTACAACCTTAATACAGGCAAGCGGAGTGATTTCCGGAGTGATTTCCGTAGCCCCATCTTTGGAGGAATTGGTGGCACGACGTGACGAGCTAAAAAGAGTTTTAAGAGTCTGCGTCATAATGAAATTAAAAAAAATAAAATTAGATTATTTAAGGTAAAAGATTTTTAAGCCACCCCTTCATTCCTGTGAGCATTTTCTTAAAATCAACCGAACCGAATCCATAGGAATGCCCTTCGTATTTAGAGCCCCACACAATAAGCCCAATGGCCGTAGCGTAAGCGGGATCATCAATACGATCCACCACGCCTTCCACTTCCGTGGGGAAACCGATTTGAACCGGCAGACCGAGAACTTCACGCGCCAGATCCAAAACCCCGGGCATTTTAACGCCTGCTCCTGTCAAAATCACACCCGCGGGCAGCATACCGTCGCGCCCGATACTGCGAAGCTCATCTTTGACCATCACAAAAATCTCATGGTAACGGGCCTGAATGATTTCTGCCAAATGTTTCTTGGCAACCTTTTGGCTATCGATTTTACTGATCAGGGAAAGGTCAATCGTTTCCCGATCACTCACTTCCTCCGGAAGCGTGGTGCCATATTCGATCTTGATTTTCTCGGCGGTATCGACTGACGTGCGAAGACCGATAGCGACATCATTCGTGACGCTTTCGCCGCCGACAGGAAGCACCGCAGTATAAAGAGTCACGCCTTCCTCGAAAACGGCAATTGACGTTCCTCCGCAGCCGATATCGATCACCACCACGCCCAGCTCTTTCTGGCGTCGGGACAAAACCGCCTCCGCGGCGGCCAAAGAACTCGGAACAAGATCGTCAACATCCACCCCCGCCTGATGCACGCATTTTTCAATATTTTTCACGATCGCGGCCTGCCCCGTGATGATATGGGCATCCACTTCCAAGCGCACACCGATCATACCCACGGGGTTCTTGATCCCCTTTTGGTCATCCACGGAAAAAAACTTGGGAATAATGCGTAAAATTCGGCGGTTAGACGGCATAGAGACGGCCTGGGCCGCTTCCAATACACGATTGATGTCGTCTTCAATGATTTCGCTCCCCGCATGGGAAATGGCGATCACCCCACGGCTATCCAGGGATTCGATATGACTGCCGCTCACGCCCACAAACACATGATGAATAGGCGCGCCGGACATCCGTTCCGCGTCTTCTAGCGCTGCAGAGATATTACTGATCGCCTCATCCACATCAATGACATTTCCTCGGCGCATGCCCGTGGAAGGCGAAACTCCCACTCCGATAATATTCGGCATTTTCTTTTCCTCTTCTAAAAGAGCGATCACGGTGCGGATTTTAGAACTTCCGATGTCAAGACCTGCGATAATCTGTTCTTTGGGCATGAAATTTTATTTTATATAATTTTTGATAAAAGATGATCAAATTTTTTATTCAACTTTTTTGGCCGAAATAAAACAAAAAACAATAAAACAATGTAAAAATGAAAATCGAGGAAGGCCAGTAGATAACTCAAAAAACAGTGCAAGTCTACTATAGACAAACCCCTTCTGACAAACATTTTATAAAAAAAAGGGCTTAAAATAGCCCCTTGATCAAATTTTTTACTCTAATAAAATTGGCTAAGGTTGAACAAGAACCAATGAACAACTTTTTGTATCTAAAAAAGACTTATTTTGAACACTTTAGACAAGACACTTTGTCCAATATTCTATCTTCTGTCTCATGCATTACACGCATGTCATTTTCTTTATCATGAGTGAAGCCTTGGAGATGAAGAAATCCATGAACAAATATTTTGCTCAATTCATCCGTCAGAGTCTGATGATACGTTTTGGCCTGTTTTTTAAGGGTATCAATGCTGATATAAAGTTCGCCCAAAAGCCCCTGATCCTGATAAGTGAATGAAAGAACGTCTGTCGGAGTATCGCGTTTGAGATAATCAAGATTGAGCCGATGGATCGTGGGGTCATCCACAAAAATAACATGAACCGCTCCTTTTATTTTTGGAAAAAGAATTTTAATTTGTCGAATCGTCTTAGCCAAAAGAACTTTCTTTATTCCCCACTTCCCGTGATTGAAAAAGAGGACTTTCATTAGAAAAACGAAAGCTGATTCTTGTCAGGTCGAAGCACTTCCCGTGGGACAATTTTTTCGAGCCGTCTTTGCAGACTATGAATTTCCAGTTCTTTAAAAAAATGGGAAAGTCCCTCAAAATCGAACGCAAAAAAGGCGGCCTCTTCCTTATTAAAAGAGCAGGGAACATTGGTGACGATTTGAGCGAGAGAACGAGAAAAAAGGGCGTCATCATGTCCGCTGGCAAGTTTGACGCGTATCGTCTCGGGGATCTCCCATAAGTGTTCATAAATACCTTCGAGCGTCTGATATTTCGAAAGAAGATCCGAAGCTCGTTTGGATCCAATTCCTTCAACTCCTTTAAAGTTATCCGAAACATCGCCCATCAGCGCTTTATAATCAACAATCTGATCGGGGCGAATCCCGTATTTTTCAAAAACTTTTTGGGCGTCAAACCTAATAGGCTCACGATATCCTTTGTGGGGGAAAACTACAAAAATAAGGGGTGTGATCAACTGAAGGACATCTCGATCGCCCGTCACCAAATAAGTCTTAATTCCTTGCGACTCAGCTTGCTTTGCCAAAGTACCCATCACATCATCCGCTTCAAATCCCTCTTTTGAAAAAATAGGGATTTTAAATCGTTTCAGCATTTCCCTGATACGAGGGATCTGGGCATAAAGTTCATCAGGAGCCTTTGCCCGAGTCGCCTTATATCCTTCATGGGCTTCATGACGAAATGTAGGGGCGCGCTCATCAAAAGCGACCACCATATAATCAGGCCTTTCTAGGTCAATAATATTGAGAGTCATGCTGGCAAAACCAAAAAGTGCGTTTGTCTGTTCGCCGGAAGAAGTCTTTAAAGGAGCCTGGATAGCGTGAAATGCACGGTGAATGAGGTGATTGCCATCAACAATCACCAATTTTTCATACTTTTTGTTAAATTCATCAGTCATTTAAACGTACGTCAAGGGCTAAAACTTACTTTTTCCGATCAAATATGCTAGAATATAAAGATATTCAAATTCAAAAAATAATCTTGAATTTTCTAATCTTGAATTTTGAATAGTAATATATGAGCGAGTCACGTTACACACCCGCCTACGACAACAAAATCTATCAGAAATTCAGCAAAAAGACAATTCAGAACAAGATTAAGAATAAAATTGCTTTATGCCAGGATTTAGGTATTCCTTACGACAAAAAAGTGCCGCTCTTCTGCATCACTTACCCGCTCACGGATAAAAATAATCTCGCCATACTTCAGGAAATTATGGCGGGAATTTTGGAGCAACCCATCCAATTGGCAATGACAGGGATCGGAACTGAAAAATACCAAAAATATTTCACGGAACTGGGAACAAAATATCCGCATAAAATCATCATTCTTCCAGACAACGACGAAAATAAACGAAAAATTTACGCGGCCGGCGATGGAATTTTAGTTTTAAGCGACACGATGGAATGCCTTCGGGAATGCAAACAGGCCATCCAATACGGAGCGGTGCCTATCACGCCCCCTAATGACCTCGTGCAAGATTACAATCCGAACATGGAAAGCGGGAATGCATTTATATACTCCAAAGGGAATTCATGGAGCCTATTCGCCACCCTTATTCGGGCGCTCGAAAATTATCGATTCCCCTTTGACTGGAAAAACATCCAGGTGGAAGGGATGGAATAAACTTATCGGAGTGTCCCGCCTCCGACAGGGCCTGTTCCTGTGTTGGGACCGCCTTTCACCACTTTATCAATCACATGGCTCATAAGAGAGGTGATTCTTTCCCAGCTGATGAAGCTAAGAAGATCAAAATCAAAAATCAATCCCAGGATTTTGATGATAGTGACGGAAAAAATCGTGACCACAAGACCGATAATCGCGTAACGGATGGTATTAACGGATTGTTTAATTTTATCTTCCTGGCCGCCAGAAAGAATAAAGGAAATGCCTCCGACAAAAATATAAAAAACCGAAAGCACGCCTGCAACGATAATAGCGAGTGCCACCGCTAAATTAGCGATGTCTATTACATTAAACTGTTGAGTGACTGCGATACCTCCCTCCATGGAAAAGGATTAGAAAAACGGATTAAAGACCCTATTTGACTCTTTAATTGAACCGATCAGCTAGGAAGATCCGCGCTGCTATCAACGCCGCCTGTGGCTTCTTCATTGGCGCCGGCGCCTACGAAGGTGCTGCCATCCGGTTCAACGATTTTTAAATTTACACGGCTATTCGTTCGGGCGCCGATAACGCGAAGCAAAATACGAATTGATTTAGCGGTCTGGCCTCCGCGACCGACGACTTTACCCATATCATCCTTGCCGACTTTTAAAGTAAGAAGAACCCCTTTTTCGTCTACGGTTCGGACTACCTCTACCTTATCCGGTTCAGTGACAATCGAACGGACAACGTATAACACAAAATCTTTATCAGCGCCTGTAGAAACATCAGTAGCAGTATCGGACATACGAAATGAAAATTAGGAAATAAGCGATAAAATTAAGTTTTCTTTTCTTCTTTGGGGGCGGCAGGGGCTGGTACAGTTTCAGCTGCAGTTACGGCAGCCCCGCTTAGCGGGGCTGGAGCGGCGGCATCCGCAGGCTTGGCTTTCGCTTCGGACTTTTTCTTGCGGGAAGCCATTGCGATAATAAATTTATCCATTCCATCAATCCCCTTCCATTTTAAAAGCCGTGCGACCGTGCTGCTAGGCTGAGCGCCGCGTTCAATCCAAAAACGGATTCGTTCTAAGTCGTATTCAAAAACGTGGGGGTTCTTCATGGGATTATAATGCCCCAATTTTTCGAGAAACTTCCCTTTGACAGCGGCAGTATGTTCAGCGATGACAAGACGATACGTGGGAAGATTGGTTCGTCCTGTGCGCTGGAGTCGAATCTTAAGCACAAACGTTCTTTAAGGAAATAAAACAAAAACAGCGAGTCGATTTTACTTAACACTTAGAGCGTTGTCAAACATTTCGTGCGGATATGGGTAATTCGCTTCTCTCCGAATCGCCCCTGCAGATCCGCAAGAAGTTCTTTCTCATATCCATGAATCATCTCCGCCAAAACGGGATGCAGAACGCCTATAACAAGAGTGCTCCCCTGAATCGATTGAGTTTTAATTTGAATGATCGCCTCGGATCCAAGATATTTTTCAATAAAACGATCCGCATAAAAACAGATTTCAGCCGCCTGAACCTGGGGGGCAAGGGAACTTCTTTTAAGCCGATCCCGAAGAATGTCAGAAAAAGATTTCATGGACAAGCTTTACTATAAAAAGCAAAGGTCGCGCGCGCCATGGATTCCCATCGGAACGGCTGAACATGGCGCTTCCCGCGCTCAATGAGTGTATAACGGAGAGTCGGATCCGTAGTGATTTCCTTCATTCGCTGCGCAATCGCGGGAACGTCGTGTGGATCAAAATAAAGAGCGTTGTCCGCTCCGCACACCTCGGGGATAGACGACGTGGCGGAAGCCAGCACCGGAATACCGCTTTGCATCGCCTCCAGGGGCGAAAAACCAAATCCTTCATAAAAAGAAGGGGAAATATAGGCAAACGCCCCTTGATACAATGCCTTGAGGTCCTCTTCGGGAACCAGTCCGACCAAACGGACTCGATTCTCGAGGCCCAAAGTCTGAATTGTTTGTTTCACCTCGGGATAAAAAGGATCTTCCTTGCCCGTCATCACAAGAAGGCCTGGAAACGTTTCCGCGCCTTCGGGAGAATTCTTCAAAAATAAATCAAAGGCCTTGATCATTCCAACCACATTCTTATGATCGCGCCAAACGCCCGTATAAAGGAAATAAGGGGTCAAAAGACCGTAACGTTGCTTCACGTCATTGATGGACGAAGGAGTTACTTGTCCAAACGAGGGATCGATCCCATGATAAATCACCTGAATTTTTGAGGCAGGAACATGAACCAGCCGTTCAAGATCTTTTTGGGTATTCTTAGAAACCGCGATAATGGCCCGGGCATGAAAAACCACGTTTCGAAGTGCGAATTGATAAGCGAGACGATGAAATAGACGGGTCATCTTTTTTCCCGGAAAAAAAGAAAGGGTGAGATCGTGGATCGTCACTACATAAGGCCGACGATAAAAAATCGGCGCGTTAAAATGCGTGAAATGCATCAAATCGAGATTTGCGCGATTAAGAACACGCAAAAAACCGATCTGCTCGCCAAAGGAATAATGCCGATAATCCGCCAAAACTTTGGTAATACGCGGAGAAGCTGGTTGAAAATGCTCATATTCCCTGGCACGTAAAAAAACAACGTATTCATTAGAATCTTTCAGAGTCGGAAGATGTCGTATCAGCTCATACGTGTATCGCCCAATGCCGGTAAAATCCCCCGCGTACATGCGGGCATCGATCCCAATGCGCATAAAATAGCAAAAATAGCTTTCCTATTGTAACAAAATTGAACTATTGGGCAATGACTCACTACCACAACCCTTGTGAGGAATTAAATTCTTTTTCTTTTTTTGTTTGTTTTTGTTACCCCCTTTGTCAGTCGCCACAAAGAGGGTAACGTCCCCCAAAACGCTAGGCCAAAGCTGACCGCTCGGTGAATGTTCTGCTTATTCCCAGGAGGCGTCCCCAGTCCTCGCCAAGGCGCTCGGCCCAAGGGGACTTACCATTGTTCTGCATATTATATATGCTCACTTTGGACTCTCGCTTTAGTAGCTTTGGCCAGAAGTATTAACAAGTTTGATCAAAATCACTTAGCGAGAGCAGGGCGTTGGAATTAAGAAATAGCTGAACGATTGTAAGGCAGGGAACCGTCCTGAGCGGAGCCTCGGGAGTGGGAAGGGCGGAGCCGAAGGATGGTCTGCCGCTTCCTGGGAATAAGCATCTTGTGAACCGAGCGATTGGATTTTGGTCCCGCCCTAGGCGGGACTCCACCCGGCTTTGGGCAATGCCAAAGAGGGGTGGAAAAAGAAAAAACAAACAAAAAATCTTACCCAAAGGCTATTGCTTTAAACAAGCCATTTCTAAACCAAAAACCTTGTTTTTGAGATCCGGTTCTGCTATAATAGGGAGAAATCCATGAACAATCATCGCGAACATCTTAGACGCCACGCGGAGCGGTATCAGGAGGCCCATCAGGAATTAAAAAACCTGCTCGGAAGGCTGCCATCGAAAGAAAAAGTATGGCCTTTTTTTGTGATAACCTTTGCAATCACGCTCATAGGAATAGGGATTTATAGCAATTGGGGGCGTCTTAAAAACATTTTCACCCCCTCCCCTGCCACGGAGATCAGTGGAATTCATGGCTTTCAGATAGGAACGAAGGGGGCTTATGAGTTCAATCGGCAAGTGGCCATAACGTATGAACGCTATTTGCAAACGATTCCAGCTCAAGGAGGATCTGCGGGGGCAAAAACAAGCCATACCATCGCGTATGTTCAACCCGAATCAATTCCAACCTCCCTCTACCAAAAAAGCGCCGCAGCCACACGGACACTGGCTTATCACAAAGAAACTCCAAAGGCCGTCTACATCAGTGAAAATATGGCTAAAACCAGCGTCTGGATGACCAACTATTTGAGCCGCGGAGAAGCGTTGACGCCGGTCGGAAGCGCCGGGAATCTTCAGAAAAGCGTTCTCGCCACATGGTATTTGGGAGAAAAAACTCCTGACATCAAATCCCTGCTCGATTTGGACACACGGCTTTTAGGGAACATCCAAAACACGCTTTCTGTTAATTTATTTAAATACCTAAACCAAGCCGCTATTCGGGCAGACGCTTTGGACAGCTATCTTCGCCTGTTGAGTGAGCTTGCCAAAAAAACCCAGGAACGCATCACGGATTTACAGGGAACCATCAACTTCTTACAAGGAAGCGCTACAGGCCTGACCACGCAGATCAACACGAGTGAAAAACAATTCTTTCAGGAATTGGATAAACTCAATAGCGCCACCGCGGAAAAAAACCTGGGCGATTTCATCGGATTGCGGCAAAATGAAAGTGAAGTCCATGCCAAGCTCGGCGCCTACAGCAAGTTGCAGTCTTACTACAAATTCTTCCTGCCTCGTCTGCAAAGCCTGAGCCGTGAAATCCGGCTCAACCGCGAAGCCCTCATCGCGGGCGTGAAGGTGACCGAAATCCAGAACATGACCCTGCCGCTGATTATACGGGAAAAATAGCCCATAAAAATAGCCCCGCACGCGAAGCGCTGCGGGGCTATTTCATACAAGACCAAGCTATTGATTCCCTGCTTCATCCGACGACTCCGGCATAAACTGCTTAAGCAAAATGCCAACCTGTTCATCGGTCAATGCCGCCAGGGCTTTCGTTATAGCCGCGCCGCGCCCTTCTCGATCAGGAATCGTGATACCGGGGACAGCTACTTTAAGAGCCTCAATAAAACGACCATGCGCCTCATTATCTTTTTCTCTTCATCTATTCTTGATCGCATTCAATTTCTCTCGCGGAGATTTGGGTGCCGTAGGAGCTCTTTCAGCTGAAGCAGCGACTGGCTGCTTAGGAGCCTGCTTTGGGAATAGATGCCGCAGATGCAGGGTTTTTCTCCGCTGGTTTAATTATAGAGATCAAAGCCGCGCACACATGAGGGTACGATTCAAGGGCGAATAAAATAACTGAAAATTTAACCTCATATACATTGCCTCCCAAATCAGCAACCAATTGAGCAGCCTCCCCTCTAACATCAGAAAATACTGAGCCCTCGGCCATCCTACGCAATACGCCGCGGACCTGTTTTTCAGCATCCTTACCAACTTTTATTAAATGAGCCTCCAATTCCATACGCGTCGCGGAACGCAATTTCGGAGCCGCTTCTCTTGCTTTACCACTCTCCTCTTCGACGTATTCGGCGACCACTCGAAGAAGATCAGGATGTCCACCTATTAATTCAATTAATTTAGACCGACCGCCTTCTGCTCTGGGAGCAGGCGCCTGATTTAAAACGGCGTTTGCGGCGACAGCGACAGGACGGCCTTTAAAACCTTTATCTCTTAAAAGCTTAAGATAATGACGAAGTTTGCTAGTCGGAAGATCGCTATCTCTTAGTGCCTTTAAATCAGCTTCCTTTCTTTCTGTCGCTTCAGAATCTCTTGCTGATTCGAAATGGGCGACAAAAGCAGTTCTCAATTCCGGAGTCCTTATCGCTCGTGCGAGCTTCTCGGCATCTCCAAGAATATTATCTTGAGCCAATAGCACTTCCACTGGTGACCTCAGAGACGCTATATCGCGGCCAATAACCTCAAGAGCCTTTCGAGCCAAAGAAGCTCGGTGCTTTTCATTGGGAACCGTAAGAAGCATTGCCATAACCCGAGGCGCCGAGGGGGCTGCTGGAACTACTTTAGCTTTTTCTGGCGCAGGTGCCTTAGGTCTCTTCATCCCCTTTAAAGCACGCACTTTTGCGGCCACGCGCCTTCCCAATCGTTCATCTGCCAGAATTTCACGGATTAAAGCAGCGCGCTCATCAGGAGCTCCATCAGTCACTCGGGAAAGGATTCCTAAGGCAACCTCTCTCTGAGAAGCGCCCTTGCTAAGATCAGGAGTTTCATCTTGCTTTGCGACAGCATCAAGACCGGCCCTTAAATCGGCCGCTGTCACATCCAGATTATTAAAAACCTCAGAAGCTAGAGGTGAAACAACGCGAAGGGCTGCGGCAACTCTTTCTCGGACGCCGCCTTGCCCAGGCTCTTCCGGGACGTCATCGTGATATTCTAAATCGAATGCTGTATTAGGCATACAATGATAAGATGAAAATATAAAGTGACTTTTTGCTAAGTCATTAGTTCATTATACTGTATTTAAAAATAAATGTCAAGCAATATTTTATTCATCGGCCGGTTCCAGCCGTTCCACCGCGGCCACCTCTGGGTCATCCAACAAATCATGGAACAACAGTCAAAAATGCTGATTGGCATCGGCAGCGCGCAATACAAGGGCACACAGGACAACCCATTCAGTGTGAAAGATCGGACACGCATGATCGAAGCGGCCCTGGAGGAGGCAGGCATCGCCAAAAACACTTATCGGATTGTCCCCATTCCGGACATCCACGACGACGCGGCGTGGCCCGCGCATGTACGAAAACTTGTGGCGCAGGAATTCGACGCGGTCTGGACCGGACGCCCGCTCGTCAAAAAATTATTCCAACAGTACGACCGCGTCAAAATCGTAAACCTCATCCGCTGGAAAGGCATCTCGGCCACGCAGGTGCGGCGGAAAATGCAAGCCAACGACGAGACGTGGAGGGAATTAGTTCCGCAGGCCGTGGCTGGAATCATCGGCAGCCTCCAAAGCCCCAAGTCCGCTCCATAGATAGATCATCATCCACGGCAGAAGCAGCGAATTAACAAAAACAGAGTGGATAAGGAGGCCGACGGAGGCCGCCAACATCCCGATACCCTGAAGGCGAGGATATATATCCTCGCCTTCAGGGTATCGTTTACGAATAAAAATAATACATCTTTGCGCCGCTATTACAAAAATCCCAAGATACGCAAGCAGTCCAAAAATCCCCGTCGTCGCCCAAATCGTCAAAAGCGAACTGTCCGATCCCCCGACCGCATGGGAATCCATAGAAAGATAGCCGCGCTGAGTCACTTCAAAAGGATAACGATTGTATCCTGCGCCAATCCATGGGTGATCCTGAATGATCTCGATCGCGTGTTGCCATGAGCGGACGCGGAGTTCCGCAGTCGGATCCAGGGCGTATTGCGAATCAAGGCCGATGAGCGCAACACCCGAATACCACGCTGAGCCAACGCGCTCCTGGAAGCGGGCGGAAAACAACATTCCAACGACAAAAAAAATAAACAATCCGATCAGTAAACGTCGCGAACGAAACAGAGTCCATACGAAAAGAACCGCAGCCAATGCAAGATAACCGCTTCGGGAATAGGTCAAATAAAGGGCGACGATCAAAATAGCCCCGAGACCGCATAAAATCGCCCGTACCCATCGCTCTCGGTAATAAAAAAAAAGCGTCCCCAAAAGCCCGATCGCAAACGCCAAAAATCCGGCCACGTAATTCGGATCGAACCACGTGGAAAGGAGCCGATAATCATGAGGATCCCATCCTTGCAAATCAAGACCGATATCCAAAAAACTGGGGAAATATTTCAGCTGCAAAAAACCAAGGATGGATAGCAAAAAGGCGGCTAGAACAACGATCCATACGTACCATGTCATTCCGAACTTGTTGCGGAATCTACTCATATTACGGGCAGATTCTGATCTGCCGTGGTAGACAGGATGGAAACTCAAATCATAGACCACGAAATACAATCCCATATACATCGCCAGTCGCACGAAATACGCGGTCGCGCGCGCCATTTCACTCATCGGAAAACGAATGGAATTGAGCAACAAACTAAGTACGGCAACCCAAATAAAAACCAAAATAGCCTTCCCGATACCACCTATCCGTAACTTGTAACTTGTAACTTGTAACTTGTTTGGAAATTGGAAATTGGAAATTGGAAATTTATAGAGTCCCCAAACCACAAAAAGAATAGGCAGGAGAATATCCGCCGGAAGCAGATCGAATCCAAAAACGGAAAAACGGACGAGTTCGCCAGAAACCGGAGACAAAAGAATAAAAAACGCTACAATGAAAAGGAATTTTTTCATCGCCATGAGTCTAACGCCGCATCAAATAAAGTGTAAAGAAGAATTGGAATCGTATGGCCTCACGCCCAAACGTGAATTAAGCCAAACGTTTTTAGTGGATCCCAAAGGCGTTGAACGGCTGATCAATGGCATTAAAAAAGTATACCGCCCGAACACCAAAATCGTTGAAATTGGCGGCGGCATGGGATACATCACGGAAGCACTCGCAAAAAATTTCCCAAAAGTCGAGGTTCTCGAAATCGACCCAGCTATGATCAAAATCTTAAAAGTAAAGACGCAAAATTTTGCGTCTATTTCCCTCCTCAAAAAAGACTTTCGCCGCTACACCTCGAAAGAACCCTACATGCTGGTGGGCAGCATCCCCTTTCACCTGACCAGCGTTTTTCTGAAACAATTTCTGTGGGACGCGAAAAATAAACCGTACGCGCTATCCCTCATCATCGATCGGCAATACGCCAGAACGCTCATGAATCCGCCGCCGCGAAGCTATCGCATCAGCGTTCTGGCGCAAACGTTTGGCGCGCTCGAAATCGTGGCGGACATTCCAAAAGAAATGGCCTACCCGCAGCCCAATATCATCGCGGCCGTCATCAATATGGTTCAGGAAAAAAAATACAACCTTCCGAAAAACTTCTGGAAGATCGTCCATTACCATTTCGATCACTTCCCCACGCCGGAAGTCGAAAGCCCCAAGACCATGAGTATCGAGCAATGGATCGCGCTATGTAAAAGTGACGAAAGACGAGAAAAAACTTGCAACTCGTTACTCGTCTCTATTGGCTCGTCACTGATCACTCGTCACTAGAAAGGCAAATCCTCCGGCTTGATTTCAGACGCGTAATCAATCGCGGGAATCGGACCGGCAGGATTTTCTGGGGCAACAATACCTGTTCCTGTTGCTGCAACTGTAACTGGAACAGAAACTGCTGAGGCTGTTCCAGAAGGAGCGCCTAATTCAGAATCATACACTCCGAGATACATCACCTGATCCGCGATGATTTCAGTCGCGTACCGGCGCTGACCGTCGGGCGTTTCCCAGCTACGGGTTTGAATGCGCCCCGCAACATAAACCTTACGTCCTTTCTTAATACTCTGATGAACTTGTTGAGCCAAAGGCCCCCACACGACGACATTGTGGAATTCAGTCTTTTCCTGGCTCTCGCCTTGACGATTTTTCCAGGAAAAATTCGTGGCAACGCCGAATGAACCGACAGAAGTTCCCGAGGGCGTTTGGCGCAACTCCGGATCACGGCTGACATTCCCGAGAACCTCAGCGCGATTGAGAGCACCGGACAAAGACACATTTGACGCGGCAACCGGCTCACGGGGATCCAAAAGGATCATTTCATCCGCCACGATACGAGTTTTATAGCGACGATTTCCCTGAGGATCCTGCCATTCATCCGTCTGCATGCGGCCGCTCACATAAACCTGACTCCCCTGCTTTAAAAAACGACCCGCGATATCCGCCAATCCGCGCCATACCACCACGCTATGAAACGCTTTTGATTCCTGATGTTCTCCGTCGCTGCGGGTGAAAGACTGACGGGTCATCAGATTAAGATCTCCCACGGTCTGGCCATTGGGCGTCTGTCGGATCTCGGGATTTTGAGTGAGGTAGCCGACGAGCTGAACACGATTGAGTGCGTACATGGAAAAAGCGTTAAATACTAAAACAAGGCCTTAAAATCATAAAGCCTTGTTCGCAAAAAGGCAAAAGAAAACGAACTATTGTTTTAGCTCCGTATTGAGGTCATAAACCGCGCGACCCACACGGATGAATTGGGGATTCTTTTGAAGATTGAGAGAGATTGTGCCGATCTTCACCTGACGCTGTTTCATCACCTCTTCCACAATTCGCTTCTTGGTCATAGAACCGTTTTTTTGAAGCAGGCGTTCGATCACTTCGGACACGGTGCCGGGTTCATAACCCCATTTGGCAAGCGCGTATAACCCGCGGCCCACCAAAACAAATTGCTCATAACGAATCAACTCGTTATGAACCGCCTGAACCGTAACCACTTTTTTGTCAAAACCCGTCTCGGCAATGCGGTTTGAAATTTCAACGAAATGGAGAGGCGCTTTGGCTTTCTCAAGAACAATGGCCGCCTTATCGCGGATACTGCGCGGATTAACATGTCTCCATTCCATCAGGCCCCAGCGGCTGTCTTCCAATTTGCGGGCGCGCTTGTCCGTTTTAAGGCAGGAGATAATCAAACGATTGGAAAAATGGCGGCTCTTGAGCATGCCTAAATTTTGAACGGCTGAAATAATCTGCTCTTCGCTCATCACATCATTGAATTTTTTGAGAGCGCCAATGCCGGCTTCGGTAATTCGAATGACCTCTTCCAAAGAAATCTCTTTGAACATCCAGAAAGCCTCGGAAGTGGCGGTACGATCGGATTTAATCAAATCGGCGTCGCAATTGAGCGAAAGGACGATAATATGGCGATCCACCTGAGAAGCGGAATAAATGTTCTGAAGGACTCGGTTAACGATCTCGCTCTCCAGCATGACGCCTCCTTCCGCCGTGATAAGCTCTTTGGCCAACTTATTCACCAAACGCAGTTTGGTGTTGCCAACCGTGCGACGGAGCTTGGCGAGAGCGATATTTTCGATCTGACGAATACGCTCACGGGTCACGGAAAAATACTTACCGATCTTATCAAGAGTTTGACGAGGTTTATTATCAAGACTGAAACGTTTAATAATGACATCCTTTTCCTTGTCCGTAAGAACGAGAAACATGTCATCAATTACTTGTTGGAGATTAAAACTGTCTTGTTGCAATACGGCTAATCCCGCATTCCGTGTTTCATCTTGTTGAGTTGGCAAAGAGCTCATATTAATTAAAATTAGAGAAACCAAAGGCGGGCGGGAGGAGTAACTGATTGTAAATTCATCATACAAAGATTAACAAAATACGTCAAGAAAATCTGTAAAATGATTTTAAGTGCATTTTTAAGGCTATAAATACCGCTTCTATTTCTGTTGGTAATCTAAAAAGTATTAGATTATAAATTAAATAATTAATTATGTCAACTAATTTATATTTTTTTTGAAGTTCTTCTTTCTGCTTTACGAACCCGCGCAAGCGCCTTATTACGGCGCTTCCTGAGTTTACTTTTAGGACGAAAACGATTCGCGTCCACCAATCCATGGGTCTTACTGGCGTGAGCATTAGACATATTCTTCTAAAATGAGAGAGTAAATCGATAAGAGTTTAGCGTACGAGAAAGAGATGTCAAATAGATAAATGCCAACCTGTAATCTATCCTATTAACGAAAATCTTAAACGATTAAAATCCCTTGAAAAAAAGGATTCGCTTGGATAAAGTAATTTCGCTTCTGTTTTTTACCATGTTCCCCTGTAGCTCAATGGTAGAGCAGCCGACTGTTAATCGGCAGGTTACTGGTTCGAGTCCAGTCGGGGGAGCCATGAACTATTCGCGATCCGAGATCGCTCAAGTTCATGGCGTTGCCAGAGAATAGTTCATAGCATTGTCAAAAAATATTTTGTATATAACTGAATTTTATGAACCTCAATTTTTATTTTGTGTATATCCTGCGCAGCCTTCGCGACAGCCAATTTTATATTGGGTTTACCAATAATCTGGAAAGGAGATTCCGTGAGCATAATGAGGGTAAAAACATTTCCACGGCGTCTCGTCGGCCACTGGAGCTTATTTTTTATGAAGCCTATCTCAATAAATCGGATGCGGAGCGTCGTGAAAATTATTTTAAAACCAATAAAGGCAAAACCACGCTCAGACAGATGCTGAGAGAATTTTTAAGATAACTCAATGGCTTAGGTAAGCAATTTTTTAGATATGGTAAAATTACCAATATGATAAGAAAAGGGAAAATAGCCGATTTCAAAAAATTAAACCAACCTTGGGCTTGGGGCAATAAAGAATGGGAGCGCAAAGGCCAAATTGATTACATTAAAGGCATTAAGGAATGTAAGCAGGAATTTTGGGTTGTTGAAAATGAGAAAGAAATCATTGGTGAGCTCCACATCTATTGGGACAATGAAGACAAAGATGAGGCGAACGGGAAAGATCGAGCCTATCTCTCAGCTTTGCGTATACATCCGAATTATCGGAGCCAGAAACTCGGTACAAAATTAGTTGAAAGAGCTTTAGCCAGAATAAAAGAAAAAGGATATGAAGAAGTGACCATCGGCGCCTATAAACATGAACCCCACATCCAGGAATTATACAAAAAATGGGGCTTCACTCATCTAATCAAAGAGGGTGTTGAAGAAACAACCGAGGAAAAACCTCATTTCCTGCTTTTTATGAAAAAGCTATAAGCACAGTTCCAGCTTCGTTCAAACTGAAATGAAATGGCTTATGTAAGCCATTTTTTAAACCATGAATTGACACTAATATGTATATATTGTATACTATTATTAAACATGACTAGGGCGTGTTAACACTAACGACAAAGTATGATAGAGTGTGGGCAAATCATATAACCCACATTTTTATGGAACTCACAGCGGAGCAGTTTGCTCAGATAGAGGGCATATTGCCGATAAAGAGAGGTAACGTGAAGTTAC
>JACRIE010000034.1 GCA_016220165.1 Candidatus Peregrinibacteria bacterium
CAACCGCGCGGCGGGCTTCCATAATCCCATTGCCCACCATTTTTCCCTCAATTATTGCTTAACCCCACCCACCGTGCTTCCTATAGCCATGCCATCTGATCAATGCAGGATTTGAAGCCCGGTTCCGTGCGCGACCGGCGAGGGAGCGCCTTCCGGCATGGATGCCGGAAGAGGAAACGGGCCGCCCGGCAAGCGGTTGCGTGATGCAACCGCGCGGCGGGCTTCCATAATCCCATTGCCCACCATTTTTTCCTCAATTATTGCTTAACCCCACCCACCGTGCTTCCTATAGCCATGCCATCTGATCAATGCAGGATTTGAAGCCCGGTTCCGTAAACCCCTGAGCCGCAATTCGCGCTATAATCCGTCAATGAAGAATCTACGCAATATGCGGCTGCACATGGTCTCGCTTGGTTGCGCCAAGAACCGGGTGGATAGCGAAAAAGTGCTCCACATCCTGCAAGACCAGGGCTGCACCATCACCGACAACCCCGAAGAGGCCGATTGCCTCCTCGTGAACTCCTGCGGCTTCATCGATGCCGCCAAACGCGAGACCATCGACACGATCCTCGAACTGGCCGAAATAAAAAAAACGCGCCCCGGCGCCAAGCTGGCCGTGATGGGCTGCATGGTGGAACGCTACAAAGCCGAAATGCAAAACGACCTGCCGGAGATCGACTACTTTCTCGCCATCTCGGATGAATCGACGAAAGAGGTGTATCGCACCGACAACATCAGCCGCGTCACCCAGCCGGGGGTGGTGTCGGCCTACCTGAAAATCGCCGAGGGGTGCGGCAACGCCTGCTCCTTCTGCTCAATCCCCGCCATACGCGGCCCGCTGAAAAGCCGCCCGCCCGAGGCGATCATCGCCGAAGCCAAACAACTTCTCGATATCGGCATCCGCGAATTGGTTCTGGTCGCGCAGGATACTACCCGCTACGGGGCCGATTTACGCCGGAAAAACGGTTTGGTGGAACTTTTGAAAGAATTGAAGAATTTGAAGGAACTGCAAGGGGGCTGGCTGCGGGTGATGTACCTCTACCCGACGCTTATTACCGACGCGATGATTGATATGATCGCCTCCGGCCCCCCCTTCACGCCGTATATCGATGTGCCGTTTCAGCATTACGACGATGCCGTCTTGAAACGGATGGGACGGCAGGAGACTTCGAAGGATATTCAATCGCTGATGGAGCGGATACGCGCGAAGATGCCGCACGGGGCGATCCGCACCAGCTTTATCGTCGGCTTCCCCGGCGAAACGGAAAAGCAGTTCAACAACCTGCTGAAATTCGTCAAAGAGGCGCAGTTCGACCATATGGGGGTATTCACCTACTCGCACGAAGAGGGAACGCCAGCCGCCAGCCTCGTCGATGACGTGCCGGAAGAGGTGAAAGAAAAACGCCAAGCGCAATTGATGCAAGCGCAAAACGCGGTATCAAAAAAGAAGAACAAAGAAAAAGTGGGCAAAACATTTGACGCGCTGGTCGAGCGGTATGATACCCAAAACAGCCTGCTGATCGGGCGGCTTGCCACTCAGGCCCCCGAGGTGGACGGCGAACTGATTTTGGACGACTGCGAAGCGGCCCCCGGCGAGATAATCAGGATAACCGTAACCCGGGCGATGGACTATGATCTGATAGCCCATAAGGTATAGGAGTTTGTCGAAAAACCAATTATGCATGTTATGCATGTCATTCTGAGCGTAGCGAAGAATCTCTTTCCGGAAAAAGAAGGGAAAGAGAGCCTTCGCTTACGGCTCGGGATGACAGGAGTGACGGAATGAAAGGCGTGGTGTTCATGCTAGGGCGGACGCTTCAGCTGTTGGGATTCATCTATGTGGCGGCGGCCTTTTTTTCGTTTTTCAGCGCCCCCGATATGGCAAAGATGATGAAGGACACCGTCATCGGCCTTCTGGAATTCTACGCCGGGTACTTCCTTGTGATGAAGACCGGTGAAAAAGTGGAGGAACCTAAAAAATGAACTGCGCCGTTAGCGATCACGCCGTCTGCCTCATCACCGCCCCCTCCAAAGAGGTGGCGGAAAAAATAGCCTTCGCGCTCGTCGAGCAAAAACTGGCCGCCTGTTGCTCCATCATTCCCGGCGTCACCTCCATCTACACATGGGAAGGAAAAACCGAAAAAGGGGAAGAGGCGCAGATAATCGTCAAAACGCGAAGCGAACTCTTTCCGCAATTGATGGCCGCCGTGAAATCGTTGCACAGCTATCAGGTGCCGGAAATCATCATGCTTCCGATTACCGCCGGACTCCCCGCCTACCTCGACTGGATAGACCAGTCGCTAAAGAAGGGCTGATAGGTTTAGAAATTAGTTGGAGGTTGGATATAAATCAAACTCTTTGGAAGCATTGGAAAAGCCATCAAGTTTTATTTAGGAGCCGATAAAATTCGGCATGAGCATCGCCTTTAACATTGTTAATCTTAATTGATGTAATTAATTTATAAGGTTCCCAGATGTTCTTTGCCGATACTCGACAGCTGATCGCTCCCTTAAATATGCGAGGGGAAGGTGGAACTGCCAATTTCAGTCTAAATACTTCTGGTTCCATCTGATGACGAAATTCATGACATTCATAAACAATTTCATCTACACATTTAACTGGTCGGTCATGTTTAAAGTAAAAAGCGTTCCTGTCTCTACTTACCTTTCCCGGTATATTTAATAAATCTTTCATCCATAAATTGCTGGGCATGGCGTTAACTTCACCCAGCACTCGAGAGGAACCAAATATTGCGCTTCTTTTCCAGGTTCCTTTTGGAGGAGGAGGGGGGAGGGGAAATGCTAATTTTATATTTTGCCCTTCATCTCCATCCTTTGAAGGAGGTGCAATCAATAATCCCCCCAAAGCTCTAAACTCTACTAATACATTTTCAGCAGGAACACGACCGACATTGCAGATATGGATATGAAATTCGAAACAGCGTTTTTCAAGCTTTGAAGGGAGTAATTTAATAAACTCCTTCATTTCAGCCGCCCATTCAGGATATTTCTCATTTTGATACCGAAGAATTTCTTGCTGTGAAGGAGGATGATAAGTCATCATCGAGTGATAAATATTTTCAAAGCTTGCATGGCTATGGCGGGATGATTCAGACGCTTTGCTAAAATTATTCTCCATAGGGTATTTATCGGTTGCGAGCTTTAGGTATTCAGCAACCTTGGAATCTGAAAAAGCTTCAACGGTTAAAATACTCTCATCCAATTCCTTGACTTGTGTATCTTCAGAATTAAATAATGCTATCGATATTTCCGGGGTTGTTTTTTTCAACTCAACGAGTTCTCGGGACAATTCATCAATTTTCTTCTGAGCTTTATCTGGCTCAGGGGGTAACAGCCACAAATCCGGAATTTCTAAGTATGCCAATCCAATTCGTTTTGCCGTAAGCATTGGGCCTGTATCGTGGGTAAGGAGAGCTACATCATCTGAAGGGTTTCCCTTTTTGTAAAGTAGTGTTTCAGCAATAATTCTATCGTCGGCCCTAGACAAATCTAGCCCAATGCTCTCTAAATCGGCCTTGTTAACTGGTGGTGGGAATTTGATTGTTACCTTAAGATTAGCACTATTGATTTCAATGCATTCATCAGGGGAATTAATAATATCTCGAAAAAAGGAATTCGTTTTTCTAGCCCTATCCGCCCGCCTTGAATTTCCATCCTGCTTGAACCGATCTATCTCTTCTTGAACCGATCTATCTCTTCTTGAACGGGATGAGGGATAAGCAACAATAGCTCATCTTCTTTTAAAACATCTTTCCAAGGAATGCTTTTGAGGTCTAAGCATTGTAGAAATATATTTGTATCTAAAAACAGAACTTTCATATCATCTCCACTTGATCTATGTAGAGTACCAATGCATTCAAGATAGACAATATGTACGGGTCAGGCAAGCCTTATTGAATTATGCGGAAAAGGGGTTGACTTAGTCGACCTTGATAAAATCACAAAATCCTTGCAAATAGCGGGTGAAATTGGAGTTTGGGTGTTGTAAAATACGCAAGAAATCAGCAATAACCCCCTAAAAGCTGGAGGATTTCTTGCGATGAAGCCCCATTCCCCCGCC
>JACRIE010000035.1 GCA_016220165.1 Candidatus Peregrinibacteria bacterium
ATGAGGCTGAGCGGCTTTTCCGCCGTTTAAAAGGCTTCAGAAGAGTCTTTTCCCGCTTCGACAAGCTCGATATTATTTTTTCTTTTTTTGTTTTCTTTGCCCTGATCTTTGATGCGCTCAATTAGTGTTAACACGCCCTAATTAAAGAGTTCCAGAGGTTAAAATTTGAAGAAAATGAAAAAAAGAAGCTTGGCTGGGACGCAAAAAGAATTTTAACAAAAGTAAATTATAAGGTTCATACGGATGCCGTGAAAGAATATCTTATTCCTTCACAAATCTCTCAAAAGCAGAGGGATTTTATTTACGCGGACGAGGCGGATATTTTAAATGTAGCCCTTTTTGGAATAACCGCCCAAGAATGGCGGCTGCAGAATCAGAATAAAAAAGGGAATCTTCGTGATTGCGCCAATGTAACCCAATTGGTATGTTTGGCGGGACTAGAAAGTCTGAATGCGGAATTTATCCGGCAAGGCTTACCTCAAGGGTACAGACTAAAAAGACTTAATCAGATAGCCATTATCCAGATGAAATCACTTTCGGAAAGTTCAAGTATTAAAAAATTGAATAACGAAACTAAGATTTGAAGAAAATCAGGTCGTGACATTTTGTCACGGGTTGAAATTCTTAGCCCCAGATGGAAAAATGAAAGAGTCTGTAATTTGATATCAACTCATGCAATATCTTCTGCCCGCCATCATCGCTTTCCTTCTCACCGTCCTTGGCACCTGGGCGGCTATCCGTGTGTTTCCCAGGCTTGGCCTCATCGATCGGCCTGAGAAATACGGTTTAACGCGCGCGCCGATCCCCTATCCAGGCGGCATTGTTGTCCTTCTCGCTTTTTTAATCACGATCCTCATTTTTTTCGAACTCGATGTAAAACTGATCGGTCTTTTAACGAGTTCCTGTCTTTTAGTCGCGATCAGTTTTTGGGACGACCGTCATCCGCTACCACCCTTAGTGCGCCTCTTGGCGCAAACCATCGCGGCTTTTGTTTTGGTGCTGTCCGGCATTGGAATCCTTTCGATCACAAATCCGTTGGGCGGCATGATTGTTCTCGACCATACGTTCTGGAAATTTTCGATCGGCTCCTTTCATTTCAATATCGCGCTTTGGTCAGCGTTTTTTACGGTTGTGTGGCTCGTGATTCTGATCAACGCCATGAACTGGCTGGACGGCGTTTCGGGGCTCCCCACTGGCATGACCGCGATTGGCGCCGTCATTATTTTCTTCCTGAGCATTTCGCCCCTAGTCCACCAACCCGAGGTGGCTAAATTGGCGTTGGTGGTCGCGGCCGTTTCGTTCGGGTTTTGGCTGTTTGATTTCTATCCACCCAAAATTCTTATCGGAGATTCGGGTGCGATGCTTTTGGGGCTTTTGCTCGCCTCTCTGGCAATTTTTTCCGGCGGAAAGGTGGCCACGGCATTTTTAGTGCTCGGCTTTCCCATTCTGGACGCTCTTTACGTGGGCGTAACGCGGCTCCTGCACAAACAAGCCCCGTGGCGCGGTGGCGAATGGGAGCGCGAACGAAAAGCGGTTCACCTTCATCACCGGCTTCTGAAGGCGGGTCTTAGTCCACGACAAGTGCTTCTGTTTCTTTACTTTTTTTCCGCGTTTTTTGGCATTCTGGCCCTTTTTCTGGAAACGAGAGGAAAATTTTTCGCCTTCCTGTTGATGTTTGGCCTCATGGCAGTTATGGGATTTGTCTTACGAAAAAAAACTCCTTAGTGATAGAGTATTTTTACTCTGATAATTCTTTTTATGGCCGCGTATTCTGTCCGTTCGGAAATGGCTCCCCTTTCACGACGCATTGTTCTGGCGCTCGCTGAGGAGAAAGTACTGAACGAAAAAATACTGGAAGGAGTTCGCAAAAGAATTACTAAGGAACAGGGCGGCGTTTTGCCGAAGAACCTGGAATTGATCCAAGCCTATTATGATTTGATTGAGGAAGGTGCCATTGAGCAAAAGCCACGGCTTCTTGAAATTATTCAGAAACGGAAAGTGCGCACGCTTTCCGGCATCGCGAATATCACGGTGCTCACTAAAAATTGGGGGTGCCCGGGGCAGTGCATTTTTTGCCCAGCCGAGCGGGACATGCCCAAAAGTTATTTGAGCAACGAACCGGCCATGATGCGCGCGGTGCGGAATGAGTTCGATGCCTACAAACAGGTCAAGACCCGCCTCAACGGCCTGGTGGCGCAGGGGCACGACGTGACCAAGATTGATGTCCGCATCGCGGGCGGCACGTGGAGCGCGATCCCCAAAAAATATCAGGAGGAGTTTGTGAAAGGCATTTATTTCGCGCTCAATGAAGGGCCGGGCGCTACCGCGCCCAATTTCCAATTTCTAATTTCTAATTTCCAATTAGAAGAATTGATAGTGAAAAACGAGACGGCGAGGTGGCGGTGCGTGGGGATGTGGATTGAGACGCGGCCGGATTTGGTGGATGAGGAAGAGATCGAGCGGCTGAGGAGTTATGGCGTGACAGGCGTTGAGCTGGGCGTCCAAACGACGGATGACGCGGTGAATGCGTTTTGCAAGCGCGGCCATGGGCTCAGGGAATCGATCCGCGCGACGCGGTTATGCCGCGACGCGGGGTTAAAGATCTGCCACCACCTGATGCCCAATTTACCCACGGCGACCAGGCGATCGGATCTCAAATCCGGACGCGATCTGTTTAAGCTCGAAGGACTGCGGCCGGATTACCTCAAGATCTACCCGTGCGTGGTGATGCCGTTCAGCGAGCTGGAAACCCTGTATAAAAAAGACCCTTCGATCCACACGCCCTATTCCGACGAGGAGTTGATGAAAATGCTCGTGGCCATTAAAAAACATATTCCGAAATATTGCCGTGTGATCCGTGTTATTCGCGATATTCCCGCGGACAGCATTGTGGCCGGATCCAAGGTGTCGAATCTACGCCAGGAAATTCAAAAACAAGGCGTCGTGTGCCGGTGTATCCGGTGTCGGGAGATTCAAGATTCAAGATTCAAGATTCAAGATTTAAGATTCAAGATTCAAAGATATAAAGCGAACGGCGGTATGGAACTATTTCTGAGCCTTGAGGAGCCGAAATTGGATAAAATTGTGGCGTTGTTGCGATTACGATTAAAAAAGAGTGCAACGGCCATGGTGCGTGAATTGCACGTGTACGGCCGACAAAAAACATTGGGCGATGAGCGTGGAAGCGTGGACTCAAAAACCCAACATCTCGGGCTTGGAAAACGCCTCATGACTGAGGCGGAACGTTTGGCCGCGAAGGCGGGATACGCCAAAATCGCGGTAATCGCGGCCGTGGGAACACGGGAATATTACAAAAAACTCGGGTATAAATCGGAGAGTACCTACATGGTTAAAAGACTCTGACGAAGGCGCCCCGCCTTGACGAGGTGAATTCGCGCCTTCAGCTAACCGTCCAACGGTAATCTCGGCTCGACTTCAACCGGCGGCGCGGCAATGTCCGAAGCCATTTTATTGTCTTCGCCGTTTTCTTCATTCTTTAAAGAGGTATTTTTTTCAACGAGCTGTTTGAACGTGAGCACCCAGACCGTGGTCGTGAAGACGTGAAAAAGACCAAGCAAATAAGCCGCTAAAATAGACAGGCTCAATCCGATAATCACGCTAAGAATAATCCCGACGACGGCAAGCTGGATTGTGGCAAAATAACTGGTCAGCACCACGATCAGCATGGGGATCATAAGAACCAGTAACACGTTCAAGATGGCCCGGATTCCTATGAGGACAACAAGAATAGAGATGAGCAATGTGTGCCGTAAATTTGCCAAGACGAGGACGCAGCTGCCACTGATCGATTTAATCAGCGGCTTATTGTGAAGCACAATATAAAAATCGCTGTAGGTAAACAAAATACTAAGAATGAAGCCGACGAACGATACGAATAATAAAAAGGGAAGGATGACGAAAAAGATACTTTCCCCCCACCAGCGCAAAACGAACGATGATTCCGTAAAGAGAGTGATGACACTGAAAGAACCCATCATGAGTCTAAACTCAAACATCGGAAAAAAGCGGCGCACGCCAATTTCCGTCACTCCTTCCAGCTCCTGATAGTCGTTGATGCGCGTGATCGCGGCGATTAAAATACCGTTAAAAATAGGGGGCAGAAGTGT
Organism: Candidatus Peregrinibacteria bacterium; assembly: GCA_016220165.1. GTDB lineage: Bacteria > Patescibacteriota > Gracilibacteria > UM-FILTER-43-11 > JACRIE01 > JACRIE01. The sequence goes on from JACRIE010000035.1 coordinate 4,128, forward strand.
GTAGCAAAGGAATACAATCACAGCTGTGATCACTAAACTAACGCTGAGCGCGGGGTATTGTTTGATTAGATCAAAAAGAGTCTGGATCGTTCCTAAAATATTGCTATTTTCCTCGGGATTTAAAAGCTTGGAGTGCTGGAAAGCGTTGTACTGGTAAGCCAAATAAGCGCTGCTCACCAAAATGCTGAAAAACGACGGAACGGCCCCGTACCAAATGAGTTTCTTTAGGTATACCTGTGTGATCTGCCACGCCTTACGAACGGTGTTGCGAGTGTCCATTCAGGATCGTTAAGAAATCGCGGAGATTATAGCATGACTCGCGAGTAAGGACGAGGTGGCTTCCTCTCATATTTTATCTATGCGCATGAACCTTATCCGCCTTGGCATATAGATTTTTCTGAAACGCAAAGAAGGTTGATCGAATCCGATCCACGTCTCCAAGCTCCCTAGTCGCATCTGAAATGGAGCGGTATTTTAAATTGAGTAACCGCGGCAACTTCTCCTCATCAAGCTCTTCAACGCCTCTTTCGATATATTTAGAGAGTACAAATTCTAAGAACTCTTTCTGCTTCTCATCTAAACCCTTTAAAATAGCTTCTTGTGATTCTTTCACGCGCTCCTTTCTTGTGATCGGCTGCAACGCAAAAGAGACATAGGCAAGCACGTCGAATAAATCGCTTTCTTCCGCGTCGATCATCTTTTGCAATGTCCCTAATTCTTCTTTGCCATAACCGAGTGCAGCGATTTGCTCTAAAAATGCTTTCCGCGTGACGGGATTTGACCAAATTTTTCGCAATTCTTCTTCGCTACTAAAAAACTCGGGCAGCGCACCAAGCATATTTTTTAGAAACTGTTCTGCTGAAATCGGTTTGCCATTCGCGCTCCAGAATGAAGTTGAGATCATGTGTTTTATCTCGCGCTCTTTTCCGTCACGCAATTTGATTTTCAGTTTTCTCTTCGGCTCTTCTGGCAATTCAGGAGGTAGCGGTAGGTCTTTTGGCTCCTTGGGGTCTTTGGGGTCGCGTGGGCTTTCCGTCGTTTCATCGATCGGCTCACCGTCCCACTCGGGATCGGAAAAATGTTTGTAGGCGTCTACGAAGTCCAAAATGGTAAAATACTCCTTCCCATCAAAAAGGCGCGTGCCACGACCGATGATCTGCTTAAATTCGATCATGGAGTTGATCGGTCGCATCAAGACGATATTACGGATATTTCTTGCGTCCACACCCGTGGAAAGCTTTTGAGAGGTTGTCAGAATTGTTGGAATGGTTTTTTCGTTGTCCTGAAAGTCGCGAAGGTATTGGTCGCCTCGTGTTCCCTCGTTGGCCGTTACGCGTACGCAATAGTGCGGATTGGCGCTCTTTTTGAGCTGATTGACTAAATCCCGCACCAAAAGCGCGTGCCCTTGGTTGGCGCAAAAAATAATCGTCTTTTCGTTCTGATTGATTTCCTCGAGGACAACTTTCACGCGTTTGGCCTCTCGCGCTTCTATTACAATGGTTCGGTTGAATTCCGGCTCTTCATAGATTTTTCTTTCCTCGACCTCTCCCTCGACAACTTCGTCATCGGACGTATAAATATACTCATCGAGCGTCGTTTGGATGCGCTTTACTTTAAATGGCGTCAAAAATCCGTCATTCACGCCCTCTTTGAGTGAATAAATATAGACTGGTTCGCCAAAGTATTTATAAGTATCGATATTGTCTTTTCGCTTAGGCGTAGCCGTCAAACCGAGCTGAACCGCTGGGGCAAAATATTCCAAAATTCCGCGCCAATTGCCCTCATCGTTTGCGCCACCGCGATGACACTCATCAATGATTATAAAATCAAAAAAATTCGGCGGATACTCCCCAAAATAGGGGGTGCCATTCGAACCGCTCATGAAGGTCTGAAAAATGGTGAAGAATACGCTACCATTGGTGGGTACATTGCCTTTTTTTCGAATATCCAGCGGATTGATGCGCACCAGCGCATCCTCCGGAAATGACGAAAATGCGTTGAACGCCTGATCTGCCAAAATATTGCGGTCCGCCATGAATAAGATCCTGGGCTGGCGACTCCCATCGCGCTTTAGATTCCAGCGAGTCTTAAAAAGTTTCCAGGCGATCTGGAAGGCGATGAACGTTTTTCCAGTTCCCGTGGCCAGCGTGAGCAAAATACGCTGTTTCTGCCTTGCAATCGCGTCGAGCGCCTTGTGAACGGCAATCTCCTGATAATAGCGCGCGCCTTTAGTGCCGTTGACGTCTTCAAAGGGAACTTCTGAAAACTTTTCTTTCCAAATATCGAGCGTTGAATAAAGGCTGTGCCATAGCTCATCGGGCGTAGGGAATCGATCAACCACCCCCTCCTCGCCTCGTTTCATCCAGATCTCGTAAATTTCTTTACCATTGGTTGCGCACGTGTACGCGATCTGCATTTTTTCAGCATACGCTTTCGCCTGAGCCACCCCCTCCGCGGCCTCCCGTTCGTCCCTCTTGGCCTCAATAACGGCGATCTTTTCGTTTTTATAAACTAGCACATAGTCGGCGATTTCCGGTTTTCCTCGTTTCCCGCCAGGCTGGATCCTGCCTTAAGTGATGCGATGTTCTCGTAAAATTTTAGAACCTTCAACGACGCCCCAACCGCTTTCTTTTAGCTTGGGGTCAATGTACTCCGCTCGTGTTTCGGCTTCGTTCATTGGCTTTTTAAGGATTAATAGGTGCCCAAAATCCCTAAAATGGCCTTGGAAAGAGAGGCAAATTCTTCTTTTGATTTCTCAATATTTTCTTTAGTGCCCACCTGGTGCGCGTCGATTAGGTTTGGATCAAGGTCGAATATGGCTGTGCCTAATTCCTGACATTTTGCGGGAAGTCGCCCGTAATCCTGAATAATCTGCAGAGGATTTTTCCAGCTGGCCTGAACCAAACCATTGCGGCAATGTTTTTCCGATAGGAATGTCCTCACTCGTTCGGGAATTCTTTCCATCCATGCCCGATGATCGGCAATCGGCTGTTTACCGTAAACATTGTATGAATTGATCACGTATCCTATGAAAAGCGGATCACCCTGAAGCACGAATTTGGTTTCCGTATTCCCTGAAAGGGCTTTTCCGGTTACTCTCCATAAATTTTTCCATTTTTCATAGACTGTCCCCAGATTTTCAATACCCTGAACACTGAAGGCATCCGGCATCATAGGCACTATAAAATAGTCGCCGCCAAGCACGATCATCTGGTTTAAAAGTCCCAAGCTGGGGGAGGTGTCGATAATAAAAATATCAACCTCTTCATGGAGCCCTTTCTCGCGCAAAAAGCGATCAATCGCACTGGTCTGGAAATAGCCGATTTTTTGCCCTGCCGCCGCTTGACCATAGGCGTTTATCAGTAAACCTTCATACGCGGAAAGGTTGATGTCCCCTTTGAGCAGGGAAAGATTTGGATACGCCTTAACGGGGATAAAATTAACGGAAAGATCGATATCGGCCCCGCCGTCAATAACACCGCGCAAAACGTCATGAACTGTCTTTTCCTGGTCGGAGAACAGGTTTTTTTCATAGTAGTCATCGCCCATCGCCAAACGCGTCAGGTTGCACTGAGGGTCAAGATCGATGAGAACCGTTTTATAACCTTCTTTGGCAAACGAAACAGCGCAATTAAAGGCCATGGTGGTCTTACCGACCCCACCTTTGTTATTCACGAAAATCAGTTTTTTCGAGCGAGTGAATTTCATGGCTGAAGTATAGCAAGAACCAATAAAAAAACGAAATATTTATCCATCGTTTGTCATCGCTTCCTAGAAGATAGATACAAAGTATCTGGGTTTGTATCTATTGAGTCAATAGATGTATATACTCGCCTTTCCCCATTTTTCAAAGATCAGAAAGTGATTCATACGAATAGAAGGGCTAACTGAAGGGATTCATCGGATTTAAAGACCGTGCGAAGGGTGACTTCCCGGGAACGGAAGACGTGGCGGAGGAAACGGGCCACGGAAGACCAGGAAAGATCGCATCGCTCTCTTCCGGCCCACCAGGCATAGAAGGCCGTCAGAGCGATATCCGAAGCCTCTTTGATTCTCTGCATCTGTTTCATTACAAAAGCGCTTGCGATGAGAACGAGGGCAGGGAGTCCGTCCACACGATCAGGGAGCTTGATCATCACGTCCTCGAGACGGAACCGTCCCTTGATGAACCGGAGGTAATTCTCGATCTTCCAGCGCTTCCGGTAGGCTTTAGCTATCGCTTCGGCCTGTTTCGGGGTACGCGGAGAGAGGGTCGTCAGAAGGGCCATGGGTTCCTGTTTGAGGTAGCCGTGGTAGTGGAGCAGGGTGAGCGCTTCAGGACGCTTGGGCAGTTTCACCTTCCGGTAGCCGGATTTGACCATGTGGGCGGTGAGGGCGCTCACTTTATGCTTTTCCATTCCTTCCGGTCCGTCCACGGTAAGACAGCGCTCCCCGCCCCTGCGATCCAGACGTATGAGGAACTGCTGCTTTTCTTTCAGGAGGAAAGAGAACAGTTTTTCATCATCTGCCCCGCGGTCTATGAGCCAGACCGCCCCGGTATCAGGCCCCAGAGCTTCGATGGCTTTGCGGATCACAGCTTTCCTGCCGATCTGGATAGTCGTGTACCTCTGGAGAATGAGCGGAATATATTCCTCGTCTTTCGTGATCCCGATTACAGAAATGATTCCGTACCCCTGGCCATACAGATTGCCGGTGCTGCCGTCCCTCACTTTTTCAATCCCTTCCAGTTTCTCAGCATATTCCCGCTGAACATCGCTCTCATCGAGAATGAGATATCTGAATTTCAGATTGCGGCACTTCTGAATCTGAATCAGATTTAGAGATTCAAAAACGGAAAGGCTGCCGCCCAGTTTTTCGCAAAATTTCTTGGGAGTGATCCCGCCCTGGGCATGCCGGCCGATTTCACAAAGCTGAACCGTGGAACCTTCCGCCATGCCTTTGAGACCGAGAAGAAGTTTTTTCTGGTCAGGGCGGCATTGAACGGCCGGATAAAGTCGTGTAAAATCTTAGCGGTAATGCGGTTGATTGTTTCTTTCATAGGGCCAATAAGTTAAGATATAAATATCCATATTTAATTTTTTGGCCCTATTTTTGGTGTCAAGAAAAAAAGACTGACCGCGACACAATTCGCACGGTCAGCAAGATCATTTTTCAGCTTAAATAAGCCTGAAACATGATGTCATATTTTATGGTTTTGGGGAATCAGGATATGTATATAAACTTTCACCAAGCCTACAGCTCTCCCGCAAACGCCTTTTTGAGCACCAATTTCTTTAATTCCTCCAGATTAGCCAACTTTTGCCGATAAATCGCTTCCAGTTTCTTGGTTTCAGCGGAAAGCGCGTCGAGGCGGGCGACGATGGAGCGCTACCCTGAGATAGATTTTGGAAAAGGAAAAACAATCTGTTTTAACGCACCGCCATTAAATTGAGGCTGAGCTGAGCCAGCGGATAGTTGTCTAACCTGATCCCAATAAAGCTTCGATTTTGAAAAATACCAATACAGCTTACTTAAAATTTCTTTTTTGAATTTCATTCTAATGAGGTACGACGCAAATACCGCTTTTTCATCCCCCTCAAAAAATAATAGATTGCCAGCAGAAGCGCCTGTTCGGGCCATTAGCAAATCTCCATCAGTCAAAATGTACTTATTTGCTTCATCAAAAGAATCTATGTACATCTTATTTTCTTATGTCAGCAAGCCATTTTCATCTGTGTCAGTAATTCTTACAAATCTATAGTCGCCATCGCTTTTGGCTTTTTCGGTATATCCATACTCAACTTCACATATCTCTTCCACTTGCCTCTTTTCCCAGCTCATCATGTTTTTCCCTTCAAATTTTTCGATCCACTCGCCATAGCCGAAATCGTCGGCATATTGTAAAAAATATTCCTCCAATTCATCCATTTTCTGTGATTGCTTTTTATAATCCGCTTCAGGCAGGGCATCCCCTAAAATTCCAAAAACGTGGCTTGTGAGTCCGCTCATAATGATCAAATTTTTATATTGTTCTTTCGTGATGTTGATCTTCATACAATTTTTTAAAATATTATTTAAATTAAAAATAATTCATCCTGTTTCCAATTTTTCGGGTTATTGATGATATATTCACGAATTCGATTTAGTGAATTTTTATCACGGACGATATTTTCATAATAATTTCGTTGCCACAATTTTTTATCGAAAAATGGCCAATGACGGGTTTTTACGCCGTTGACATATTCATGCGTGGTAATGGATTTAAATGCGCCAATGATGTCGCCGATGGTTGGGTTTGTGGCACCCACGGACACATTTGGCGTATCCGTTGGAATTTGGGCATCCGTAGGGGCAGGTCTTGTGCCTGCCCTTATCTCCGTGCCACAACCCACCCTATTTTGGGCACCCACGAGGGGCGCCCCTACAATTTGAACGATTGCAATAATTCCATGAAAATGATTCGGCATTACGACATATTCATCCAATTGGATGTTGCTGAATCGATTCAACAATGCATCCCATTGCACATCGATCATTTTCCCCGCGTCGTTTAATTTGATTTTTTCATCAACAATTTCCCCAAATAAACATTCCCGATTTTGCGCGCAAATGGTTATAAAATACGCTCCATTTTGCGAATAATCATATCCTTTTAATCGAATCGATCGTCGATGGTGAATTCCAGGGTTATATTTCATAAATTACACAATTTTCTTTATTTCCTCCAAAATCTCTCCGCTCTCCTCATCCAACTTCTTCATCTCCTCCAAAATCTCCTTCGGCTCTCGAAAAGCCACCTCGCCGCCTTCGTTCGGATTCTTCACGGACAAATCAAAGGTTTTTGCGTCAATGCCAGCCGCATCCACCGACCACGAATTTCCGCTATCCGCTTTGGTTTTCTGCAATTCCACAAACTCCGCCAGATCCTTTTCGTTGAGCGGATTGGTTTTGCCGAGGTTGCGTGCCAAATTAAGCTGATAGAACCACACTTTTTTGGTGATAGGGCCCCTGCCCGCCGAAGCTTCAGCGTAGGATGGTTTTTCGAAAAACAGGATCACGGTTTTTACTCCCGCGCCGGTGAAGGTGCCACCGGGGAGGTCAAGGACGGTGTGGAGATTGCAGGATTCAAGGAGGAGCTTGCGGAGGGAGACGGAGGCGTTGTCGGTATTCGAAAGGAAGGTATTTTTGATGACGACACCAGCTTTGCCACCGGCCTTGAGAATTTTGATGAAATGCTGAAGAAATAAGAAAGCGGTTTCGCCGGTTTTAATGGGGAAATTCTGCTGGACCTCGGCGCGCTCTTTGCCGCCGAAGGGCGGATTGGCGAGGACCACGTCGTAGCGTTCTTTTTCCTGAATATCGGCGATGTTTTCGGCAAGCGTGTTGGTGTGAATGATGTTGGGGGCTTCGATGCCATGTAGGATCATGTTCATGATGCCGATGATGTAGGCGAGGCCCTTCTTTTCTTTGCCATAGAAGGTCTTTTTCTGGAGCACCTCCGCATCCTGCGTGGAAAGGTCCTTGCTCTGCTTCAAATATTCAAACGCTTCCACCAAAAATCCCGCCGATCCGACGGCGCCATCGTAGATTCGCTCTCCAATTTTTGGGGCGACCACTTTGACGATCGTTTTGATGAGCGGGCGGGGTGTGTAGTATTCCCCGCCGTTGCGGCCTGCGTTGCCCATGTTCTTGATTTTCGCTTCGTATAGATGGGAAAGCTCGTGTTTCTCGGCCTGTGAGCGGAAGCGCATGCCATCGACGATATTTAGAACCTCGCGGAGATTATAGCCGCTTTGAATTTTATTTTTTAGTTCACTGAAAATCTCGCCGATTTTGTATTCGATGGTGTCTGGGTTGTCCGCGGTGCTTTTGAACTTTTTCAGGTATGGGAAAAGCTGGTGATCAACAAAATCCTTGAGGTCATCGCCTCCAAGGGCCTTATGATGGTCTAATTTCCCATCGACGGTCTTGGGCGACGCCCACGCTTCCCATCGGTATTTTGGTTCAATGATATATTCGTAATTCTTGCCCGCGAGCGCGGCTTCGGTCTTCTTGTCTTTTTCCAGGTCGTCGAGGTACTTTAGAAAGAGAATCCAAGAGGTTTGCTCCACGTAATCTAGCTCGCTGGACGCGCCGGCGTCTTTGCGTAGGATGTCGTCGATATTTTTAAAGGATTGCTCAAACATAAGAGTTTATTTTAACGAGTTTTATTGTATGCCTTTCCGCTCTATGAATAAACGTTTTCCTATTACTCCTACAGCCTCTTTAGATCTTAAAACATTTAGGCACCTCGAAGATGGCTGGGGAGCCCCGCCGTGGCGGGGGAACCTTCGAATGTCCCGCCCGAGGCGGGATGCCTTGCTACTTGGCGACTCTATCGATTATTGCATGGCTGGGGAGGAAGGGATCGAACCTTCGAATGGTGGCTCCAGAGGCCACTGCCTTACCACTTGGCGACTCCCCAACAGCGGGCGGATTATATCACGCCTTCATCTCCCGCTCAATGATCGCTTCGACTTTACCGACAGTTTGCTCCAGCTCGCCGGCGTGGTTTTCGACGAGGTAATCGCACTCGCGCGCCTTTTTGTTCTCGATCTGCATGCTCTTGAGACGTTTTTTGAGCTCATCGCCGCTCATCTGAGCGCGGTGCTGGATGCGATCGACAAGCTCCCGGACGTTCGGGACCGTGATAAAAATGGTGATGAGCTGTTCTTTCGGGATCACTCGGCGAATGCTTTCGAACCCCTGAATATCAACCTCGCGAATCACGGTTTTTCCTTCGTCAAGCGCCTTCAGGACCGGCGCTTTGATGAGGCCGTAGTAATTGTCCTGATGGACCACGGCGTGCTCAAGGAAGTCCCCTTTCCTGATGCCTTCCTCGAAGCGCTCTTTGGTGAAAAAGTGATAGATGTCGCCGTCTTTTTCCCCAGGGCGCATGGGCCGCGTGGTAGCGGACAAAGGAAACATAAATTCGGGATGACGCGTCTTCAGCCCTTCAAAAACCGAGCTTTTGCCTGAACCTGACGGGCCGACGATTAAAAATAGCTTACCGCTCATAAAATTACGTTAAGGTAATCCCATTGAAATTTCAAGAAAACTTTGTTATAATGATTAGATTTAATAAATCACAAAGCAGTCGGACGTGAAGCAATTTTGAAAATTACCCCAATGGGGCCCCTTCGGGGGAAATTAAAAATTGAAAATTGCTTCACGTCTCCCTACTTTTCTCACTTTCCTCCGTCACTAACGTCATCCTTTCCGATTCATCGGAGCAGGAACGTCGACGGAGAGCTTCTCTCTTTTCCTCTCCCGCTTAGCGAGGTGATGGAAAACGTAGAGGAAACAAAAAGAAAAATACAATATTTTTCTCAAAACAAAAACAAACAGACCCCGTGTCGCGGGGGATATAAATTACGGCCCAAGTAGGGAGTATCGTTAGGGCGCCACTGACACTTCTGTCTACCTCTATATAAGGGGACATGTGCAAAATCTTGGCGCCCTTTACTAGTGCACGGGAAAGAAAACCTTGTCGGTTTTCTCTCCCGAATTTGACAAAAACTTGTTTATCTTATATATATTAAGCTCATGCTCTCCCTCATTGACCCCCATCATCGCGAGAATGTCGAAGCGCACGTCAGAGCCCTCGGCAAACCGACCACGCAAGGCGAGGAAGGGTATTTGTATCGTATCCCCTCCATTGCGGAGCCAGGCTCCTTTGACTGGGCCAAGCGATGGTACCGGGATCAGCAACTCGGGCTCCGTCTGAATGACGAAGCAGGCGGATCCGCCACGTCCCCCAATTTCCATGCCATGCGCGCGCTTGAGTACGGGCTCATCCATGAGGCCCTTCCGAGCGTCACCCCCAATCCGCGGGGAGGATACGACACCCGTGTTGATGACGAAGCCCTGGATATCCTTTTCCGCCTTGCCCCCGGCCATCCCACTACGGTGGCCGCCGAACCTCCTCATGATTCTGAACGACTAAAACAACTCGAAAAAATAAAAAAAGATGCTTATAGGGCTCTTTTCACCTACAAACAATCTCTGGTGGCCGGAAAACGCGCGGTTGATCTGCGCAACGATCATTACGTAGCGTTATTGCAATCCAATACAAATGACAATATTCGCGCACTGCTTGGCCCTGACATCAAGTTTCCGGCGCGATCCATGGACGAGTTCCCTTACGCCGTCTCGCAAATGAGGCGAAGAAACCCGCAGAATCCCATGATCGCCATGATCGAGTATGGCATCTTCCCCCAACACCCGGAAATGAATTTTATCCCCGGCAACGCCCAGACCCATCCCGCGTCTCCTCACGGCACTTTTATCGAACCGGTTCTTTATGATCCTTCGAAGCTTGAGCTGAAGATGCGGGGGCGACTCGGCGAACGAAGCCAGGGCTATAAAAATTTCAGGAATAAGTTTGATCTTTATCTGATCTATAAACGGCTGAACGACCTCTTTGTCTTAATCGTTTTCAAGTCCAATTTCGGTCATTATGATTCGTTTAAATACGATCCTTCCATTATTTTCGAAATTTACCGGCTTCTGGAAGTAGCGCGCGAAGCCTACGAAAAAAGAAAGGATCTTTTTGGCGATTCCAGGCTGGATAATCACGTGATAAAAATAGTGGTCGACGCTTTTCAGAGCCAAGGCGCTCAGGGAGCGCGTCCGGTGGCGGTGGCTATTTTTGCCGGCGCGACTCGCCTGGCCGCGAAGTTTGCGTTAGGAAAATGAGCGTGCTTGCGATGTTTTTGAGGAGAAACGAAGGCGTTTCTTGAGCGAGCGTTAAACTGTTGACTCAATACTATTATTATGATTAAATAAATCTCTAAAAAATTGCCAAATTTAAATTCTAACGTTCCTTCGTCCTCCCCATGGCGCGTGCCGCCCCTGAACATCAACGTCGAGAAAGCATCATTCCTGTTCACCCCACTCTGTCCGTGGAGGAACAGCTTCGACTCTTGAATGAGTGGAAACGAACACGAGATAACGCTGTGTACAATAGACTTTTTGGCTCCCTGGTTCGCCTTGCCTATGCGAAGGCTGACGCGTTTTGCGAAGCCAATCCTTGGGCTGACAAGGATGACCTTATTGACGATGTGTTGCTTCCGGCCGTTCAGCGAGGCATTGACGATTTTGATATTGAAAAATCCAATGGAGCTAAATTGAGTACTTATGTCTTTCGTAAGATAAAAGGAGCACTGCAATATTATTTTAAATGTCATTGTTCCACATCTGCAAAAACGCTACATTTAGAGGATTCTATTCCCGGGACTGACGATTTAACCCGACTGGATGGTTTAGGGACGACCGAAGGATCTTCTGAGAATGCGACCGTTGATGGTGAATTGGTTCGTTTTTATCGTGTTTTAGTTGCGACTGCACTAACGCCTCGTCAGGCCGTGATTGCGGATGGACAAGCCATGGCTGACGGGCGACCCGAAACGTGCCGATCCCTGGGGAATCGACTGGGCGTTAGCCGTCAGACCCCCCTTAATGATCTCAAAGCCGCCAGAGCAACCCTAACGGAATTTTTTGAGAGAGATGAAGACGGGGGGCTAGCCCACCGGATGTCTGTCCGGCGCTATCTTTTACAGCATTTCATGCCTGATTTAGCGCTGGAAAATATTGATCAGGAAGAGGAGCACGTGGCGAAACTGGCCGAAGCCGGAGTGATTTTCGCTCCCGATGGAACGATCGACCTAGCCGCGGCGGGCAACAACCAGTTCAATATCACACTATTTCGAATGCAAAACCGAACCTTCCGGTCAGGTGCTGATTTACTTGAAGAACGAAAAGCGACTTCCGTGTTTGAGCTGTTTCAACAACGATGCAGCGACCCGTCATTTTTGCGCATACCCCGTAAAATCCGCGATTTGACTCAAAAACAATATGTTAAGCGTCCTAATCAAGAAGGATGCCGGCAAAAAAGAGATGGTGAATTTACTCGTGATGAAATTCTTGCGGCCACGCGTTCCCTGTCAAACATGCGACAGATGGCTCGATCGTTCGACCTTCGGAAGGAGGGAAATCGTTGGACGGCTGTTGTAACCCTACGTTCTTTCCGAGATCCATGGTTTTTGATGAACGGAGGTGCCTAAAGGCGGCGTTCGCGTCCTTGATATCTCAGGAATGCCCGGAGAACGATGGAGCACCAAAAGAATTGAACTTTTTTTTAGATTGGTTTTCGGCAACTCTCTTCAATTGATTACGGCTAAGAAACGCGGAGGTTTTGCTTTTTGTGAGCGCTATTCATCCTCTTTTGTTCTCGAGGAGCTCCGGAATCCCGAGAATCTTAAAATTTTTTCTACCCATGGCGTCCGCCTGGAAGGAGACAAATGCCATGTTACCACTTCGATTGAATCCTTCCGTCACGAGAGAACTCTGCGTGTTGACGGCAAGCCTGTTTTGACTCGTGTTCTTTTAAAATCGCTGGGGTTGGGAGTGAATCAGCCGGGATTTAAAGAGCTTTTACACCGCGTTTTCCCCAATCATACAATCTTATTTTGGAGGGGGTCCAGAGGAAATAATTTAGAAAGGCAGCTAGTTGAAGAGGTTCTTGCTCATTTTATTGCCGAGGGCAATGCGGGGATTTTGCGCTCCCTTGTTGCCACTAGTCCAAGTTTGGATCCCGGGAATTTTCGGGGACGCCCTTTTACATTGGAACAGAAACCTTTAGGCATGCCCGGTGTTTTGAATCGTTTGAATCTTCCTTATACAAGCGATGGCGTCCGCGACCTCTGTCAGATGGTTTCTGAAGCCGAAGCGATTCCCACCGATAAAACTTTAAAGGACTCTTCTGTCGCGGCGGCTTAATTTTTTATTTTTCTATGCCACTCCCTGACGTGCGTCAATTCGGGATCGATCAGTGCCGGCAAAGCCTCATGGGCCGTGAGAAGCTCTCTGAATGGCTTATGGAACAGCGGGAGAGCATCAATCGCTGCGCGCGCTTCCGCCCACGGTCCGTTGTCCAGTACCTACGATGGCAATACCAGGATTTCAACTCTCACGGTGAGCTCCCTGTCCCCCTTCATGATTCCGGCGAGACTTCCGATGCTTCGCATCGGCCGTGGACCGAGAATCCGCGACATAAGTTCACACGGTTTCTCAATGCTCTTACGGAAAGGCTCCGGAACGGACAAATCAGATCCAAAGAGGAGATGAGGGCTTTCATGCTGTGCTTCGACGGCATGGATGAATTCCGCGAGTTGGAATTTTCGGTATTGGAGGCGATTCGAGAGAAACGACTCGCCCTATTCAGAGAAGGACTTCTGCCGGGCCCCCGAAGAATTTTAACGGAAAAGAGCGATCCTGATTACAAGGCCGTTCTGAGGGCGCTTGAATTTTTTCCGCGGTTCCGCGAGACACTTTTTCTGGACACGATCGAACAACGAAGCACGGTTGTTATTTATCGGAAGCTGATCCGAAAGCTTCTCTTCGGCTGAGACTCGGATGACATAATGACGTGGACAGACTTTTAAAGCCCTTGATTCTTTTAGGGTAAAATGTTACCATGATTATGGTAATAAATTACGTTAATTATGTTGTCGTTACGATCTAAAATCACCCAAAAGCTTCTGTTGTATTTTTTTATCAATAAACAGGAGGAGCGGTATGTGAATGAATTGGCCCAGCTTCTTTCCGTTGATCCAAAAAATCTTGATAAAAAATTAAAGGAGTTGGAACGGGAAGGGCTTCTCAAAAGTCGTTTTATGGGCAAGCAGCGATATTATGCCTTAAATCCATCGTTCCCGCTTATCCGCGAATATGAGCAGATTGTTAAAAAAACCATAGGACTGGAACATCGGCTGCAAACACTATTCAAAACAATATCTTCTATTCAGGAGGCCTATATCTTCGGCTCTTACGCAAAAAATCGAATGGACGCCTCCAGCGATATCGACCTGCTGGTTGTGGGAGGCCACAAAGCATTGGACGTACAAAAGGCTATTCTGCCGCTTCAGCGCGAACTCGGCAGAGAGATTAATGTGGTGGATTTGACCCCACAGGAATTTGAGACGCGCCAAAAAAATAAAGATCCTTTTTTGCAAAAGCTATTTTCGGTCCCCATGATTAAAATTGTATGACTAAATTCGATCCACAATTTTTTGAGAAATTTCAATTTACAAAAGATCAAATCAAACACTATTTTGCTTCGGCAGCGCGGAATTTAGAGATTGCTAAAAAAATAGATATTCCTGAGGGTATTTTTAAATTCTCTTACGACGCCTTGATTAAAATAGGCATCACACTGCTCGCTTCCCAGGGCTATAAAATAAGGAGCATTCCAGGGCACCACATTAAAATTCTTGAAATCATGGCCCAGCTGTTAGGGGATCCCGAACTCGAAGCGATTGGCAATCTGATGAGAAAACAGAGGAATTTTGATCTTTATGATGAGGGACTGATCATTACCCGCAAACAAAGCAAAGAATATTTTGAATTGGCTTTGTTGCACAAATATTTTTTTAGGAATATGACGTTCCGACCCCTGCTTTCCGTTATGCCGCCCTGAAGCTTTCCGGCATCCCGAGGGCGTTCATACGGTTGAGGGCCGATCCCATGATACGGGCTTCTGCGACCTG
>JACRIE010000037.1 GCA_016220165.1 Candidatus Peregrinibacteria bacterium
CAGGCTTTCATTATATTCTTTCCAGTTGCGGATTCTGTACGGGGATTTTTTTTGACGGTCTTTTTCATATTTGTTTTTGTTTTGTATCCTGCCTTTTTATACTATACTCATGGGTGAGTTGTGCAACAAAGCCATTACAAATTACGAATTACGCATTTATAATATCAAGGCTCATATCAATCGCGGCCGCTTTATTCGTGATCGCGCCGGATGAAATAGCTGAAACGCCGGGCAAAACATATTTCCAAATCGTAGCGTCATTCATATTCCCGGACACCTCGACCACAATGCCGGCTTTTTGGAGAGAAGGCGCGATCGCGGCCGCTACTTTTGGCTGAAAATTATCCAAAAGCACGGCAAAGCGATCCTCAAGGCGATAATGGCGCTGATGGGCTTCATAAATGGCCTGAACAAACTTTGCGGCTTGAACCGATTCGACCTCCACTTCGATAAAACGGACATGCGCGGCGTGTTTAAACGCATTCACGAGTGCGGTTTCGTGATCCTTCGCGAGCTTTAGATGATTATCCTTGATCAAAATGGCGTCGCCCAAATGGAGACGATGGGTCCAGCCGCCGCCCACCACCACCGCGCGTTTATCCAAAAGTCCCCAAAGCGTTTTTCGTGTCGCAAGCAATGGGGTGCGCGCGGGAAGAAGGGAAACGAGTTTCCGTGTCGCCGTGGCCACGCCGCTCATGCGTTGGAGCAAATTAAGGAGCGTTCGCTCCGCCGCGAGGATGTGATCGCATCGGCCTTCAATGCGCATGACCGCATCGCGACGCTTGAGGGAAAACCCCTCGGTCAATTTCTGCGCCACGCGGATACCTTGTTGATTTAAAAACCATATTGCCTCGGGCATGCCAGCCAAAACTCCCGCCTCTTTGGCCACGACCACGGCAGAAATAACACGACGCGGCTGGTCTACAAAAAAACGCGTTGTGACGTCGCCTGAACTGCCTTGATCCTCGCGGAAAGCGCCCAAAATAATCCGTTCAGCGCAGCGAAGATACTCTTTGTTTTTAAAATTCAGCGCCAGCGACGCGTCAAAGAAGTGCATACGCAATTTTCAATTTTCAATCTTCAATCTACAATCTACAATGAATCTCGCCTTCTCTCAATCTCAATCATAAGGATTTGAAATACCATATCGTCACCTATGGCTGCCAAATGAATTATTCCGACACCGAGCGGATGCGCACGGTATTGGAAAATTTGGGCTACGAGCAGACTCAGAAAATCGAGGAAAGCGATCTGATCATTTTGAACACGTGTAGCGTCAAACAGCAGTCCGAAGACCGGATTTACGGATTGGAAAAACGGTTCCGCCAGCTGAAGAGTAAAAATCACAAGCTCGCCGTGGGAATCGCCGGGTGCGCCGCATCGGAAACGGGGTTAAGAAAAGACCTCGGGAACTACATTCTGGACAGAATGTCCACCATCGATTTTCTTCTCCGCAACCGCGACATGGTGAAGCTACCGGAGATTCTTCAAACGTTTCACGACATCGGGAATCGGGACAAAATCAGCGGTCTCACGTCCTACTTCAACATCGCTCCGACCGTCACGTCCAGCAAGCAGGTGCTTGTGCCGGTAAGTTCGGGCTGCAATTATTTTTGTTCTTACTGCATCGTCCCGTTCCGCCGCGGGCGTGAGACTTATCGCCCCATGAAAGAAATCGTTCAGGAGGTAAAAGACCTCGCGAAAAAAGGAGCCGTGGAAGTGACGCTTGTGGGGCAAACCGTGAATTCCTACAACCCCTCGGACATAAAAGATAAAACCGTGCACCCCTTCGCGCAGCTGATCCGGAAAATAGACGCGATTCCCAGCATCCGCCGCATCCGGCTGGTGGCTCCGCACCCGGCGGAAATGGTCGACGATTTAATAAATTGTTACGGCGATTGCGCGACGTTTTGCCCGCAACTCCATCTGCCGGTGCAATCGGGATCCAACACCGTGCTCAAGCGCATGAATCGCCGCTACACCATCGAACGGTTCAAGGAAATCATCGCCAAAGCCCGCGAACGCGTGCCCGCCCTTTCCGTGAGCACGGATCTCATCGTGGGATTTCCCGGAGAAACCGAGGAAGAATTTCAAGAGAGCTTCAATCTTGTGAAAGATTTGAAGATCGACCAGTCGTTCACTTCAAAATACTCGCCGCGCCCCGGAACGCTCGCCGCGGAAAAAATGAAGAACAATGTGTCACACAAGGAAAAACTCCGCCGGTTTCACATGATCAACAACTTAATCGAAAAAAACTCCCATCAATACAACAAGCAATTCAAAGGAAAAATCGTTGAACTCCTTGTGGAAAAAATAGACAAAGACGGCATGGCCTGGGGCAAAACGCCCGAGAATAAATTCGTCCTGTTTCCCGCGAAAAAAAATAAAAACCTAGTCGGGACGCTGGTCCCCGTAAAAATCACCAAAACCATGGAATGGGCCATGGAGGGAAAAATGGTATGAATTTTAACAAAAAAGTAGGGTTTTGGAGTACAATAACACCGTTATAATTTCTTGAAATGAAACTGACCGATAACGAAAAACGCGATGCAATCAAATACTTAGAAGCTGGCAAGCCTCTGCCAGATAAGTACCGTTTTTTGCTGTTCGGAGACGACCGCGAAGTAGAGCTGGTCTGGAATGGGAAAACCAGCGAAGTAACGAATGTTGTCCTACCCTTTCAGGTGATCGAACAGATCGACGAACCGCGGAGCGATGAAAAATTTGGCAATCAAGGCACGCTTTTTGACACTTCCGGCAGACAGGTCGCCGGCTGGACGAACAAACTGATCTGGGGCGACAACAAGCTCATCCTATCGTCTCTCAAAAACGGCCCGCTTCGTAAAGAAATAGAGGCGCAGGGCGGCCTCAAGCTGATTTACATTGACCCACCGTTCGACGTAGGCGCGGACTTTTCCATGAACATTACTATCGGTGATGAAGAGGAAAGTTTTACAAAACAACCTTCGGTGATCGAAGAAATTGCTTACCGCGACACCTGGGGCAAGGGAGCAGACAGCTATATCGCAATGCTTTACGAACGTTTAAATTTAATGCGGGATCTACTATCACTAAACGGAAGTATTTATATTCACTTGGGGGAACCAGTAACCCATTTTGTAAAATTAATTTGTGATGAAATTTTTGGCTCAATAAATTTTATTAATGACATTACTTGGAAAAGGTCTCATGCGCATGGCGATGCTGGCCAAGGTGCAAAACATTTTGGCAGAACAACAGAATCAATATTAATTTATGTTAAAAATAAAGATAACTTTATTTGGAATTCACAGTATGCTGAATATTCAGAAGAAGTAATTAAACGTGATTATAAATATTTTGATGAAGTGACCAAAGAGCCCTACAGATTAGTCCCTGTTGATGGACCTGGAGGTTCATCGAAGGGCAATCCTTTTTATGAGTTTTTAGGGATTAAAGGGTATTGGAGATATTCCAAAGAGACCATGCAAAAATTATATGAAAATGGAGAAATATTACTTTCTTCAACTGGAAAGTCTTTGAGTCGTAAAAAATATCTCAAAAATGCTAAAGGCACTCCAATTATTGACTTGTGGGATGACGTCAATAGAATAGCTCCGACTTCGAAAGAGGGATTAGATTATCCCACACAAAAACCAGAAATCATGCTTGAGCGCATCATCCGAGCATCTTCCAATGAAGGGGATCTTGTAGCCGACTTCTTCTGCGGTTCCGGCACCACTCTTGCGGTGGCGGAGAAATTGGGCCGCAAGTGGATCGGTTCGGATTTAGGAAAATTCGGTATTCACACCTCGCGCAAGCGACTAATCGGTGTACAGCGCGAACTCAAAAAGGAGGGTAAAAACTTCCGCGCCTTTGAAATTCTGAATGTGGGCCGATATGAACGGGAAAGTTTTCTCGCGGTCAATGACGATTTGCGTGCGGAAAAAAAGGCGAAACAGGCCGCGCGAAAGGAAAAAGAATTTATAAAGATCATTCTCGCCGCCTACAAAGCCGAGCCGACGGAGTCGTTTATAAACATCGTTGGCAAAAAAAGGGATAGGTTGGTCGCCGTGGGGCCTATTGATATGCCCGTTTCGGCCAAACTCATAGAAGATATTGTTGCAGAATGCAAAGAGAAAAACCTTACCAAAGTAGATGTGCTCGGGTTCGACTACGAAATGGGGCTAGACTTTGCGCAATACAAAGACCAAGGCGTTGATATCGCTTTCCGCGTCATCCCTCGCGAAGTGTTCGATAAAAAGGCTGTCGAAAAAGGGCAGGTCAAATTTTATGATGTGGCTTTTATCGAAGTAAAACCGATCATAAGAGGTAAGGGGAACAACAAAGAGCTATCCATCGAGCTTACTGACTTTTCCGTCTTTTATAATCAGGACGATTCCGGAGAAATAGAGGAGGCCTTGCGCCCAGGCGGAACCAAAGTGGTCGTCGAAAACGGGAAGGTTATTAAAATCTCCAAAGATAAACGCACCGAGTTGGTAAGCCGTGAAGAGCTGACCAAAAAATGGAGCGACTGGATCTACTATTGGGCGGTGGATTTTGACTTTGCCGACCGCAAGGAAATCATTAAAGTCATTGAAAACGGCGAAGAAAAAGAGATGTGGACGGGCGATTATATTTTTGACAACGAGTGGCAAAGCTTCCGCACCAAAAAAAACCGAAATCTTGAGCTAGTTTCCGCGGCCAAAGAAGTGCCTAAAGGAACTTATAAAGTCGCCGTAAAGGTCGTGGATATTTTTGGGAATGATACGACGAAAGTAATTGATGTAAAAATATAATCAAAATCACTAGTGGACGGTTAAGGATGGCTTCATAATAAGGATAATTGGCATGCGCTGTTCATATCCTGTAATGGATTTTCAGAAAACAGCTTATCTAAGCCCATTTTATCAACAACGGAGATACTCAGAATTTGTAGGATTTC
>JACRIE010000036.1 GCA_016220165.1 Candidatus Peregrinibacteria bacterium
CGAAATCCTACAAATTCTGAGTATCTCCGTTGTTGATAAAATGGGCTTAGATAAGCTGTTTTCTGAAAATCCATTACAGGATATGAACAGCGCATGCCAATTATCCTTATTATGAAGCCATCCTTAACCGTCCACTAGTGAAGAAAGTATTATTAACTCTAAAATTTATGAACATGATGCATAATCATAAAATGGGAATCGTGTTTGGATTACTTCTGGGGTTCATGCACTTTTCGTGGAGTATTTTGGTTACAACCGGTGTTGCGCAAACAATTTTGGATTGGATATACAAAATCCATTTCCTCAATAATCCATTCACAGTAGCACCGTTCAATATAGGAACGGCTGCCACGCTTGTGGTATTCACTTTTATCGTAGGCTATGTCCTTGGTTGGCTCTTCGGCCTACTGTGGAGTGTTTTGCATAAAGGCCAGTGCTGACTTCGTTCAGCCTGGGGAGGACTTTTTTGATAGATTATTGCTTCTCTTCTTAATATGGCATATAATAATTCCAGATCTATCACATATTAATTATGATTGTGTCCATCCCCATCTTTAAACGATTTGAGGAAAAACGGAAAAGGCTGAATGCCATGCGGCCATTACCGCCTGCGGCCGTTCGCAAACTGCGCGAACAATTTGCGATTGAAATGACTTATAATTCGAACGCGATTGAGGGAAACTCTCTCACTCTGCGGGAAACTTTTCTCGTTCTCAATGAGGGCATCACCATTAAAGGCAAACCTTTGAAAGATCACCTCGAGGCCACGAATCATAAAGAAGCTCTGGAATTCCTTTATCACCTGGTTGGCCATGAGAAAAAAAACACCATTTCCGAGCATCTGATTAAAAGCCTGCACCAGCTGGTGACGCAAAACATCGAAAAAGAATGGGCGGGTTGTTATCGCAACGCACCTGTCAGAATTACCGGCACTCCACATCAACCGCCGGATGCCTTGGATGTCCCCCATTTAATGAGTGCTCTCGTGCGCTGGATTGGCGATCAGCAAAAAAAAATGTCGGTAATTAAACTTGCCGCGATCCTCCACCATAAGTTCGTGCATATTCATCCTTTTTTTGATGGTAATGGACACACGGCTCGCCTCATTATGAATCTCCTGCTGATGCAAAAGGGATATCCTTTGGCCATTATCCTCAAAAATGATCGCAAGCGTTATTACAATGCTCTGAAAGAGGCTGACAATGGCAATTATGAACAACTTATTTCATTTGTTGCCAAAGCAGTGGAGCGTTCATTGGATATTTATCTTAATGTCCTTACCCCCTCTTCAAAAACGAAAGAAAAATTGATCACTTTTTCAGAGGCATCAAAAATTTCTCCCTATTCATCCAAATATCTCAATTTATTGGCTAACAAAGGACACCTTGAAGCGCACAAAGCAGGCCGCAACTGGATCACAAGCAAAGAGGCGATTGAAAGGTATATAAAAAACCGTCAGCGTAAACGCAAAATTTAATTCCGACTTCGTCCGATCGGGGGAGCCGGCCTTCGTCCCGAGGACTCGGCACTATGGCTGGCACGCCAGATCAAGCTAAATGGCTTGATTTTTACGTATTTTTCAGTCATAATAACGACAGATAAACGACAATTTTAACGACACTTCATTATATGTTTGATCCGCAATTCAGAATAACCGCATGCATGCTTAAAAACTTAAACCGCATTGAAGTTATCCATGAAAAAATTGTCACCTGCCCTATTCATCCAAAAGAAGAATACAGGCTTAAAAGGGAGGCAGTGCTTTCCATGGTGCATCATTCCACAGCGATTGAGGGGAATGCTCTGAATGAATTTGAAGTCAAAAAAGTACTGGTCGGCAAGGAAGTCCGCGCGATCCCACGGGAAATACACGAAGTCAAAAATTACAAAAAGGCCCTGGACTGGATTTCTAAAAAAAGTTCTCCGAACATTACGGAAAAAGAAGTTTTAAAAATACACGGACTATTAAGCGCCCACATCCTCCGTGAAGAAAGGAGCGGTCAATACCGCAAAGAGCCTGTGTACATCGTATCCCGGACGCCGATTTCTCAAACCGTCCGCTATACGGCGCCGAGATACAAAAAAGTCCCGAAACTTATTAAAAACCTATGCGAATGGATAAACCGATCTAAGAAAGAAGAGCTGTCACCCGTAATCATCGCCGGCATCGCCCACGCGGAGATGGCGGCCATTCATCCTTTTGTGGACGGGAACGGGCGTGCCGTCAGGTTACTGGCCACATTGATTCTATACACGGAAAAATACGATTTCCGGAAACTATTCGCCCTAGAAAATTACTACAATACCGATCGTTCCGCTTATTACGACGCGATCCATTTGGGTAAAAATTACGAGGAGCGAAGCAGGGATAATCTGACGCGTTGGTTGGAATACTTTGTGACGGGCTTCCTTTCGGAAATGGAACTGGTGATGGACAAAATCAAGCCATTTTTATACGTCAGAAAAACCAACTTAAAAGAAAAAATCATCCTTTCTGAAAACGAAATACAGATTCTCGATTTTTTACAGGAAATGAACCATATAACCAGCACGGACATCGAAAATATACTGACGGTTTCCAGGCGTACTGCCCAGCGCTATCTGAAAAAGTTGATTGAAAAGGGTTTCATTAAAAAACGCGGTGATAAAAAGGGGTCAAAATACCTGCCCCTTTAAATAGCCATCAAAATTCTGACAACCATAAATGAGAAATATCGTATGGTTTTTGCAAATTCCGCTGAGTGCCCTATAATCACATCATAAATCGTTAACCTTATCTTTATGGAAATCCTCACAGCGGCACTTCCGATTCTAATTCCATTTATCATATTATTTGTGTTGCCTGGATTCAGGATCGTTCAGCAATATGAGAAAGGCGTCGTCTTTCGTTTTGGGAAAATAATCTCCAGCCGCGATCCCGGGCTGAACTGGATCATTCCCTACGTCGATCGTATGCAAAAAATCGATTTCCGGACGATTACGTTGCCCATCCCTGCGCAAAAAATCATCACCAAGGACAATGTGTCCGTGGACATATCCGCCGTGGCGTATTACAAAATCGTTGATGCGGAAAAGAGCATCGTATCCATTGCGGACGTGATGAACGCCATCAATCAGATCGCCCAGACCACCGTGCGAAATATCGTCGGCAGGTTCCAGCTCGATGAGGTTTTATCCGAAAGGGATGAAATCAACAAAGAGATTAGAACCGTTCTGGACGCCAGCACCGAGCCGTGGGGCGTAGTCGTCTCGGTCGTGGAAATCAAAGACATCGAATTGCCGGAAAACATGCAGCGGGCCATGGCCAAACAGGCGGAAGCGGAACGGGAAAAAAGGGCCAAAATCATCGCGGCGGAAGGAGAGTTGCTGGCCAGTCAGAAGTTGGCTGAAACCGCGGACGTCATGGCCGAGCATCCGATCGCCCTGCAATTACGCAATCTGCAAACCATGGCCGAGATCAGCGTTGAAAAAAATTCCACAATCATTTTTCCGGCCCAATTCATGGGAACGATCAACGACATTAGGCAATTTATCGCCAACGAAAAGGTCAGATAACTCGCTGACTTCGCTCACGGTTGATTCTGAAACGCCATGCGGCACAAATCAGCGTCTTCCTTGGGTAATTTATCGCAAAGGCTTGAGTTTTTTCGCCTGGAAGCAATTCCTGTGACACAGGATAAACGCACCATTTTGGAAAAAGTGGAACATTTATCTATATCATTCGTGTCGATAGCCGCTCCGCCAAGACAAAGTTCTTTGAATTGGGGGTCTGTGACAGCCTCGCATCGGGAGTACGCAACAGCGGGACTGACGGAATTCGGGATATTCGCGGGACTGGGAACGTTCACCGGCACGTCTGCCGAAGGAGGAGGCGTTTCGCTTGAAGGCGTAGCGGGAGTCTTGGTATCAATTGTCCGGCTGCACGCAATCAGGAGCATCGCCATAACAGTCAACGGGAAAACTCTAAAAAAATTCTTAAACATATATAAAAGGATTAAAAAGTTGACAATTCATTTTATCATACAAAAATATTAAAGCTCCAAACGATTGGTAGATACCCACGGGCTTGCGCCCGTGGCACTTAAAACCCGAGCTTCAGCTGATAATTTCCCCTGTCAACCTTCTCCTGAAATTCAACATATTTTCTGACACTTTCCTCGTCAATGCCGACGGTGGAGGAGAAGAAACCTGGAGACCAGAAGACATCATTCCTGTATTTCCCCCTGATCCATTCGAACTTTTCCCTGATTTCTCTGCCCGGATCGGCCTTGATCTCGCCGGCAATCTTCGACACCGCATATTTGGGAGGGATGACCATGATGAGGTGGACATGGTCGGGCCGGACATTGTAGCTGACCACCTCGACATCCGGCCGAAGCCCGGCAATCAGGGAAAGCTGACGTTCTACATATGTTTCAACCCCTCTGACCAACACCTTATGACGATACTTCGGTATCCACACCAGATGATAAAGGTGCCTGTACGCCCCATGGGAGCTGAGCCGTGTTTCCATGCCCCCATAATAGCGGCTTCGCCGCTAAGCTTTCAACCACGGGCTTGCGCCCGTAAGGTCTTCAGCTAATTTTTTGATAAAAATTATGACAAACACAATTAAAGAGGTATAGTGATATTATTACTTCTTTATTTAAAACAAATGGCTAAAGGCAACGCCGCACGAAGAAAGGACAAAAAGAAACCAAAAAAGAGCAAAAAGAAGTAAGAGCAAAATGCTTGCTTCTCAATAAAAAACAAGATAGTATCTTGTTTCATTTAATCCATTAATCATAAGACTATGGGAGATTTTGATAAACGTAAGAAGTTCGGAGCCAAACGGTTTAGCGGAGGATTTGGCGGCAGAAGCGACAGAGGCCCTGCCATGATGCATCGAGCCACCTGTTCCGATTGCGGAAACGAGTGTGAAGTTCCTTTTAAGCCCAACGGCATGAAGCCGGTCTATTGCAACAACTGCTTTAAAAAGGAAGAAGATTCCGGATCGCATGGATTCGAAAGGGGTGGTTTCAAAAAATTCGACCGAAGAGATGAAAGACCTAGCTTCTCGGATAGGCCCTCCTTTCAAAGTCGTGGAGAAGATCGACCCATGCACGAAGCGACCTGCGCCGATTGCGGCAAGCGATGCGAAGTCCCCTTCCGGCCCACGGGCGACAAGCCTGTTTTTTGCAGGGACTGTTTCGGCGCCAATAAAAATGAGAATTTCGACCTGAAAAAACCACGCCAATCCAATGAGCAATTTGAGCGATTGATTGAAAAACTCGATAAAATTGTAAAAATTCTGGAAACCATACAAGGCAAAAAATCATTCGTCGTTGGAAAGCCCGAAAATGAGCTAAAAAATGAACCAAAAATCGAAAAAGAAGAAAGGGTCATGAAGTTTGAGGAGCCAAAAAAGCCGGAAATAGTCGCTGCAAAAGCAAAAAAGGCCGTCAAGGCCACGAAGCCGAAAAAGGAGAAGAAGGTCAATCCGCTATAAGCTATTGCTGCGCGATACTACCGCTGTATTGCAAACTAATCTCCGTGAGACTCGAGTAGGCGTCGGAAGAAATGCGGACACCGACAGATATTCCGTTGCTTTGTTGCGCCTCATAGCTAGCCTGTCCGCTTTCCGACGATTGAGACGTGATCTTCCAGGGAGCGGCCGAAAAAAGTGTTTTATAAAAATCTTTGACATCCTTGAATGACGCCTTGGTTTTTAACGTGAGGCTTTTATCGATATAGCTTTCATTGCTGCTATCGGACGACTGCGTGGCTTTTGCCTCTTTATAAACTAATTCAGACGGAAATCCGTCCGGAAGATCCACCGATTCCAGTTTGTCGTAATCGTTAAGCTCGAATTGCGCTCCAAGTTTGGCATAACTGTCTGCCACTTTCTGAACCGCCTCCGTCTGTTTTTGCAAATCTCCATTTTTTTGCGCTTCTTCAATATTCTTCGCGACATCAGTAAGCGCTTGAGTCGCGTTCCCGGGAACCGCTAGTTTTCCTAAATCCACAACAGGTGGCTGAGGCTTAGGGCTACAGGCCGAAAGAAAAATAATAGTAACCGGAACCAAAAGGACATAAAACCAGGCAGTTCTTTTCATAAAAAATAATAAATGAAATAGGATTATTCATAGCTTATCATAAAAGCAGTCCGCAATTCAGCTTTTTTTAATCGAATCTTGATAATTAAAAGGCGTGCATAAAAGCCAATAAAGGTCTATACTGAAACCCATGGAAAATTCACCACATACCACAGGGCAAGGAACCACGGGTTTTGCCGGACTCGGAATCAAGCCTAAAATTCTCGAAATACTCCATCGATTAGGGTTTAGCACGCCTACGCCCATACAGCATAAAGCGATCCCCATCGCTCTGGATCGAAAGGATTTAATCGGCATCGCGCAAACAGGCACGGGAAAAACGCTCGCTTTTGCGGTGCCTATTCTCCAGGGGCTCACGCCCTTACGGGGCCGAGCGCTCATCATTCTCCCTACGCGCGAACTCGCGATACAGGTCGACGAGACATTCCTAAAAATCGGCCGCCCCTTTGGATTAAAAACAGCGGTGCTGATTGGAGGGGCTCCCATGGGAGGCCAGATACGAGACATCCGAAATAATCCCAATGTGGTTATAGCCACGCCGGGGCGTCTCATTGACCATCTCCAACAAAGGACGTTGCACTTACAAGATATCGGCATCTTGGTATTGGATGAAGCCGATCGCATGCTCGACATGGGATTCGCGCCTCAAATCAGGCAAATCCTGAGGGCCGTGCCCGTGGAACGGCAAACCATGTTATTTTCCGCCACCATGCCGGACGATATCGTGAGAATCGCCACCATGCACATGAAACTGCCCGTACGAATTGAAATCGCGCGGCCGGGCACTACTGTGGAACGAGTGGAGCAGGAAGTCTTTATCGTTCCAAAAATGCAAAAAAATCGTTTGCTCGAAGCCTTACTTCAAAAATACTCCGGAACTGTCCTTGTCTTCTCCCGCACCAAATACGGAGCGAAAAAAATCTGCGGCGCGGTACGACACATGGGGCACACCACTGCCGAAATCCACTCCAATCGATCGCTCTCTCAGCGGCGGGACGCCTTGTCCGGATTCCAGAGTGGCAAATATAGAGTGCTGGTCGCCACGGACATCGCGGCCCGAGGCATTGACGTCAAAAACATCGAACTCGTGATCAATTACGATATCCCGGAGGACGCGGAAGACTACGTGCATCGTATCGGACGCACCGCCCGCGCCGGAAAGACCGGACGCGCCATCACTTTTGCCATGCCGGACCAAAGCCATAAAATCCGTGGCATCGAACGATTGATCCGAATGGCGTTACGAATCTCAAAATTGCCTGAACTGCCGCCAGATCGAACTCCTGCCGCGTTTTCAGGAACGCGCGGCAGACCAATTTCTAAAATCAGTCAGCAAAAAAATACCTATCAACATTGGCGCGACTCCAACTATCTGCCACAGCGTCGGAATTTCTTTAAGCGTGAAATAGGCGAAAAAAAGCGTGAGAAGCGCCGTGACTGAATTAAGCGCGATCGCTTTGGTGATAGGAATACGATGGATCGCTTCAATCCAGAGAATTTTAGAAAGCCCCAATAATAAAAAGCCGTTCGCAAAAATAAATGGAATGGATAGTGCCAGCTCCTGAGCGCTGGGAGGAAGCTCTAATCCATACGCTAACAATAATAAAAAAAGGCCGCTGATCAAACTGCGTAAAAACATGATAGCATTGGAACCGACCTTTTTTCGCGCTTCCTGAGCGAAGTA
The DNA here is from genome assembly GCA_016220165.1 of Candidatus Peregrinibacteria bacterium. Taxonomy (GTDB): domain Bacteria; phylum Patescibacteriota; class Gracilibacteria; order UM-FILTER-43-11; family JACRIE01; genus JACRIE01. The sequence goes on from JACRIE010000036.1 coordinate 7,780, forward strand.
ATTGCCCAGCGGAGGCGCCGCCGCCGCAATAAGGATAAGAAGATTGCCCTTGTTGACCTCTATCCCCTCCTGAAAAAGAACCATAAAAGCCCCTAGCGACATTAAAACAGCCCCCGCGATATGGGACTTTTTAAGAAATTCCTTCTTGAAAAGTCTGAGGAGAAAAAGCGAAAAAAATACTTCCATAAGACTGATGATTCCGGCATTGCCGGCCGTTGTTTTCTGAATACCGATAAACATAAGGGCGTAATAAACAATTCCGATCAAGACAGTGGCGACCATTATATCCTTCCAGGACTTTTTAACCGTAAGTTCATGCCACTCCTTCCGGACAGTGAGAAGGATCGCGAAAAAGAGCGCCGCGAACAAAGTGCTCAATGCGCCCGCGAACAAAGGGGCGACCGCATGATAGGAGAATAGAGTGACAATGGGAAAAAGACTCCATAAAAGCGCCCCAAAAAAATTATAAATCTCGCCTTTCTGAGCAGGTGTCAAAATGAAATTCATATTCTTATCTTGCCCAATAAAAGAGCTCTTTTAGTTTCTTACAAAAGTCCATTTCCCATCCACCGGAGCGACCAATACGTTGATTCCCACGCTATTCTTTCCATCCTTGGATTCCGCTTTAATAGCCGCCGTTCCATCGCGATAGGTGACCAGCAGAATACGCCTTTTGGCGATAAATCGAAAAATTAATTTGTTGCTGTCAATAGGCCTAAAAGTCATGTCGCTTCCCTCAAAAATACTCTTGTATAAATTCACAATTTTTTCCCGAGGCATCGGTGTCGAATAGGTCGTGCGAAAAATTTCATTCGTCCCGTACTCCGTAAGAATAATACCTCTCTCGTAATCTTTTTTGGAAAACGCATCGATGACCGATCGCATGAGATCAAGAACCGCTTTTTTACCTTCCTGAGTCAGAGTGATCGGTTTTGCCTTAGGCCAAAAATCACTAGGAGGCGCGTCTTTGACTTCAAATGATTTTGAAACGCTCACGGGGAGTTTGTCGCCTTTTTCAACAGACCACTGATAATCAACGGCTTTTTCTCCCTCGGTTGGATCTTCCGTGGTGGTCGCGTAAAGAATAAGACTGGCCTCGCTCCAATCGCTTAGGGTTGCCTTTTTATTTTTAGTCATTCGGATTCGAAAATGATTCTTGCCGGGCAAAATCCATTGACCCACGTTAAAAGAACCTGAAGAAGACACGCCATCCTCTGTCGAATTAATAAAATCGAGAGGCACCTCATTGAGCGTTACTATCATGCGAACACTGGATGGCTTTTGATAGGCTAAAATATATCTCGCATGTTCCATCGCCATTGTATCAGCCGTGTCCGCCGCGAAAGAAAGATTAGGGACTAAAATAAAAAAGGCAGCCATCATGGGAAGTAAACGCCCGACTGAGTGGAGTTTTTTCATGAAATAATAAATTTATAAAATATTTTTTAAAGTATAACACAGTTCGCCATTGATCTTAAAAAATTCAGCCTGCTGATGATTGAGGTATAATGGGCATCATGATAATGCCCTATCATCTCTCTATTCCGTGCAAATTTGGCATTGAATCCGTCTTGGCGGACGAATTAAAAAACCTTGGTTTTAATAATTTGAACGTGCTAAACGGAGGCGTTGAGTTCTATGGGAATGCTGAAACAATCGTCAAAACCAATCTGTGGTTGCGCACTGGGGAGCGAGTGCTTATCAAACTCGCTGAATTCCCTGCCGTAACATTCGACGAGTTGTTTGAAGGAGTCAGAAAGATCCAATGGACCGATTACATTCAAAAAAAACGGCCAGATCAATATCTCAAGCAAGTGCGTCTTATCGCAATTGCTCTCACGCCGAAGCTGCCAATCCATTGCCAAAAAAGCGATTGCGGAATGCCTCAGAAAACGATCCCATGAATCCTGGATGAATGAAGATGGCGCCCCTTTCAGGATCGAAGTAAATATCATTAAAGACCAAGTATCTATTTTACTTAATACTTCGGGCGCGGGACTTTACAAACGGGGCTATCGACAGGAAACGGGACTAGCGCCTCTTGCGCGAAACCATCGCGGCCGCCTTGGTTTTTTTGAGCCGATGGGATCGATCAGTCCCGTTATTCGATCCTTTATGCGGATCAGGCACTATCGCCATCGAAGCCACTATGATTGGTGCCAACATAGCTCCAGGCCTCCTACGTCGCTTCGACGCGGAAGAATGGGGATGGATCGATTCAACATTATGGAAAAAGGCCTGGAATGAAGCTCGGGCAAAACAATGTTCAATCCCTTTTCTCATCGAAGCCTCAGACAGAGATGAAGAAGTTCTGACAACCGCGAATCACAACGCGAAAAAAGCGGGGGTCGCCTCGCTCATTCACATCAGATCATCAGATATTAAAAACTTCGGCTCAAATCAAAAACAGGGAATCGTGATCTGTAATCCGCCTTACGGAGAACGCCTGGGGGATATTAAAGCAGCCGAGCGGCTCTATAAAATGATGGGGGAAACATTTCCAAAAAGAGCGCGCTGGTCCTACTTTGTGCTATCGCCTCATCCGGAATTCGAAAAATGGTTCGGCAGGCAATCCAATAAACATCGAAAAATCTACAACGGAAAAATTAAATGCTTTTTCCATAGTTTCTTTTAAAAATCAATCGTTAGACGCTCCCGAATATAAGCATAAAAGTCGTTGCGCCTGCCATCGCCACTAAAAAAAAGACGGAAACCCAGGAAATGATATTCAAAACTCTCCCGTTTTTATGCTCGCCCATAAGGCGCGAATTATTCAAAAGACGGAGAATCGCGATAAATAAAATAGGAAGGATGAAAGTATTTAATATCTGGGGGCCCACTAAGATCCGCACCAAAGGCAATCCGGGGATTAAAATAACTAAAGCGGAGAAAAAAATACAAAAGGTAAAAATCCGATAAAAGGATGGCGATTCTTGTTTGAGATCGACACGACCTTCCCATCCAAACGCCTCCGTAACAATATAGGCAGAAGTCATGGAAACCACCGCGAGTCCAAGCAATGAAGCGTTCAGAAGCCCCCAAGCGAAAAGATGCTTGGCAAAAGCCCCAGCCAGAGGCTGAAGCGCGATCGCTGCCTGGGCCGCGGTTTCGATATGAATGCCCGCCTTATAAAGTGTCCCTGCCGTGGCCAGAATAATAAAATAAGCGACAAAATCAGTCCAAAAGGCGCCCATAAAAACATCCCAACGGGAATATTTAAGGTGTTCGGCAGTAACGCCTTTATCTACAAAGTAAGACTGAATGAAAAACTGACCCCAGGCCGTGATAGTGGTGCCGATAAGAGCGGCCGCTGTATAAAAATATTCTTTGGACCACACGATCGAAGGAATGAGCGTTTCTCTCAATGCCTCAGTCCAATCGGGCTTCACTAACGTTCCCGTAATCAGATAGGCAAAAAACAGAAAAGAGGACGTAAGAAAAACTTTTTGGACACTCTTAAAAGAACCTTTTCGTACTACAAGCCAAATGGTACAAGCGGCAAGAAGCACGGCCACCCAATGCGGAACTCCATAGATATCCGCTACCCAGATAACACCCGCGTATTCCGCGAGGATGATTCCTAAATTAACAACGAAACTAGCCACAATAAGAAAAGTGGTGGTCCGAAGTCGAAAATTTTCACGGATCAACGCGGCAAGCCCTTTTCCGGTAACAAGCCCCAATCGCGCGCCCATTTCCTGCGTAAGCGCAAGAATAAGAGTGATTATAAACAGAATCCAGAGCATCCTGTAGCCAAAAGAAGCTCCAACGACTGAATAAGTCGTAATACCGCCCGCGTCATTATCAGCCGTGCCCGAAACAATTCCCGGGCCTACAACGCTAAGCAGTAAAAGAAATTTTGTTTTGAAAGATCGCCAACGACTGGGAGGGGGAGAATCCATAATTATTATTAGTTAAACTGGCTCAGGCGCTCGGAACAAAATGACGCATGACATCATCTACCGTGATAGCGCCGCGAAGTTTTTTTTCTTCGTCCACAACGGCTACCGATAAAAGATTATATTTAGTGAGAATCCGCGCGACTTCCTCCAGCGGGGCGGAAGGAATGACCGTTGCCAAAACGGGAGACATCGCCTCGGAGACTTTCGTATGATGGGGAGTCAGAAGTAGGGTTCGTAAAGACATAATGCCTTTCAGGACTCCACTATCATCCACGACAAATAGATGATAAATAGAGCGGTGTTCTTCCGATCTCCGTTTAATTTCATCAATAGCGTCCTGAATCGTGGCCGATTCGTTAATGGAGAAATAATCGGCTGCCATCAAGCCTCCGGCAATATCTTCGTTATATTGCATCAGCTGATTCAAAATTCTGGCCTTATGAATGCCTAAACGTTTAAATACGCGTAATTTTTTATAGTGAGGCAAACGCCGGATCGCGTCCGCGGCATCATCCGTGGACATCGCCTCCAAAATACTAGCCAAATCCTTAGAATGGATCGTTTTTAAAAGAGGTTTTTTATACTCAGATCCCACTTCCGCGAGAACTTTAGCAGCCGTTTTTTCATCAAAGGCTTGGACTAATTGGGACCCCTTGGCAAGCGTAAGATGCTCAAGAAGATTGGCGATATCCGCCGGATGCAGCTGCTTTAATTTTCTGTAAGGCGTGTTCAGAGAAAAACTGCCAGCGGCTCCTTCAATAAAATTGAGATTATGCCAATCGATGAACTTCGGTTTGAAAAAACCTTTAACAATATCGAAAGGAAACCCCAGTCTCCGCAGAAGGGCGCGGCTGCTGATATCAATAGCCAAAATACTGAAATGGTCTTTGATTTTAGTCAATTGAACGTCATTCGCGCGGACCACGCGGACTTTTTTAATATCAAAAATCTGCTGATCCATTACATCGCGATTCAAAGGGATTTCGTCCGTGGTCGTATCATTCCAGGATTCGAAACAATTTCGCTTATTGAGTGTTATCTCGCCAGGCCCCAATAATTCAAAATAATCATGATGAATCGAAAAATCTTTCCCCCCTTTGGTAAAAATAATCTTAGTGACAACCGGATACTCTTCTCCTTTATGCCGAACCACGACATCTTTCACCCGACCGACCATTTCCTGGTAACTGTCGTAAATAGGCACATGGAGAATCTGGCTCAAAAAAAACATACTCGAAAAGCGCAAAATGGATGAGATCACACCCATTTTAGGAGAACTGAAAAAAAGCGCAATGGCTTCCGAATCTATTTTTTATCTTGAGAAAGATTCTTCTCCAATTCTTCCGCGTCAGCCGATTCCAGATCCGCGGCGCCGAACAGCGAAGACATCATGGATTTGCCGATGACGTTCATCAGCAATCCGAATAGGGCGACACCGCAGAGCATGGTCAGCGCGGCCACAAATCTACCCAGGGGGCTTGCAGGGTACATGTCGCCGTAACCGACCGTCGTGATCGTTACGATAGCCCACCACATGGCGTTGGGGATGGAAGTGAATTGAGTTCCATCCACCCCGCGCTCGATGTAATATTCCGCAGTGCTAGAAATCACAAGGACAGTAAACAAAGCGACAAAATAAATCTGCAAATCCATCTTGAGCGTGCTGATTTTGCCGCCCTTCCCTTTCATGGCTGTATAATCGGATGTGGCGGTTTTGGCAAGCTTCAGCAGACGGAGCAATCTCATCATTCGTAAAAAACGCAGCACGCGAAGGGTCCGGAGCACCTTCAGCGCACGCAAATCCACGCCGCCTGTCAAGTACGTGGGAAGAATGGATAAAAAATCAATCAATCCCCATGGACCCAAAATGTATTTTCGTTTATTTTTAGCGACATAAATGTTGGCAAAATATTCAACCGTAAACAGTGAAACGACCACCCAGTCGGAAATACTGAAAAATGCCTGATACTTTTCGGCGATACTCGGTACCGAATCAAGAACAATCGAAATGATCGAGAAAAAAATAAGAAAAACAACGATATCGTTGACCACTCGATAGAGCTTAGACTCTTCATTTCCGAATCCTTCCTGCAAAAAATAATCAAAGGGGGCCCATATACGACGAAGGAAGTTCATATAAAATTTTACTTTATAAAATTTAGTGACGAATGACGAGTGACGAGCCAATAGAGACGAGTGACGAGTTGCAAGTTTTTTCTCGTCTCTCGTCACTGGCATATCTAATAATTATATCAAAAATAAGCCAAAAACTCAAGCGTTTAAGGATCGCTATTTTTAGGATTGATTTTTATAATGAAGCAGGAATAATAGACAATGATCCATTTCGATAACCCGAAAATATGAAGGAAGAATGTCAGTGCGGCGATGATTGCCCTTTATGCGAAGGATGTAACCGTCCCGAATGCGAATGCACATGCGATAGCGACATCGAAAGGGATGACGATGAAATCATGAGTGATGCCGATTGGTAATCTCTATCAAATCTTTTGCCCGCAGAAAGGACAAAACTTAGCCCCGGAAGGCAGCGCCCCATGACATCCCGGACAAACAAGAGGGACGGCGCTGGCAACAGGCGATAAAGTTACTTTTTCTTTTTTTGAAGCCGCTTTTGGAGCCGCTGCAACGCCTGCGCCGGAACGTCCTCCAAGAATTTTTTCGATACGGCCAACCACCTCTTCTAAGGAAGTGCTGGCTTTGATAATATAGTCGGCAGCGCCCGCTTGAAGCCCTTTTTTAACGTCGGCTTCTTGCCCCAGATTGGACATAATAATCACAGGAATATCCTTAACTTCAGCCGCCGACTTCATTTCAGTAAGAACATCGAAACCGGTTTTCTTAGGCATAATAATATCCAGGAGGACAAGATCTGGCTTCTCGGATTTAATTTTAGCGATAGTTTCTTCGCCATCTGAAGTTAAAATAATGGCGCACCCCATTTTACTGAGTTTAAATTGATAGGCGCGGGCTAAAAACTTATCGTCTTCAGCCACTAAAATTTTATAGGAAGAAAAAGAATTCATAAGGATAATTTATGGTACGGATGTAAAAAAACATAAATCAAGAGCTAAGCGAAACATCCCCTTTCTTGGATTTTGACCCTTTCTTGGGGAGGCTGAACCAAAATGAGCTTCCCTCCCCCAGCTTACTTTTAAACCAAATAGCGCCGCCCGAAGATTCCACGATGGATTTAACTAAATACAGCCCCAATCCATTGCCATCCGTTTCAACGGAAACGACATTACTGCCTCGATAAAATTTTTGAAAAATTTTACGCTGCTCCTGAGGCGGAATGCCATAGCCTGTATCCGTGACCTGAGAAACGATCGAGCCCTCTTTCTCAGAAATAAAAACAGAAATTTCGCCACCGTTAGGAGTGTATTTCACCGCATTGCTCAACAAATTACTATACACTTCGCGGATCAGTTTCGGATCAATTTTAATCAACGGCAAAGACTCTTTAATGCGAACGGTCAGCTGCAGATGCTTCATTGCTATTTTCTTTTGCAATGAAGTCAAAACCTCCTGAATCAGCTGAGGTAAATTGGTGGGGACGGGATCAATAATGATCCGTCCCGAATCGATGCGGGAAATATTGAGCAGCGCGTTCACTAAATCAATCATGCGTTCATTAAGCTGGGCGATATTTCCGATAAATTCATTCTGCTCCGAATTTAAATGGCCGACATCCCCGGCAAGCAGAATCTCCGAAAACCATTTCATGGCGGAAAGAGGAGTTCGAAGCTGATGAGAAACCAAGGAAACGAACTCATTTTTCATGCGTTCCACCTCTTTTTCTTTCGTTACATCACGAAAAACCATAGTGACGCCCGTCATCTTACGATTAAGAATCACCGGAGAGGCTAGCACGATGAGAGGAAACAGGGGGCGATCGGGAAGCGAGTAGTAATAAGTTCCTGAAACAGACTGAAGCCGTGCGAGAACCAGCTGAAATAAATCTTTATCGCGGGGAATCGGAACGCCATTCTCGTCCTGGAGGGTCATGGCTGACGAAAGGGGCTTTCCGGAAAATACCTGACCTCCCCATCCTAAAATCTCCTGGGCAACCCGATTCGAAAGAACGATATTCCCCTGATTGTCGGTTACGATGATCCCTTCGCCGATACTTTTTAATATGGCTTCGTCCTTAGCCTTTTCCTGCTGAATTTTAAGAACCTTATCGCGGAGAGCGCGCGTTTTCTGCTGTACCCTCCTTTCCAGCGAGGCATATAATTTTTTAAGTCGGTCAGCCATTCCGTTAAACGTTCGCGCCACTTCGCCAAGCTCGTCTTTCGTCGCGATTTTGACTCGCGCGTTCAAATCCCCTTCGCGGACCGCCGTAAAAACATCGATCATTTCCTGAAGAGGTTCTGTTGTTTTCCGCGAAAGAACCAAAGCCGCGAGAATAATGGACAGAATAACCAGGATCACAAAAAAACCGAATCGAACGTAAACGGCCAACCCCATCGCCTCAGGATAGAGATAAAAAGTCCACAATGCCAATGCGCTGAAGAGCACAAAGGGAACCAGCCCGAAAACTAAAAGGATTAAGAGAAGCTTAATCTTGATGGAATTGAAGAAGGACTTCATGAAAAAAGAAATGAAAAAGGCAGAAAACGTCGTTTCTGCCTTTTTAAAATTATTCACTAAGAAACGCTATCGCGTTACGCTGATGGTTGGAGGGGTTCCGCTGCCGCCATTGCCAACTCCTTCCGAATCACAGGCGCCGACCGTGATGGCGCCATTGGCGTCCTTGGTCAGATAATAATCCGTCTTAGCGGCGGTGCCTCCGCGGGGATCCATAGGAACCGCGGCCAGATAGTTACTGCCGATAGCCGAGAGATCAACGCAGGCAGCCTGAGTCGTGACAGCGGTGCATCCCGTGTCGCCACCCGTGGCGCAGGTGCCGATCGTGTAGTTGCTGCCAGCCGTAAGCGCGGCAACCGTGCTGTAATGAGTTCCATTGTTGTCCGTTTGATACTTAACAATCGCGTCCAGAATATTGGCGACATCGCTCGACCGACGGGCATTACGCGCCTCATTCAAACGACGGGCTGGATCGACTGCCACAAAAATCGCGGCGGCCAAAATCGTGATGATGGCAATCACGATGATGAGCTCCACGAGGGTGAACCCTTTCTGCTTTTTCATAAATATTTTTATTTTAAAAAATAAACTATTGATAATAGTTTACTGCCAACGGCTAAAAAAGCAAATCAATTATTGACCTCTCTCCATTGGCCAACCTGAAAGCCGCTGTTAAAATCCACGGCGGCTTCAAGGACGCGAGTATAGAACCCCTCCTGGTCGGTAGAAGCGCGGACAGTGCGGGCATTGCCGGATCCGGTGACAGCAATCGTACAAGTGACATCTCCCAACGGCAAAATTTCCCCAAGGTAGCCATGAGATTGATTTAAGTCGAAAAGCGCGTGTTCCAGGCATCCTTCGGCTAAAGCAAAAACCCGGGAAGCGGCTTGTTCATGAACGCTTGTCTTATTCCCCTGAATCGACGTCAAGGCCATAGTCATAACCATAAGCAACGTAGCCGCGGTGATGATCATGATGGCGATCAATGAACTCATTCCCCATGATGAACGAACTTTTTTAAGGTGCATTTTCTTATCAGTTGTCATTATTGCCTTCGGACAGAAGCGGCCGTTTCCAGATTCAAAGAGTCTTCAGAACCGCCGCCAATCGAAGAGAGAGTAAGGTTTATTTTAACGTTCTTAGCCTCGCTGGCGCGCGCGCGATTGGAAAGGGAAAAATTCGTCACATCCACCCATTGGCTCGTAAGATCATTGGCAACGGCCTCCCCTTCCTTCATGCGTAAAGTGCGGATCAGAAAGGGCTGTCCGCCGAGAAACACCTGCTGGACATACGTATCAACAATCACCTCACTGCCTTCTCCCGGAAAATCCAACAAAAGAAGCCCGGGGTTCACATCAAAAGAGCTTCCCCGGCTTCCCAAAGTGACACTCGTCAATGTGGGCGTCAGCCCTGCGTCATCCGTGGTCAACGTGGCCCGATATTGAAAATAACGATTCGTCGCGAGATTTCTTAATGAATACGTAGGAGGATTCAGCGTGTCATTAATCAATTCCGAATAATAATCCGTCGAAGTTCCGTTAGGTCCTGTAAAATCACCTGTCAAAGAAAAACTGGAGCCCGTGCGGGCCTGAAAACGGAGATTGAGCACGCCGCGTCGATAATGATCCGCAATTTCTCCGGGGGTCAAAACCCGGTTATAAATCGCGATTTCGTCCAAACGCCCATCGAAAGCATGATCTTCATCCGTATATCGGCGACCGATATAGAGGGGTTTTGTATTGGAAATGAGAGTCGCGGTCGCGGAACTATTAAACACTCCATTGACGTATAAGGTCAGAAGCGAGCCATCGTATGTCCCAACCACATGAGCCCATTTGCCAGGCGAAGGAGAGCTATTGGAAACCGTAACCGTGGAACCAATGGCCCAGGAAATCTTATTGGAACCATGCGGATTGTCAGTGCCGCCTACATACAATTCATACCCGTCATGGCTCGATTCATCGCCCTTGGAAAGAATGCCATACCACTGATGACTTCCCGGAGCGTTATCCATGTTGATCCATGCCTCCGCGGTGAGTTGAGAAGGCATAAGGGAACTGGCATTTCCCGCGTCCACGTAGGACTCGGGAGACGTATAATTGATCACCAGCTGGGGATGCGAAGTTCCTTCACGGGACTGAAAAAACCAGTACCACTGGGAATTGTCTTCATACTTATTTTTTAAGAGCCACCCATAATTGTTGTAAGTTCCCCGGACAATCTTCTCAACATCGTTGGTCACATCCCATTCATCGATCTTAGGGAAATCCCATGGGTTCCACCAAACCAAAGATTCATCGGAAGAACTGGGGCTGAAATCGCCGCCGGAAGATCCCCACGAATGGGAACCATCGTATTGAGTCCACGTGGCGCCGGAACCCGATGAACCATTACCCTCGGTCCAGTCATGGGTAAGGCGATGAACGGAAATCGTTTTGGGGAGTCCGAACGTGCTCGATTCCATGAGCTGCAGCGTGGCCGAAGTGATCGTCACACCGGTTGGGAGAGAGGACAGGTCAAATTTAACCAAAGAACGCTGATGATGGCTCCTTCGGGGATAAAGTTGAAGCAGGGAAGCGTTGCCGTGATTCGATGCGCTCCCCTGCTCGATCCACGAATCCGACGTGGGATAAAGAATGGTTTGACTCGTGCCGCCGCCCCCTCCAAACTCCAACGCGCTTTGAAAACGCCCCGAAGAATCATAAGCGGCGCCGTGATTAACGCCATGGTTGGCATGCTCGGAGGAATCGACTAAAGTACCGCTCATTTCATCAAAATGATATAAAAGGACATTGTCGTTCATGGCTGCATTTCCGGTTTCATAGCTAGTCTCGGCACCTTCATTATCAGGCAGCGCCTTGCCATACGGCGCTCGCGTGAGGGCGGCCAAAGGCCCCCAGGTGATGGGCTTCCCCGCATCCATCACGCGGGATGTGAACTCTCCGATTCCGGAAGTTTGACCGGAGCCGCTCAATATAAGACCATTAGCCCATTCCGTCTTGTTAGCGCTTCCGGCATCAAATTGGGCAGCCGAATCATCCACTTCATACCCCTCCCACGTTCGGACATCGTCCGCGGCATGAATCTCCTGAGTAATACGCGTGAACGCCAAACGCCCATTCTGAATCAGCTCGGTCGTATGATTCACGCGATCCTTCACGCCAAAAATGTTCCATGAAAATCGAAGAATAAAAGTTAAAACAAGCGCTGAGATCCCGACATAAAGGATTAATTCAATGAGCGAGAACCCTGCCAACGATTTCTTAAATTTATAATTCGTAATGGCTTTGTTGCACAAATATTTTTTTAGGAATATGACGTTCCGACCCCTGCTTTCCGTTATGCCGCCCTGAAGCTTTCCGGCATCCCGAGGGCGTTCATACGGTTGAGGGCCGATCCCATGATACGGGCTTCTGCGA
>JACRIE010000038.1 GCA_016220165.1 Candidatus Peregrinibacteria bacterium
ACATCCATGGATCATCTGGAAAGGCACCTTGTCACCGCCTCCCTCCATTATGAAAAGTCATCCCGTATCGTTAAATCCATCTCGGACTGGGAATGGATGGGGCTGGATTATGTATGATTTCTATTGCAAATTGGTATGAGCCCTTGTTTGTACTTTATATTAAAGCGTTAATCCAAATGGGTAGTTCATTTCAAAAATTAAATCAATCAGAAAAGGCTGAAAAAGTTTTCGCAATTGCCACAGAATTTGCCCATCTTGCTTACATGGAATTTCCGGAATCGGAAGAGGTCGGGGGGCTCTACAATTGGATATCTAATTGTGTTTCGTCAAGAGATTTATCATTCAAATAATCGCCCCTTCAGCCTAAAAATTTAATTTCAATTCCTCATGAAACAATCCAAATTATTTTTTTTCAAATTATTCATTAGTTTCTTTTTTTTCGTTTCACTTGTCGGTTGCGGAAAAAGCTCACCGCCTCCAGTCATTCAGCAGGCTATCCCTTCAGTCTCCAGCGTGCAGGAAGCACCTCCTCCCGCCGAGATCTCTTCCAAACCCGATAAAAACGGCTTCTTGATATACACAAACAGAACTCTCGGCATCCAGATAAACTTTCCACAGGAATGGAATATAAAAAATATGATTGGCAGTTCAATGCCCTTTTTCTTTTCGCCGGAATCAAGCTACGCTGATCCGGCCAATCTTAATATTTTGGTAAAAATTGTGCCCCCTGATGCATCTATGACGCTCGGTTCATTTACTCAGCAAAGCATTGATGAAATGAAAAAAACCTTAGTGGATTTTAAACTCATCGATTCACGCGCTACCGATCTTGACGGTTTGTTGGCGCATCAAGTGGTTTATACAGGTACTTCAGGGCCAAGCCATGGCCAATTTTTACAAATTTGGGCCCTGAAGAATGGAAAAATTTATCTCCTGTCTTTCGTTGGTAGCGTCGCATCGTACGGCAAATTCGTCAAAACCGCTCAGCAGATGATCGAGACATTCAAAATTCTTTAGCCCCATGTATAAAATCATCATTTCTCTCTTTTATTTCATTTCCGGCTTTCTCCTCTTATCTCTAGCCGTAGGCGCCCGCATAATTTCAGGATCGGAATTGGTCTTGCCGGCTTCCTTTTTTTTCTTCACGGGGATCGTGATGATCATCCGTCTCTATCAATTTTGGAGAAAACAGGAAGCTTTTTCCAAAAGCATGATACGGGCAAGGAACATCATCCCATTTTTGCTGTTGCTGATTCTTGGGGTTTTATTTCTGAATGGGCTGCTTTCAGTGATAGCGCCTTCTTTTATTAAAAATTCAGGGGCAGCGACAGGGGAATTGGTAGGAGGTTTGGCCGCTCTATTATTGTCATCCATTCTAATGGGATTATTATTCAGAAGGATTTTCAAAACTTAATCCCACTTTCATCAGCCCCGCTTTTTTTGCATCAGCTTCCCGCTCTTCATTCCGCTCACATCAAACAAAAAGTGCATGGTCTGGGCGATGTCTGGAGGATCCCCAAAATCAGCGCTCGTAAATAGCATGCAGTCCGGCGCTGATGAATAAGATCACGCCATCGTCCATCGCTTTAAAAATGATCCTGTATTTTTGGTCGATCGAAATGCTCCACAGATCTTTCAGCTCACCGTGGAGTTTATGGAGCCGAAGCGATGGATAAAAAGGATTTTTTCGAAAGAACGTCTCGGCCTTGGCGGCCTTTTTTTGAATGCCTTTTGGCAACCCTAAAAATTGCTCCTCAAACGCCTGATCATAATGAATGGCCTTGATGATCATGACTATTTTTGGATCAGGTCGTTAAGGCTCTTCAATGCCTTAGTTTTACCTTGTTTATAGTTCTTTCCTGCTGTTTTGCTCATGGCCAAAAGTTCTTCTTCAGAAATCATCTGTTCTACGATTTTGAGCGCGTCCAGTAAATAGCCGCTAGTGGTTTTGTGAACCCTTCTCGCACGTTTTTCCACTTCTTTTTTGGCTTCGACCGGCATGGAAATAGTTAGAATCGCACGCATTTCATAAAAAATTATCTTGTAACACAAGTGTATTACAGATGTATATGAAAGTCAATATAAAATCAATTTTTTTGCATCAGCTTCCCGCTCTTCATTCCGCTCACATCAAACAAAAAGTGCATGGTCTGGGCGATGTCCGGATGATCGATGCGGATCCCAACGGGGAAATCGCGAAACGACACCATAAAGACGCTATCCCCCACCAAAATCACATTCGTGGCGCCGCCGGCTGCGGGCAGGCTGGCCATGACGCCGAAAGAATCCAAATGCGTCAGCCATTCGCGCGTCAGATTTCCCTGGGCGATCAGGATATCCGCTTCGATGCGATTTTTTTTGAGCGATTGCTGAAAGTCCTCAATCAACCCGCCAAGTTCTTTGCGCTCCAGTTTTTGGCTGAACGTGTTGGACCCGAGGATGCGGATCTGGATCAAATTTTGTTCCAAGGCCCGGCTGACGATATCGTGATAAAAATGAGGGAGTTTCTCGTAGCCGTCGTAAATCTGGATCCGGGGCATCTCCTGCACGTGTGATCGTAGCGCGTCGAGCTGCGGCGAAAGTGCCTTAAAATCTTTTTTTAGATGATTGAAACGGTCGCGCTCTTTTTGAATGTATCGCTCAATATCCGACAGTTTTTCAACATAAAACACAGTCACGCCATTGCGCTTGGAGCGCGAGAGCAAGCCCTGTTCATAGAGCTGCTTCAGCAGGCGATACGCGGTCGTACGATCCAGCTTGGCATGATGGGCAATCACGGACGCGGGTTGCGATCCGAGCTTGAGCACGGTCATCAGCAGGCGCGAGCCTTTGTCATCCAGTCCCAGTTTTTTGAAGAAATCATCCATGCGATATAAGTGTGCAGAATAATGCACAACCATTATACGGCTTTAATACTACAAAAATCAACACAGTTAAGGCAGAGTGTTTACTTTTATGGTTTTTATGGGATAATTAGACTACCAATAGAGGATCCAATTGTGGAAGTATAAACTACAATAGGGTCTGCAATCGGGTCCGCAATTGGAAACTATGATATGCACCCAATGTTCCACCGGCTTCGAAATAGCGGATCGCGACCGCGCGTTCTATAAAAAGGTCTCCCCGACCTTCAATGACAAACAAGCGCTCATTCCCGAGCCAACGCTGTGTCCCGCGTGCCGCCAGCAACGCCGGTTCGCGTTTCGCAACGAGCGCCATTTATATCGCCGCAAGTGCGACGGCAGCGGTAAAGAGATCATTTCGATGTATCCCGTAGGCGCGCCTTACAAAATTTATGCCCAGGACGTTTGGTGGCAGGGGAATTGGAACCCCACGGAATACGGCCGCGACTTCAACTTCAACAAACCGTTTTTTCCCCAGCTCGCCGAGCTCCAAAAGGTTGTGCCGCGGATCGCGCTCCTCAACGTGAACAGCGAGAACAGCGATTACTGTAACTTCACAGGAGACGTCAAAAATAGCTACCTCATTTTCGGCTCCGTGTACTCGGAGGACTGTTACTACGGTTCGCCGTATTATTCCAAAAACTGCGTGGACACTCTCGTCTTGCGCGAATGCGAGCTCTGCTACGAGTGCATCGACTGCCGCAAGCTCTACAACTGCCTGTATTGCCAGGATTGCACCGGCAGTAATGACCTCCTCTACTGCTTCGATTTGCAGGGCTGTTCCGACTGCATCGGTTGCGCGGGGCTACGGAATAAAAAGTACTGTATTTTCAACCAACCTCTGAGCAAGGAGCAATACTTGAAACAAAAAAAAGAGATCGATTTGTGCGACCCCGCGCATCACGCCATGCTCGTCAAGAAGCTCGAAGCGATTAAACAAAAAACGCCACGACTCTTCATGCTGGCAACCGGCTCGGAAGCCGTGAGCGGCAGTCACGTTTTCAATTCTAAAAACACCTTCGACTCCTTTTTCGCGGACCGCTGCCAGGATTGCGGTTATTGCGCCCAAGTCGTAGATCTCAAAGACTGTTACGACAACAACTACACTGAAGAAAACGAATTATGTTACGAATATTTGGGTATGTATGCCACAAGGAACACCTCCTTTTCACTCTTTTGCCGGCACACCCAGGAAACGTACTATTCCGATTATTGCGTGAACTGCGATCGCATCTTCGGCTGCACCAATCTCCGTGATAAAAAGTACTGCATCTTTAATAAACAATATTCCAAGGAAAAATATGAACAGATGGTGGGCCAAATTGTGGGCCACATGGTAAAGACAGGGGAATGGGGCCAATTTTTTCCGATCGGCATGAGCCCATACGCGTTCAACGAGACCGTGGCGCAGGAATATTTTCCGCTGGAAAAGGCAGAAGTCGAAAAGCGCGGCGGGCGCTGGAAAGAAGGGGATCAGAAAGAATTTCAGCCACAAACCGTAACGGTCCCGCAGGACATCAAAAAAGTGCCGGACAGTCTTTGTTACGAAGTTCTCGCGTGCGAAACAACAGGACGCAACTTCCGCATCATCCCCCAGGAGCTCGCGTTCTATCGCCGCATGGGGCTTCCCATCCCGCGCAAGCACCCGGATGAACGCCACTGCGAGCGCATCAATAAGCGCAATCCTCGGCAATTATGGAACCGGACGTGCGACCAATGTAAAAAGCCGATCCTCACGTCATATCAGCCTGGAGGGAAAGAGGTCGTGTATTGCGAAAACTGCTATTTAAAAGAAGTATATTAGGTGAGTCCCGCTGTGGCGGGGCGAGGAATGCTATTTGAAGGAAATCTACTAAGCAATCACGCCGCCTCCTAAACAATATTTCCCATCATACAGCGCGGCGAATTGGCCAGGCGCCACGCCCGTGGCTGCTTTTTTGAGGCGCACAGTCCCGCTCCCGTCGCGGTGGAGCGTCAAACGTCCCGGCAACAATTCTCCTCCGTGCCGGATGCGCACGGTCACCTCGCGCTTCTTCGGCAATCGCCTCGCGATCCAATTAATCGAATGAATTTTAAACTCGTCACTCGTCACTTGCATTTCATTACTCGTCACTCGTCTCTCGTCACTAGAGCGTCCGCGCGTTACATAAACCACATTCTTCCTCACGTTTTTTTTGACCACATACCACGGTCCGCCGCTCAGGCCGATGCCCTGCCGCTGGCCGATCGTGAAGTACCAGTAGCCATTATGCTCGCCGACTTTTTTGCCCGTTTCAATCTCGATCAGATCGCCTTTTTTTTCGCCCAAATGATGCTGAACAAACTCGCTGAACCGCACTTGGCCCAAAAAACAAATGCCTTGGCTGTCTTTGCGATTTTTATTCGGGAGGTCAAACTTTTGCGCCAATTTCCTCACCTCAGATTTCGTCAAATGTCCGATCGGGAATAGCGCACGACTCACTTGTTTCTGGCTCAGGTGGCACAGAAAGTACGTCTGATCCTTCACCGGGTCCGGCGAGCGCTTTAACAAGTTACAAGTTACGAGTTTCGAGTTTCGGGCTACAACTTGTGCATAATGCCCCGTCGCCACCTTCTCGAAGCTCTTGTCGATTTTTTTGTGAAACTGCCCGAACTTAATCCGCTGGTTGCACAGCACATCCGGATTGGGCGTGCGGCCGGCCTTGAGCTCGCGGAGCGTGTAGGCCACGACTTCCTTCCGGTACTCCTTTTGAAGCGACATGATCTGGAGCCGCACACCCGCCTGATCGCACACCGCGCGCGCGTATTTCAGATCCTCCTCCCACGGGCAGTCCCCAAGGTATTTCAGCTCGTCTTCGAGCCAGATCTTCACGTAAAACGCGGTCACGTCATGACCCTGCTCCTGAAGGAGCCGGAGTGACACCGAGCTGTCCACGCCGCCGGAAAGAAGAAGCGCGATCTTCATGAATCACTTCAGGTAATTTTTAGCTCCTAAAAAAACTTTTTTAACAAATTCAAAAGGCTTTGTTGCACAACTCACCCATGAGTATAGTATAAAAAGGCAGGATACAAAACAAAAACAAATATGAAAAAGACCGTCAAAAAAAATCCCCGTACAGAATCCGCAACTGGAAAGAATATAATGAAAGCCTGAAGCGGA
>JACRIE010000039.1 GCA_016220165.1 Candidatus Peregrinibacteria bacterium
ATAGCTGCGACGGCTCATTCGCCCACTGGAAAGCGAAGCTCAGCGTACATCGCGGCCTGAAATGGGACAGGAAAAGAAAAATGATGAACTATCTTTTGGAGAATTCTTAAAGCCAGCCCGCAAATTTTACCTTTATGCCGAGAATGTTGCTGTGGCGGCAGAGCTAATATTACGGCCAGGCTATCCCGACTCGCCGCCGCCAGCCTGAGCGCTTCCTCCGGGAAACCGCCTTTTTGCAATAAAAAACCTTTACTGTTGGCCAAACCCACTACTGCGGTGGGATTGACATGACGTCTTAGTTCGGGCACATCATTCTCCGCTATTTGCCGCAAGAGAGTGCGCCCCACTTTTCCGGAAGCCCCTAGGATAAAAACTTCCTGTCGCATGGAATTCGCGGTTTAAGGAGTTGATTTTAGATACTTTATTATATTTTGTCAATTGTTATTGACATATTTAATTTTTCTGTTAATATAATTTAAGAAAATTTGTAATTTTAGGATTATGGCAGAAGAAATTCAAGCGGAAGTGGTTTGTCCCGACGCTCCAAGACAGGGAGCGGCGCCTGCCCATGCGGCTGTGCACGATACTCGGCATAGAGTCGCCGAAATTGCTGGAGCAACGGCCGCTTTTCCGCCTGAAGTGCAGGATCTTTTAAAGGATTGTCCTGCGATTCTCCTGGCCGCACTATCGGTTGCTGACGCTAGTCGTGATCCATTTTATGAACCTTTTAAAGGCAGAACTCCTTACTTCTCCCGCCTTTTAGAGGCAACGGCCAGAGTGTGCGCAAAAGACCGCAATCTTGCCTTTGCCGTATTTAATTATGTTAAATTATTCTGGTGCCAGCCGTGGGTCAAAGAAGTGATGGGAATCGCCGCTGAAAGCAATCCTGAAGCATTTTTTGATAAAGTAGATTCGCTTTCCCGCCTACCCTTTTATTCCAAAATCCTTGAAATCGTAGCCAGGGCGCTTGCCCAAAGGTATCCCGGCGCCCTCATTGATGAGGTCGAAAATTCGTTTTTTGATAATCAGCCGTGGGCCCCTGCGGTCATGGCAATCGCGAAAAGGAATTTGGCAGAGGGCGCAGACATACAAGAAAAGGGTATGCGGCTCGGATACGAACAATGAACCATTCAATTAAATTTAATTTTATGCCTAAAGCAGATATCAAAAGGGATGGCGAGGGAGCGCCAGCTTCCAAAGCTGCTCCTGAGGCTGCTGCCGCAAAAGCGCGAGAACGCGTTGAAGGCGCGCTTGCCATGCCGCCTTTGCCTCCCAATCTTCAAAAAATGCTCGACGAGACCCCCTGGGCCATATTGACTGCGGTGTCCCTTGGCGCCCGGGTTGTGTCTTCCCGCTATGATTATAACGACTTTCTGCTTGAGCAGGCGGCAAGGGTCTGCGCCAGAATTCCGGAGCTCGCGCAGTGTGCGCTTGCCTACGCGGAACTGTATCGCGGCAAACCGTGGGCGGAGGAAGTGTTGAATGAGGCTGCAAGAATGGCAAGATTGCATTCGGGAGCAGAGAAAACTTCTCCGACTCTACATTAGCCGTTCCTTCAGGTCTTCGTAGCGATTCGAAAGAGGGATCGATTTTTTTTGTGTTGCCATGCATCGCTCCAGCGATTCCGGAATCGGGATTTTTTGGCCGATCACCGGTTCAACCACGTCGAGAAATTTGGCAGGATGGGCGGTTTGCAGGAGGATGCCCGTAGTTCGAATAGTGGCCCTGAAGGGGCCCCTTTCGGGGGATCGGATAGTGGCCCCGAAGGAACCCCCTTCGTGGGGTCGGATGGTGGTTTCCAAATATTCTTTCATACCGAGATGGGCGACGGCGGTGTGCGGATCGAGAATGACGCCGTAGGTTTTATAAACTTCCTGAATCGCCTCGCGCGTTTCAACGTCCGAAAACGAATAACCCCGGATGTCGGCGCGCAGGGCGGCGAGGTCGCCTTGGTAGAGCGCCTGCATGCGGGCGAAGTTGCTGGGGTTGCCCACGTCCATGGCGTTGCTGATCGTTTTTCGCGAAGGGCGCGGTTCGAATCGACCGGTTTTGAGGTATTGTGGAACGACGTCATTGAGGTTTGTGGACGCCACGAATTTGGCTACGGGGAGTCCCATCTTTTTGGCGAAGAGACCGGCGGTCAGGTTGCCGAAGTTACCGCTGGGAACGGAAAAAACGATTTGATCCTGAATGCGCGGATGTGGATCCGCGCCTTCGGAGGATCGCAATTGCGATACGGCGTAACAATAATAAAACGATTGCGGGATGAGGCGCGCGATGTTGATGGAATTGGCGGAAGAAAGCGCACGTTTTTTCCTCAGCTCTTTGTCCATGAACGCCTCTTTGACGAGGCGCTGGCAGTCGTCGAAGACGCCGTCCACCTCGAGGGCGGTGACGTTTCCGCCCAACGTCGTGAGCTGTTTTTCCTGAATCTCACTCACGCCGCCGCGGGGATAGAGGATGACCACGCGGATGCCGGGGACGTTGAAAAACCCGTGCGCCACCGCGCTGCCCGTATCGCCGGATGTGGCCACCAGGATCGTGAGATCGCGGTCGCTGTCTTTGAGAAAATATCCCATGAGGCGCGCCATGAAACGCGCGCCGAAGTCTTTGAACGCCAACGTGGGACCGTGAAACAGTTCGAGGACAAACAGGGAATCGGACAGGCGTCTGAGCGGCGCGTCGAAATTCAGGGCCGACTCCACGATCGTCCGGATGTCGCGTTCTGGAATGTCGTTTTCGATCCAGCGTTTTGACAGTTCAAAAGCGATTTCCTGAAAAGAATCGGTGTCCGCAAAAAGCGGTATGCGAGGCAATGCCTCCGGCATGTAGAGCCCACCGTCCGGCGCCAGGCCGTTCAGGACCGCTTCTTTCAGGCCCACGGCCGGACTCCGGTGATTGGTGCTGACGAATTTCATAAATTTTTTCGAATTCGTTCCAGTATTTCACTTCCCGTGGTCTCCTTAGGCAAGTGTTCGTAGGGAATGGCCACATCCGCGATTTTGGCGTAGCGGGCCGTCCGGTATTCCAGGAGTTTCGGGTAACAGCGGCGAAGCGCCGCCTCGGGAGTTTCGCCGGAAAGGGGCTGATATTGATCGCCCCAGATCACGGGCTTGGGGTGTTCCAGAAACTGTTTGAAGAGGAGATCCTTCATTTCAGCCGTGGCCTGAATCCAAACGATGAGCGTATTTTCCTGAACCTTCGTGATCACATCGGGATCTGTGTAGATGAAACTCCCGGTCGTGTCGATCACCCACAATCCTCTAAATGCGCGATTGTGGAATCTCGCCTTCGGAGGATTGATTTCGCTTAAAATGTCCCGCATCGAGTCTGTTTCGTGGGCCAGATATTTTTGCTGATTGCCTGTTGAACGCTCTTCCTGCGGCAACCCCATCCATTCCGCCACGTCCTCGATCCCCTGGTAGCCGAGCGCTTTGAGCTCGTTGCCCAATCTGCGTTCGATCTCGTCGTCGCAACTCCACCGACGGAAACCGATTTTTTCGAGTCGCTTGGCCCAAAATGTTTTGCCAGTGTTGGACATGCCAATAAAACTCAGGGCAAGTCGATTGTCCCGGAGCGCCTGATCGAATTGAGAAAGAGTCAAATGCATAACTCTAGCTATTAGCTTTTAGCTGTTAGATTTTAGCTCTGACTAATAGCTAAGAGCTAATAGCTAATAGCTGACTTAGTCTTTCTTGAGAATCACCTGAAACGCTTCCTGCGGCAGATTCACTTTGCCCATGGCTTTCATGCGCTGTTTGCCTTTTTTCTGCTTCTCGAGCAGTTTCCGCTTGCGCGTGATGTCGCCGCCGTAGAGATAGCCGGTCACGTCTTTGCGGAACGCGGAAATGGTTTCGCGCGCGACGACTTTTCCGCCGATCGCGGCCTGAATCGCAATGGCGAATTGAGCTTTCGGAATGACTTCTTTGAGTTTTTTGGCGATCTGGGCGCCCATGCTCTGAGCTTCGGTGCGGTGGCACATGAAACTGAGCGACTCGACGAGATCTCCGGCGATGAGGAAATCGAGTTTGACCAAATCTTCCGTGCGGTACGCGATGAATTCATAGTTCATGGACGCGTAGCCGCTGCTGACGTTTTTGAGGGAATCGTGAAAATCGATGATCACGGTGGCGAGCGGCATTTCAAAGAGCAGGAGCGCGCGTTCGGTGTCGAGGTACGTCAGGTTTTTGTAAATTCCGCGCTTGCCCTGAACCAGTTTCATGATGGCACCCACGGAATTCTTTGGCGTGACGATTTCCACTTTAACCCACGGCTCCGCGATCGTGTTGATGTAGCTGGGATCCGGCATGCGTGAGGGATCGGAAATCCGCTCGACCGCTCCTTTTTGGAGCGTGACTTCGTAGGACACGGACGGCGCGGTCATGATGAGCTTGAGGTCGTATTCGCGCTCAAAACGCTCCTGAATGATGTCCATGTGGAGGAGACCCAAAAAACCGCAGCGAAACCCTGACCCGAGCGCGGGCGAGTGGTCCGGTTCGTAAGTGAGCGACGCGTCGTTGAGTGACAATTTTTCGAGCGAATCGCGGAGATAAGGAAAATCGTTACTGTCGATGCAATAAATTCCCGCGTACACCATGGGAAGAACCTTTTTGTAACCGGGAAGGGCGGTGGGCGCGGTTGGTAGAGACGCAAAATTTTGCGTCTCTACCAACGCGCCCTTCCAAATCGTGTCGCCCACGGAGGCTTCGTGGACGGACTTGAGACCGGTCACGATGTAGCCGACTTCTCCGGGAAGGAGAATGTCGGCAGGCTTGTATTTGGGCTTGAAATAACCAACTTCGTTGACTTCCATGTCGGTCTTCGTGTTAATCAGACGTACTTTGTCGCCTTTTTTAAAGGAACCTGAGACCACGCGCACGTACGCGACAACGCCGCGGTAGGAATCGTATTTTGAGTCAAAAATGAGCGCCTTGGTTTCGTCGTCATTCGTGATCGCGAGCTGTTTTCTGAGTCCCCCTCCTGTTGGGGACGGAACGCGGTCAATCACGGCCCGCAGAAGCTCGGGGATATGATGGCCGGTTTTGGCCGATACCTCGATCACTTCGTCGCGGCTGATCGCGAGCGTGTTTTCGATTTCGTCTTTGACGCGATTCACCTCGGCTGCGGGAAGGTCGATTTTATTGATCACCGGAATGATCTTAAGATCGTGCCCGAGCGCCATGTAGAGGTTCGCCAGCGTCTGCGCCTGGATGCCCTGCGTCGCGTCCACGACCAAAATCGCGCCCTCGCACGCGGCCAACGAGCGGCTGACTTCATAGCTGAAATCCACGTGTCCGGGTGTATCGATCAAATTGAGGATATATCCCTGATACTCCATGCGCACAGGCTGGAGCTTGATCGTGATCCCGCGCTCCTGCTCAAGATCCATCATGTCCAGCATCTGGCCGTGCGTCATCTCGCGCTTTTCGATGGTTCCCGTGATTTCCAAAAAACGATCCGCCAGTGTGGATTTTCCGTGATCGATGTGGGCGATGATGCAAAAATTGCGGATATTTTCCATGGTTCCTTATGGCTCCGAGGGGCGAACGTAGTTTAACGCATAATTTTATTCAGAGCCATAAAAAAGGAACTCCTAAAAAGCCTCCACATCGTCCTTCGACAAATTCAAAAAGGGTCGCCGATTATTTTTGAAGCGTCACCGCGCTGCGCGCCGGCGATTGCGGCCGAATCATGGCCTGCGTCTGTTTGTCCGAATATTGCTTTAAGGCGATCGCCGCCTTGATCTCGCTCAAATTCAGAGCGCCCCAGACGACGGTATAACTATTGTCCGCGCTCCCCGCGATTGCCGGCGTCCATTGAAACTCATCGGGATCCGCGCCCACGGACAACCATTCACCCGCACGATTTCCGGCAAGATCCAATTTCTGACCCAGCACTTCCCAGTAACCCGGCCGAATTTTGTCATCGTCATCTTTTGCCTTGTTCCGATGATACGCCTGCCAGACCACCATGGCTCCCTTCGGAGTGGCCGCAATGTCAGGCGCCTGCTCATGGGTCAACGCGGGAGCGAAAATTTCGACATTGGCTCCGATTTTATTCCCCTGCGCGTCGAGCACCTGACCCTGGATGCTGTCCCGCTGAAAAACGATGTTTCTCACCTTCTCTTTGGTCGTCTCTTCCTCCCATACCACCATGAATTGTTTTTGCGGCATTGACGTAACGCGCGGACGCATGCTCTTACTGCCGCTGGCAATAGCACTGATGAGTGTCTCTCCTCCCAATCCTTGTCCCTGCGCGTTCAACGCGCGGCCATGGATTTCCGACCCGCTCCCCCTGGAAACTTGCCAAACCACAATCGCTTCTCCTGTTTCACTCATGCTCACCGCCGGATTCGTCGTCAATACTTTGACATCCTTTTTGCCTGTTTCATCTTTGACGATCGCGAATTCTTTTCCGACGGACGCCCCTTCCGCGTCGTAGCTCTGCGCGTTAATTCCACTGTCTTTTTTGGATTCGCTCTTCCACACGACGATGAAGTCGCCGGCGGCGTTCATGGCCACGTCCGGAAGCATTTGGTTGTTGTCCAAGGTGGTGTTGACCCTGAATTCGCTCCTCGATTTCTCGCCATTGGCTGTAAATTTTTGTCCGTAAACCCCGGCCGCACTTCCGTCCTCGCCGTAGCTCTGCCACACAACGACGAAGTCACCGGCGGCGTTCATGGCGATCCTCGGGAATTTTTGGTCGTCCTTCCGATATCCATTCACCATGAAAGAAGATCCGATCAGCGCGCCCTGAGAATCCAGCCGAGCGGCATAGACATCATAATCGGTCTGTCCTTTTTCATGCCATACGACAATCGATTTATGAGTCGTCTGATTCACGGCGATATCCGGAGACCCGACGACCCCTTTGGGGCGAACGATTTTCAATACATCGCCGGACACGACTTTCTCAAGGGCCGCGACCTCCGGCAGGCGTGCCAATAAAAATTCAAATGAGGGCAATAAGTTCATGTCCCGCAACGCCCCCAGCAACAGGAGCGCCGCCAACAAGGTAATGATATAACGCGATTTTTTGGAACGTTTTTTCATGATTTTTGTTTTTGGGTTGATTCTTTATTATAACATGATTTTGTTTTAAATGCAATAATTTATCACGAAGGTACACGTGTGTTTTTAAGAATGTGATATTATAAAAATATGCTCTCAAAAGAGAAAATAGAGGAACAAATCAATTACTGAAAAATATTACAAAAAGATTATTTTCCTGTACAAAAAACTATGCCAAAAAATGAATTAAAAAAAATCATCAGAAAATACGCGGAAATTTTAAAAGAAAATCGAATCCAATTTAAACAGATTTATCTTTTTGGCTCCTATACTACAGGAAAAGCTCACGAATGGAGTGATATTGATCTGGCCGTTGTCATGGATCATGTGCCCCGTAAAGGGTATCTGGAACAAAAAATGATTCTTAGAAAATTGACTAAAGATGCCGATCTGCGTATAGAACCGATCCTGCTAGAAGAATCCGATTTAAAGGAAAAAACCGCTTCGATTATGGGTTACGAAGTTAAAAAGCATGGCATTCTCGTCATAAGCGGATGAGAGGCCTCCGTGCGGATTCGCTAAGATTATTTAAGCAATTTCAAATAGAGTAATGCTGAACCTGAACCAAATTCTTATTTTGTGAGCGGTTCAGCATAAATGAGGTTTTTTTAAAACAAAATCATGGCACGTCGACGCGCTGACAGCATGAGAAATTCAAACCCCCGACTCCGGCGGGAATTTAAAATTGAACTGGAGTCTCATGTGGCGCGGGAAGTGGGTGCCGTGATTTATTTCTGCGGCGCGGTTCTTACCTATTTGATCATCCGAGGACGCGCCGGAATGATCGGGGAGTGGTTTCGCCCAAAATTATTTTTACTTTTTGGCATTGGAACGTGGCTCCTGCCGGTTCTTTTTTTGCTGCTCGCGCTCATGCTCTTTTTGTCGCGCAAAATCCGGATGGATGCCGCGCGCTATTTGGGAATTGTCCTTTTGACCTTTTCCTCGCTCGGCCTGGTGCACATGCGGACGCCGGCTGAATCCATGCTGGATAATGTGGAGCAGTTTGGCGGCTATGTCGGCTTTCTGGCTTCGGTGCTGTTGCGGATCTTTTTATCCGACACGGGGACGGCCGTGATTTTGATCGCGCTTCTGATCATTTCCCTTTTGATCACGTTTGAAATTTCTTTTCGCCGCATTTTTGATTTTTTTGTACCCAATCGAAATTTGACCCTTGGCACGCAACCGGAAAAAATGAAGTCCGCCAAAAATGAGCTCAATATCGTGAAGCCGCTCCTCGCGAAAAGTGACGAGAGACAAGAGGCGAGAGACGAGAAAAATAAGACCGCGGCCAACTTCCAAAAAATCGCCATTAATAAACCCGCGCCCATTGAAAAGGGCGGAGGGGCGTCCAACGCGAAAGCGGTTCCGGCAAAGGAGCAGGATTACAAAGGATGGGAATTTCCTTCGCTGGAGCTTTTGAGCTCGGACAGTTCTGAAGTGTTTATTGACGACAAAATTCTGAAGCTGAACGCGGAAAAAATCCGTGAAAAACTGGCCCAATTCGGGATCGACGTGGTGATGAAGGACGTGAATATCGGACCCACAGTCATGCAATACACGCTGAAGCCGCACGAAGCGGTGAAGCTGAACCGCATCACATCGCTCAAAAATGATCTGGCGCTGGCGCTGGCCGCTAAATCGATCCGCATGGAGGCGCCGATTCCAGGGAAGCCACTCGTCGGCATCGAGGTGCCGAATGACAAACGCATGGTGGTGCGCCTGCGGGAGCTCCTTGAAAGCGAGGAGTTTAAGAGCGTTCATTCCAAACTGCGCCTTCCCATCGGCCGGGACGTGAGCGGCGCGCCTGTCATCGATGATCTACACGCTATGCCGCATCTTCTTATCGCCGGCGCCACGGGTTCCGGTAAATCCGTGGCCATGAACACGTTCCTTGTGGCGCTTTTGTATCAAAATTCGCCTCAGGATTTACGTTTCATCATGATCGACCCGAAACGCGTGGAATTGACAACCTATAACGGTATCCCGCACCTGTTGACGCCGGTCATCACGGACACGGAAAAGGCGCTTTCGGCGCTTAAGTGGGCGGTCGCGGAAATGCAACGACGTTACGAGGAACTGTCCGGAAAAAAATATCGCAATATTGAGGAATACAACGCAGGCGAACCGAAAAAAATGTACAAGATCGTGGTGGTGATCGATGAGCTCGCCGATCTTATGATGCGACACGCCAAGAAAGAGACCGAGGCGGTCGTTTGCCGTATCGCCCAAATGGCGCGCGCGGTTGGAATTCATTTGATTTTGGCGACCCAGCGTCCCAGCGTGGATGTCATCACGGGTCTCATTAAGGCGAATATCCCCACGCGCATCGCGTTCACGGTCACGTCGGGCGTGGACTCGCGCACGATCATCGACACGGTGGGCGCGGAAGACCTTTTGGGAATGGGCGACATGCTTTATCTGCCCGCGCATATGTCGCGCGCCATCCGCGTGCAGGGTGTGTATGTGTCCAGCAAAGAAATCGAGCGCGTGACCAATCGCATCAAACTCACGATCGAGCCTGTCTATAATGAAGAAATCATCAAGAGCAAGCCCGAAGATATGTTTGTGGGCGCGGCCGCGGCTGGCGAAGGCGCTGAGCAAGACGACCTTTACGACCAAGCGATCGAGGTGGTGCGCGAAACGGGTAAGGCTTCCGCGTCACTCTTACAGCGTCGCCTGAGCGTGGGGTACGCGCGCGCGGCGCGTATTCTGGATATCATGGAAGAACATGGGGCGATCGGACCCGTGAATGGCGCCAAGGCACGGGAAATTTATCTTTAAACAATGTCTAATTTCCAATTTCTAATGTCCAATAAAATAAATTCAAATTTTTAATGTTTGAATTAATTTAATAAATTTTGTTGGAAATTGGATATTAGACATTGGAAATTAAGCCCCTGTAGCATGCATCGCTTTTTCGTCCCGGATCTGCGAATTCAAGACCGTCTCGCGACCCTCAGCGCGCCGGCGCTGGTGCACCAGTTACATCGGGTTCTTCGGATGCGCGCGGGAGGAAAGTTCGCCCTGTTCGACGGCCACGAGGCTGTGGACCATCTGATGACGATTGTGGAGATCGACGCCCTTGCGGTTCAGGTTCAATTGCTGGAATCCCGTCCTAATCTTTCTGAATCTTCCCGAACGATTCATTTGTTTCAGGCAATCCCCAAAAAACCCGCGCTGTTCGACCTCATTCTCCAGAAGGCGACGGAAATTGGAGTGACTCATTTTTATCCTCTCATTACGGAACGAACCGAGAATCGGAAGTTGTCTAAATTGGAACGTCGCCAGGCGATCGTGGTGGAAGCCACGGAGCAATGCGGCCGCGCTCGCGTTCCTCAAATTCATTCGCCGATTGCGTTTGCGGACGCGATATCCCATGTAGGGACGCAAAATTTTGCGTCCCTACTGGGGTATGAATTCGCGAAAGGCCATTCGCTTCTTGATCTTTGGCCCCTGATTGAAAAACAAAGGGAGATCGCTCTATTTATTGGCCCGGAAGGCGGATTCACGGAAAAAGAGATTGAATTAGCCGAGCAACAGCAGACTAAAATTTTCTCGTTAGGAAAACGAATTTTGCGCGTTGAAACAGCCAGCATCGCGGCGCTTTCCCTCCTGCTATTATCTCATTTAGAATAACGAAGTATGAATAAAAGGATTTCAATCGTGATCTACTCCATGATAGGCATTGTAATAGGGTTGCTGATCGTGCAGCAATTCAATACGTTGCGTAAACTCGATCGAAATGATTCGCGCGATACCAATTACAACGCGTTTAGAGCCATCAAGGTACTCCAGGAGAATAATCGAAATCTTTCCGCGGAAATTGATACGCTGAGAGAAAAATTGAAGCAATATACGAGCCAGGCGCAAAAAATAAATGTCCTCCAGGAAGATATCAAAAAAAATCAGCTCATCGCTGGAACGGTTTCTGTAAGCGGGCCTGGCATTTTACTTAAAATCGAACGAACGATCGATGCGGTTTGGATGGTCGATCTTGTTAATGAATTGTTTTCCGTTGGGGCCGAAGCCATCGCGATCAATGGCATTCGTCTTACGAATGACACGCTTGGTTTCAGCCATGTGGGGCAACAAATTACTTTAGGCGGAGTTACCCTTGCCGCTCCCTATCTGGTTACGGCCATCGGCAAGGCGGACACTCTAAAAGATGCCCTTGAGCAGAGCGGCGGCATCCTCAAGCGCCTTCAAGCTCAATATCCCGCGCTGCCTCTGACGCTGACAAAAGAGATAAATCTTAAAATGTCGGCCAACCCGAATTAGCGTTATTTTTGAGATTGAGTTTTATCGGTGGGCGGTGGAGTTGGCGTGGCGCCGCCAATGGCGTCCTTCACTTTTCCAAGCGCTGTCGCGGCTTCGTTGACTTTGTCGATGCTGGTTGAGATCGCCTGAGTGGTGTTTTTGACTTTCTCCGTTAGCGCTTCGATATTTTTTTGCGTGGTGTCAATTTGCTCCTTGATTTTTGCCGCTTCATTTTTCACGTTCTGCACACTCTGCTGAACGTTATTTTTGACCTGCTCCACTTTATCCGTGGCGCCGCCAAAGAATCCCGTGATATCCGCCCGAAGGCCGTTGAAAGACTCTTTTATCTTGTCGCATCCCGTTAAAAGGAACGGAACCATTAGAAGAACAATGAGCGTGCTTTTTCGCATAAAAAAGATGATTAAGACTTTGACCTTATCTTAGTCCAAGCGCTGGCTGGAGACAACCCTTTCCAAAAGCCCTTTTTTATGATATAATAAATAGATTTTTAAAAACTCTATTCGTTCTCATGACTCGTTCAGACAAAACACCGATTCCGGATGATGAAATGACTGATATAAGTCAACTTAGACCGCTTGAGCCTCTCAATCCAAAAGAATTCCGAATGAACGGTTTGATCAATACCGTCCGCCAGAATGCGACAGGAGCTCTGAAGTATCTTGGAATTGTGACGGCTGCCGGAGTTATCGCGGGCACGACGGCGAGCAGCTTTATGGAGCATCGGCCCCACCAATGGCTAGGATATGAACATGCCACTCCTGAGGAAGTGAAGGCGGCGGAAACGCCAGAGGATAAAACGGACTCAGGCCGAACCAAAGGGGGTCAGGAAAGTGGAATACTCGATCACGCCGGAGATCTTCTTGGGAAAGCAAAAAAATGGGCCGGTAAAGAAATGAAAGACTTCGTTGATCAAAGCGAGGTCATGCAACGTTATCGCGAAGCCAAAGAAAAAGGTTTAATGGCCGCAGATAGAATTTCTTTTTGGTTGAGTTTTTTGACGGCTTTTTATGCTGCGGCCAAGATGGCCAGGTTGATCCTTAAAACTAAAAAATCACTCGGTCAGTCGGTAGATCCTACGGTGGAGAGGGCACTGGAAAGAATCGTGGCTCATATCAATCGACTTACTGAGCGTGCCAATACACTCGCGAGACTCAGCGTCGATTCCGCCGAAGAGACCAGAGCCATCCGTGAGGAAACACTAGCCCTTGCAGGACAATTCGAAAGCGCTATATTCGCTGTGGAGGAACTTCCTGACGAGCCACGAGTAACGCATTCTAGCGCCCCTTCGCAACCGCCTATACAACCTCGTCGTCGTGTTCCGCGGGCCATGCTTTAATTATATATCGTGCTCGGCCTTGGACGTCCTTATCCTTCCGATCCATTTCACGCATTCGTAAATCAGGAGATAAGCCAAGCCGCCGAGGAGCGCCGACACCCAGTCGGCTATTGTAAGCGGCGCTGTTTGGAGAAAGGCTGCAATGGCTTTGACGTAAACCAGGGCGAAGACGAAGAGGAGTGACACGGCGAAACTCAGGAGAAGGCGCTTGTTGGAAACGAGATAACGCGTGAAGACCGATTCCGTTGGACCGACGCGCCGTGACAAAATATTCATCCACGAGATGATCACGAGCGTGACGTAGGTGAGTGTGGTGAGCGATGAAAAAATCGTTTTCTTGATGTTTTAGAAAATCGTACGGCCTTCTTTTACTGCAGACACAAGCGTGGCGAAACTGTCATCTAGAAGGATGATTTCCGCTGAATCCTTGGCCACCTCGGTCCCGGTTTTTCCCATGGCGACACCGATATCCGCTTTTTTGAGCGCGGGCGCGTCATTCACGCCGTCGCCGGTAACGGCCACCACTTCGCCAGCCTTTTTTAAAAGATCCACGATGCGAAGTTTGTCTTCGGGTGATGTGCGCGCGAAGATGAGATTACTGTGGATTAGCTTGTGAACCAGTTCGACGTCCGAAAGCGTCTTGAGCTCCTGACCCGTCACGACCGTGATTTCTTTGTCCTGGTGCTCGCCAGCCAATCCTATTTTTTTTGCGATCGCTTCGGCTGTCAGTGCATAATCACCCGTAATAATAATGACGCGGATATGCGCTTTTGCCGCGATCTCCATGGCTGCCTTCACTTCCTCACGCGTGGGGTCGATCATAGCGGCAATGCCCAAAAAAGTGAGATCCTTTTCAACAACGTCGAGCTCTGTTCCTTTTTCGTACGTGTCTAATTCACGAATCGCGTAGGCGATGTTTCGAAGCGCCATGGAGGCATATTCGTCGTCTTTTTTATGAATCAGAGCGCGATCTTCCTCTGTAATGGGGCGCACCTGACCGTCCTCCCATATTTTTGTACTGCGTTCCAAGACGCTTTGTGGCGAGCCCTTGAGATAAAGGACATATCTGCCGTTTTGCTTGCGCACGGAAGACATACGTTTCCGGCCGGCATCGAACGCGTATTCTTTGATTTCGGGAGCATCTTTATCCAAAACGACTGGATCGAGCCCGATTTTCTCACCCAGCATGATGAGCGCGCCTTCAGTCGGATCGCCGATACAGTACCAGCTCGGATGTTCTTTATCCGGCGCGCCGATTTTAGCATTGCTGGCAAAAACACCGGTTTCGAAGAAGGGACGCAACGCCTGAAGAATTTAAAAATCAAATGGTCTTTTTTCGCGGATGTCAGCTTGTTTCTGCCGTAAATTCTCAAACGGCTTTTCGCTTCTTGCGCAGACAAACCCTCTTTCTGGGTCTTCAGCTTTTTAAAGGTGTCCTGCGGCGAAAATTGGTAATAAAAAAGAGGATGGGTAGGCATAATTGTTTTATATTTTTTTCTATTTTATCATTTATTTGGCTTTAAATAAAGGATATATGAACAAAAATAACGCCAAAAAGCGCACTCATTAGGCACTCTATAAAAAAATAATCCTTTCTAAGTTTTGGTGGGTCAGCCGGGACTCGAACCCGGGACCAATTGCTTAAGAGGCAACTGCTCTACCAACTGAGCTACTGACCCATAAAAGCGAGTTTTCAACGAAGCCTGAATGGTCGTCAGTAGCTCATCCTGAGCAGTGCCGAAGGATCTGCTACTGACCCACAAAAGGCGCATGCAGAGTAACACGGTTTGCGGCGACGTGCAATATTTTCTCCCAATCTCTATAATGGTAATAGATCAACTATTTCTAATTCAAAAACTATGTTCGAGATCAAAACAACTCCCCGCGATGTTTTTTTACATCTCCTGATGATGGTCATGCTTTATATAGGCGTGATCAGCCTTATCACTCTCTTGTTCGCTTATGTGGATTACGGGTTCCCCGATCCTCTCAATTTTTATCCTCAGGGCATTCTCGACATGATTCGATCGTCGAGCGCGATGCTTGTAGTGTCATTCCCATTGCTCCTCATCCTGTCGTGGTTTATCCAGCGGGATTTTCGAAAAAACCAGAAAAAACATGAACTCAAATTCAGAAAATGGCTTATTTACTTCACCCTGCTGGCAGCCGCCATCACCATCGTTATCGACTTGATCCAACTCGTGAACCGATTTTACAGCGGAGACCTGACGACCCCCTTCCTCTTAAAAGTGCTGGCGGTGCTGGTGCTTGCCGGAACCACCTTCGGGTATTACGTATGGGACGTGCAAAATGAACCTCATAAATCAAAAATCCCCACAATAGTGGGCTACAGCGCTTCGGTTATCGTAGTGGCCGTGCTAGTGCTTGGCTTTCTGATTGCTGGATCTCCGTCCACTCAGCGTCGGATCCGCCTGGACGAGCAACGCGTGAGCGACCTGCAAACCCTGCAAAACGAAATCGTCAACTATTGGCAGTTTAAAAACCAACTACCGACTTCTCAGAATCAGTTGAAAAACGACCTCACGGGATTCGTGCCTCCGCGCGATCCCGCGACTCAGACTCCGTATCAATACTCGTCCTCAGGCTCCCTGACATTTAACCTCTGCGCGACGTTCACGCTTCCGAGTCTTTTCCGCAACGGTTCCCCAAAAAATACCTTCGCGCCTTCGCCTTATTACAACATGATCCAACCCAATTTGACCTGGGATCATGATGCCGGAACCCAATGCTTCAAACGAACGATCGATCCAGCGCTGTATCCGAAGCCTGGAAAATGAGCGTTTACTATCCGTGGAAGAATGCACCGTATTGCGATGCCAAATGGTTATAGAAAATGGCAAACGCCTGAGGCAGTGCCTGCTTTTGTTTCTCGGGAGGACTCCAAACGAGATCCTGGAGGGATCTAACCAGTGGAATTCCACGCAGGCCCCCGCAGGGATAAGGAGTGAAATCAGTATCGCTTCCTTTAAATCGACCGCAGACATTGGGCGCCAATTCAATTTCCGATGGTTCGCACGGTTTTGCCAAATGTCCATCGAGGTCGTGACTGATCTGTTCGGCCAGCCTAAGAGCGAGGCGTTGCGAGCCGATATAGATCGTAAAAATTTTACCATCTGTAATGTCTCCGCCACAAAGGTATTTGTGGTGAAAGCTGCCGCGAATAAGGTAATCCGAGACCGCGCGGACAGAAGCGATAGGAATGTTCAGGTGTAACTTGTATCCGAGATTGCAATTTTCTGGCGGATAGTCCACTTTGTCCCGCCGAACTGGGTGACTTCCGCTGTCGTATTCAGTTAAAACAGCGGAGTAGCGCGCATGAAGCTCTGGCTCTTTCATGCCGGCAATGATGTCGGGGTTGGCTCGTCCGTGAGAAGCCGGAAAAAGGTTCGTGCGGTCTTGCTGCTGCCAAAGAAAACGTCGAAATGGCTCTTTACCGCAGGCATTCCTTAGGTCTAAAACCGCGCCTGTCTCGGCCCGAACTGCATCAGTGGCCATAGTGGCCTCTGTCCATAAACCAGCTAGCTCGCGCGAGACGCCGTCTTGCATCCACCATGGTTTTTGATCATGGGTTGCCATATTGATTATAATAACATATTTTTTGGCATAAAGGTAAAATTTGCGGGCTGGCTTTAAGAATTCTCCAAAAGATAGTTCATCATTTTTCTTTTCCTGTCCCATTTCAGGCCGCGATGTACGCTGAGCTTCGCTTTCCAGTGGGCGAATGAGCCGTCGCAGC
>JACRIE010000040.1 GCA_016220165.1 Candidatus Peregrinibacteria bacterium
ATTGGCCGGAACGCGTTCCGCCGTGAGTTCATTTTCATTCCTTACGTCCCGCCTGTCTTTCAGGGTGGCGCCGTCGCTGTACCTGATGATCAGCTCGTCCGAAGCCGCCTGAACGGGCCCGGAACCCCCTTCGGGAGTGAGTTGAATGATGGGTGCTTCATCGGCATAAGCCCAGGGCGTCACCAAAATCACTGAAAAAAACATCGGCACAAAAAGGAGGACGAGCGGGAGGCGGCAACCAGTGGTGTGGTGGAACATAGGGAGACAATTAAAAAATAACTAAAACGGAGGGTTTGAGATTTGTTTTAGTTATTTTTTATATTTTCTTACTTCCTATTTTTCTAAAAATTCCTCTAAGGATCTCCCGTCAATAAAAATTAAGGGGTTTGTTATTTTAGAAAATTGCGAAACCGTCTCTTTAATCTGATCGACAAAACGGGGGTCATCGCAAGAACCTCCTAATTGATATGAACCCTTTAGATAGATGGACGTCCTGCCATCTTGAGTGTCAATACGATCCAGCTTCAGATCGGATAAGGACAGGCTGTTGTACAATCCCTGAGGCAAATTTTCTTTAGCCGAAAACAATTGGTTTAATGCGCTTGTCAAAGGGTCATCCGATGGGCCTATCGGCCTATCTATCCCGACCAAATGATCATCGCATCCTGTTTCTTTAATGTACTCCTTTGTGAATTTTTGGTCTGGCCGATAGAGTTCGACAAAAAATAATTTTACTGTTTTCGGATTATTGCGACATCCGGCTAAAAATAAGCTGAATGAAAAGGCGAACGCAAGGATGTAAAAAAGAGGACGGGGAAATTTCATAATTTTATTTTTGTTAGTAAGTCTTCAACATAATACATCAATCGGGAATTGAATTTGATTGCTTCATTCATTCGGGAGGCCAGTTTACGGATCAGCGCACTGTGAAGCGGTTTAACTGGCACAGCAGCGACACGCGAGCTGGGGGCGGCCGTGCGGACAGGGGTTTTTTTGGCAAGGGGGCGATCGTCGGGCGTGGCTGTTTCCGTCTGAACCATTTCAGGCGGCGGCATCACGGCCACTTTTTGGGGCGTCGGGCTAACGGCAAAATAGGACAGATGATCGGTCTCAATGATCAAATGTTCATCCTCGACAACACCGGGACCCTGCTGGTTCCAGGTTTTACCGTCAGGCGAAAAATAGATATCCACGGCAGTACCGCGAGGCAGATTCAGAGGAACTGAAAACCGGATAGGATTGCTGAAATTCAACGAGGATTCCTTGGAGCCGGCTTTCACGATGATCGCAATATCGTCGCGCTTTATCTGTTTTTCGCTATCCGCAATCGCAATGACGATTCCGTCCGGGCCGACCAGATCGGACACTTTTTTAATGAGCGGCGGTTCGATCCTCCTTCTCCAGTTCAGCGATCCCTGCACGCGCGTATGGGGCGGGATGGTGAGCGTGATTTCCGACTGCTTGTTCGGCTTCAGGACAAGCGTTCCATCTTCAGTTAGCGAAGCCGATTTTGTGCCAGGCTCCTCGTCGACGGTGAAAGCTTCCTTGTCCAGCTGAACCGGACCGCTGTATTTTTGAGCGCCGTTGACGGTTACGATCTGAATCGCGCTGAAACCGGTCTCTTCATTCGAAGAAATATTGATGGAAGGAAGAGAAGTGCCTCCGCCTCCGCCCGTAACAACGGGAGCAGTGGGATCGGCTACAGCGGACGGCAATGGTTGCGCTTGAGGTTCTTCCGATTGCGGCGCGGTAGCGATGGTGAACGGAGAAACAATTAACGGTGCGCTCGACTGGCCGTCAGCGTCCGTCACGATAATAGCGCAATCGTCATACGCGCCATCCGGCAAAGGAGGGAAAGTGATGGTATTTGTGCCGGCCACGGCCTGTCTCAAAATATCAGAATAAGAGAATCGGCTTCTATTGCCGCCGGAAGAAGCGCTTCCGGCTCTCAGCACGCTATCTCCAGAAATATGAAAAGTTGCGCCCACTGTCATTTCAGCGCAGGCTCCGCCATACTCGATCGTTCCGGCTTCAGTGCTGTTGAATGTGTAATCCGGAGTAGGGTCAGACGTAGGATTGGCTACAGGGGTGACTTCTGAAAGAACGGGAGCTGCTGAACCTAACGCGTAAAAATACCCCAATTCCGTTATGCTGACGTCACAGTACCATTGAGCGTTGATGTAAGTATTGCTGCATAAACCAAGCTTTTCCGGAGTAGCCCCGCCGGATGAAATGTGGAACACATGATAAGGGCGTTTATCGAAATCATG
Organism: Candidatus Peregrinibacteria bacterium; assembly: GCA_016220165.1. Lineage (GTDB taxonomy): Bacteria > Patescibacteriota > Gracilibacteria > UM-FILTER-43-11 > JACRIE01 > JACRIE01. The sequence continues at coordinate 2,271 of JACRIE010000040.1, forward strand.
ATTTTTGATCGGAACGCGTAAATCAGCCGCCCGATCCAGTGTAAGTTTGGCCCCGGGCGAACCTGCAAAAATGATATCCGAACCATTGTCTAAATAGCCGCTGTCCCCCGGAGCAAGTATTTGGGGGCCTTGTAAAGTGCCATCCCAAACGCCATCCGCTGTTATAACAGTACCGGCAGGTATAACGAGTTGTATATTAGCGTCCGTTGGATTAACCAATGTAATCTCAGGTGATTCAGTAGGCACAGTAACTGCTGCGGAAGCGCCTGTGGCATAAAACATCGAGAAGCTGGTGGTCGTAAAAGGGCAGATATATCTGCCGGCCGTCGATGTTTCAACGCAGGTGCTGTTACTGATGGTGGTCAACGCTGAAGCCGTGGAACTCCCTAGAGCCACACGACTGACCGTATATGTTTTTCCGCTGTCGTAGTTATTGATAGGCAGATACACGGTGGCCGCGCTACTGAGCGTAAGCGATACGGATGAAGAACCTATTTGGATGACATCCGAATCCGTACTGGAGGGATACCCTGCAAAGGAAGTGTCGGTGACAACGCTTGGGGCCTGAAAAATGCCGTCCCAGCCGGCTCCAGTGATAGTCGTGCCAGCCGGAATGATGACCCTCAAATTGGGATCAGTAGGATTTTGGAGTGTAAGTGCGTTGCCGGACACCGTGACTGCGTTGTTTAAAAGTACGCTTGAAAAGTCGATATCAGGGGGAGTGGTTGATTCAGAGGGCGTATCCGTCGGAGCATCTTCGGAAGTCTGTATCTCGGCTTCTTGTGTGCCCGCTTCAGATGTCGGAGCAACTACTTCGGATTCAGAAGGCGTTTCTGCCAGTGTTTCGACAGTTTCCGGTTGAGGTTCAGCGGAAGGTTCGGGCGAAGTCTCGGGCGCGACAGGATCCTCCACGACAGGCGTGGGCTCCGGGTCGCCTGGGGCGACGACCTCATCGGCCAACACGTAAAAGGGTAAATGCGTTAATAAAAGCGCTAAAACCATCAACCGTGCGGCTGTTTTATGAAAGGATGTAAACATAAAAAAGGAATTAGGGAATAGAATCGTTTTTGTTTCCTTTTTTATTTCGTTATGACGTCTACTGGTTATTTTGAATGACCCCTTCGAACATCATAAGAACTTATTATGAGTGGAGAGGGGAGTGTTGATTCTGAAGCATGCCAAAGCGGTAAGTCAGGTGTTTTTAGTGTTTGGTAGGTGATTGTAACTATTTTTTTAAAAAAGTCAAGCCTAAAAAGCAACCTCAGTCTTGTCCGTCGATTCAACACAGCGATTTTAGACCCTAGTTGCTGAGCTCGATCATCGCCGCCTTTCCGTCCGTGAAGAACTGATCTCCCGCGCTGTTTTGCCCCAAATGGGGATCGGAGATTTGAACATAGGGAACGGACGAGAAACCTAGGGAGCGAACGATGTAATCGCGTTCTGCATCGATATTGGGGGCAATGCTGTGAGTGGGGAGATAATACGGCCCCAGGCGCATCCCCTGATCAAAACTGGCAGTTCCTTCCCAAATAGATCGATTGTCCGGAAGGACGTAATTGGTTTTCCATAAACGGGTATGATGGCGCTCCCGGAAAGTGCTGTTTTCCGTGGGCTGTTGGAAGGCCAAGTCCTCGGGCTTTCCGTTGATGTAGGACGGGGTCACCGGACCGGTCAGGTATTCCTTGTTTTTAAGAACCATGGAAAGTCCTTTCAGCAAGGTGGACAAATTAAGAGGGTCGGCTTTATACCATCCATATCGGCTAAAGAGAGTCTGAATTTGTTCCTCGCTCCCGATATAAATGAAACTGATGGGTTCCATCATGGCCCCTGTCAACGTTTCGCTGTAGGTTGGCAACTGACTGATCGTGTTATCATTGACCTCTTTCAGCACTCGATCGGCCTCCGATGATTTTATGGCTTGCACATGAATGAAACGTGTATTAAATCCGAAAGAAAAGAGAAGAAGCGCTGTTGGGATCAAAAGGAGGCTTTTAAAATGATCGATTTTAGGCTGTCTGAAAAATTCATATTTTTTATTGATTTCGATCGCGGTGACAGCGATGCTCAAAAAGAAGCACCCCAAGGCCATGCCGGCCAACACATCGCTGAGAAAATGGACGCCAAGGTAAATGCGGCTGGCGCCAACCAAAAGGACGCCAATGAGACATCCCACAAAAGAAAAAATTTTAACAAGGGGATGCTTGCTCGAACGGATCATCAGATACCCAAGAAAACCAAAAATAATAGTGGCGACAATCGCGTGGCCGCTTGGAAAACTGAAGCCTTCCTCCCGGATCAGGGCGACATCCTCCGGTCGGAGTCGGCCGACGAGATGCTTGAGAATAAAGGCGATGCCCTCGGATCCGATGAGCGCCCCAAAAAAAACAACGGTATGGACGTATTGTTTTTTCCATAGCGTCAGCGCCGCGATCATGACCATTGAAACAAATAGAATCGATTGCCAATTAGCTAAAAAAGTCACAAAAACAAAAAATCGAGTCTGCTCCGGCGTCCAGATGCTGGGCAGCAGGCTCACCATTCGCTGATCCACCCCCAACAGGGGGTTTTTAAGAAGAATATCCTCCAAAATACGAAAGAAGACGCTGAGAAATAAAATAGAAGAAGCGACTCCCATGGTCAGCATGATCCCCGTAGGATATTGGGTTGAAAACCGTGCTTTAATCCAGGGAATAAGGGAAGGGTATCGTTTTAAAATTCTGATGATATAGAAGTTCTTCAGCATGCCCCGACAGCCGGAAAATAAAATCGATCCCAAAATTTTTAAAGGAGTTTTAAAGACGACCAGCAGCTCATAAATAAGCAAAATGAACAGGGAAACGCCAAAGAGCAAAGTGATGGCGAAGGGGATGGGGATTCCAAGCGCATCCAGTTTTTTAAGCGCCATGAAAGTCGCCGCCAGAAGAAGGGTGACGCCAGCCAGCGACACTCGGTGGAATTTTGTGTTGGGAGCCAATTGGTTCATGACGGCAATGGAGCGGGTAGCGGGAGTCGAACCCGCTTCTAAAGTTTGGAAAACTTTCATAATAACCGTTATACGATACCCGCGTGCGCTCTTTAATTTAATTGAAAAATAAAAATTGTCCAGCCAAAGGCCGATCCCGCTAAGGCGGGATACATTGAAAATTTTTATCGGGAGGAGGGGATGCTGTAATACTCAATAAGAAATTCCGCGATTTTTTTAAACGTGGGCGCGGCCGTGGTGGAGCCCCAGGTATTTTCTCCGATACGCGGACGATCGAATTTTACCAGAATAACAAAACGGGGGTTGAGTGCGGGAAAATAGCCGACAAAAGAAGTTATAAAAGCGCCATCTCCGAAGGGTTCGTATCTTCCATTCGGGCCGGCGATTTGGGAAGTTCCTGTTTTTCCCGCGATCAATTGTTCAGGAATATAGGCGGGCCGCCCTACGCCGGAATTCACCGCATTAACCAGCATGGAAGTGATGATGCTGGAAGATTCTTCACTGATAACGCGTCGGATAATCTGCGGAGTAGTTCTGACCACTTTTTCTCCATGTTTAACCGAATCAATAATATGCGGCTGGACTAATTTCCCGCCATTCGCCAAGACAGACCAGGCCGTAATCAGTTGAAGCGGGGTGACAGCGATACCTTGGCCGAAAGAAGTGGTTAAAAGTTGGGCCTTGGACCACTGCTTCCAAAAATCGACTTTTCCTTTTACTTCCCCTTCAAGCTCAATATGCGTATAGTCGCCAAAGCCGAAATCTTTAAGATATTTATAGAACAGTTCTTTGCCTAATTTTTTTGCCACAAAAGAGGTTCCTGTATTAAGCGATTTTGCTAAAACATCCAGCATGGTTGTCCCTTTTCCATTGTATTGGTCTAGGGCATTTTTGATTTCGAAAGTATCAATTTTAAGGGAACCGCTATCATCATAGGAAGTGGTGGGCTCCACTTCTTTGGCATCAATACCGATAGCCATGGTAATGGGCTTAAAAGCTGAGCCAGGTTCATACGTGTCGCTGATCGCTTTATTTTTATAAGCCTCGGCCCCTGTCCTATTTTCGTAGACGTATTTATCAATTTTCGGGTTATCAATATCGGCGGGATCGATTTTTATATACTCTCCTTTCTCATTCTTTTTAAAAATTTTAGTCGTTTTATAAACCAATTCTCCTGATTTCAGAGGACGCATCTTAAAGGCCTCTGCGAAGGTATTGGGATTGAAGGAGGGGGCGTTCGTCATAGCGATAAGCGCTCCTGTAAAAGGATCAATGATGATCGCCTGGCCGCTATCCGCGTGAAATTTTTCAGTGGCTTCCGCTAAAATTTCTTCCACTTTTTTTTGAACGATCCGATCGATAGTCAGCGTGATGGAATCGCCATCAATGGCTTGGACAATTTTACTCTCTCCTCCCACGGTGATCTGACGGCCGAAAGGATCGCTCTCGGCATAAATCTCACCCTTTTTTCCTTCCAGCTCGTTATTAAAATATCCTTCGATTCCATATTGGCCTATACCCTCTCTGCTAAGGAATCCCACAAGATTGGAAGCCAACGATCCTTCCGGATAAAAACGCCAATGCTCAGGGACAAGCACGATTCCTTTAAGATCCAGGGCATTGATTTCATTCGAAATTTCGGGATCCAGTCGATTTTTAAGCGGCACATAACGCGTCTTTCTTCGGGTAAGACTCTTTTCAAGAGTGGCAATCGGGATATCCAAAAATTTCGAAAGCGTTTTTGAGATATCTGCCAGACGACTTTCCGGAATCAGCGTCGGATTCCCGAAAATTTGAAATTTTTCAGCATCCACTGAGATGCCGGGGAGTCGCTCATTCGTAACTTTAGCCATAAGTTCTGGACTTGCGGGCTGTTCCAAAAGAACAAAATCAACTTCTAATTTTGAAATTTTTTTCAGGATATCCGCCGCGGCAAAATCCACCATCTCCTGATAGGAATAAAGCTCTTCGATAGCGGGCGCGGTTGCCGCGGTGTCGGGAACGGGAATAATTTCAACGCTTTTAGGATCTTTTGTGATTTTATAACGGCATTCTTCCTGTTTTATTTTGCATGCTTCATAGTCTTTTTCCGTAAAAAGAAGCGGGGCGAGTTTTCTGGCAATATTCACTTTATCTTCCGCTACGAAAGGATCCACATAAACGAGGTCGAGTGTCGTATTGGTTGCGAGCCGTGAAATAGCCTCAGAATGATAATCTCTAAGAAGAATCTCCCCGCGCCGCGCCGGAAGCGTGATCGCCCCATAATGCTGTTCTTTTGCCAGAGTATTGTAAGTGTCATAATAGATCACCTGAAGATAAAACAATCGAACGATAACGACAATAAAAGCGAAAGAGCAAAGCGCTCCTAATACAAAAATACGCGAATGCCGAGATAAATCTCGGGTAGGTGGTTGATAACGCCGTTGTCCAAAAAAAATCCCCATACTTGTAAAAGTATAGAGGACAAATTTCAATTTTTTACTGGTAAAATTAATTATTATATGTTATAATAATAAGAATTTAAAAAAGAATCATGAAAATCAAAATCGGCGTCATGGGGTCGGCTCAGGGCCCAACCATTGAAAATCAGGAAAATATAAAAAAGGCTATTCAAATAGGGCATACTATCGCTAAAAATAACTGCATTTTAGTCAACGGCGCATGCCCGGGGCTTCCGGATGACGCGGCTTTTGGCGCTCGTCAGGCCGGCGGTTTTGTCATGGGAATTTCGCCAGCGTTCAGCCATCAGGAGCACGTGGTCAAATACAAGTCTCCTGACCAGAATTATGACGTGATCGTCTATTCAGGCTTGGGTCTTATGGAACGCGATATTATTAATATCCGCAGCGCGGACGCCATTCTGCTTTTGGGCGGCGGTGTTGGGACGCTTAATGAATTTACCGTGGCTTATGACGAGGGAAAAGTCGTCGGAGTCCTGACCGGATCCGGGGGGGTTTCAAATCACATCCCGGAAATTCTTAAAATCTGCGCTCGAAATCAGAATTCGAACATCATTTTCGATTCCGACCCCAAAAAATTGGTAGAACGAACGCTGGAGGCTCTTAAACAATATCCGAGTCCTTTCATGGAAGACGCGCACGTACTCGACGGGAAGCCTTAGTCACTTTTTCTTGCATTAAATTCTCTCTTTTGTTACACTTTTGTCCGCCTGCGCTTTTTAGGTGTAGGCAAGGACTCTTTTTAAATTTTTTTTATGTCGATTCGCACCTACTTACGAGAGAGTTTCCAGGAGCTCCATATGGTGACATGGCCCACCAAAAAACAAGCCATACGCATCACTATTATCGTTTTTTTCTTTGTGATTTTTAGCGCATTGCTGCTGGGTCTGATCGATCAAATTTTAGCGACTATTTATCAACGTTTTATCTAAATTTTTTATGGGAAAGCAAGCTAAAAATACCGGACGGAATTGGTATGTCCTTCACACCTATTCAGGATATGAAGACGCTGTCGAAAAAGCCCTTCGGCAGCGCATCGAATCGCTCAATATGCAGGATCTCATTTTTGATGTGGCGGTTCCCAAAGAAAGCCAAATCGTCATTAAGCGCGGAGAGCCTGTTCAGGAAAAGAAACGCATCTTCCCGGGGTATGTGTTGGTAGACATGATTGTTACCGACGATTCCTGGTACGTAGTTCGCAACACTCCCAACGTCACGGGGTTCGTCGGCTCGGGGAATATTCCCGTTCCCGTCACTCCCGAGGAGTTTGGCTTAGTCAAAAAACGCATGGGCATGAATGAGCCTAAATTCAAAATCACCTTTAAAGTCGGGGAACATGTCGCCATTATGGATGGACCTTTCGCTAATTACGATGGTATCGTCGATAAAATTGATGCTGAGAAAGGAAAGGTTAAAGTGCTGGTCTCTATTTTTGATCGCGAAACACCTATTGAACTTGATTTTGTCCAAATTAAGAAAAAATAATTGCTTCCCGTGAAAAAAATTCACCTTCTTAGCCTTATCGTTATCCTAACCCTTTTATTCGCAGGTGCGGATTATTGGATCAATGGCCAGGTGCCAGCTTCTTCTCCTGCTTCCTTCAGCCCCACGCTCACGCCTTCTTTTATAGAATCTTCTTATCCCAATTTAATTGAAAAAATCCTTTCCGAAACCCAGATTTTTTCGGGGTATCAATTGACAAAAAGAAGCCGCGTTCAGCACTTATTTGAAACCATTGCCCTGGATTCAGACCCTTCCTTCGTTATTTTCTATAATCGTCTTACAGTCCAGGCGGAGGCCCCGATAGAATTTTATGAAATCCATGGACCTTCAGCTCAGGGAAATTTAACGTACTTCAAAATCAAACGACAATTTTTGCAAAAACAGACACCCGCCGGCGTTATCAATGAAGTGGGATCGTATGGTCAGAATTCCTTTTTTTATAACGATCCCGGTTATCCGAAAACGGCTTTTTTAGTCGTCCAGGTCAATGACATAATTTATGGAATAAAATACAACAAGGAATCTCAGAAAATTTTTGAACAAATAAAAAAAGCGATTCAGTATTTTATGGAATTTAAAAAAACATCTGGCCCTTGACACTAAGCCCGTAACGAAGCTATAAAGATCAGGCATTTAATATCAGTTACTATCATTTATTTCATAAATTTCCAAGACTGTGGCCAAAAAGATTAAAACCGTTGTCAAATTGCAGATCCCTGCCGGAGCGGCTAACCCGGCGCCCCCCATAGGTCCTGCATTGGGCCAGCATGGTCTTAATATCCAGGATTTCTGCACTAAATTTAATACAGCCACCAAAACCATGAGTGGCGACATTATTCCGGTTGAAATTACCGTTTATGAAGATCGGACATTCACATTCATCACGAAAACCCCTCCGGCCGCGGAATTGATTAAAAAAGCCATCAGCCTTAAAAAGGGGAGCGGAATTCCTCATAAAGAAAAAGTCGGAGAACTCACCCGTCAGCAACTTCGCGAGATTGCCGAGAAGAAAATCGTGGATCTCAATGCCCACGATATCGATGCCGCCATGAAAATCATTGCTGGAACCGCGCGAAGCATGGGAGTTACTATCAAAGATTAAAAGTTTAAAATTTAGGATTTAAGTCAGCATTAATCTTTAACCTTTAACCTTAAATCTGAATTTATTTTAGTGGGAGGTCTGGAAAGCCGTTATTACCACACAACAATTTTTTTATGGCTCAAGGTAAACGTTATCGCCAAGCGCGTGAACTCATTAAGACCGGCCAGCTCTATTCTTTGGAAGAAGCGGTTAAGCTCCTTCAGGAAACGGGAAAAGTCAAATTTGATCCCACTGCTGAACTTCATATCAATCTCAATGTCGACCCAAAACACCCGGAACAGTTAGTGCGTGGAACGCTTGTTTTGCCTCATGGCAGCGGCAAACAAATCCGTGTTGCCGCATTGGTTACCGACGATAAAGTAAAGGCCGCCAAGGCGGCAGGGGCTGATGCGGCCGGACTCGAGGATCTCATCGCTGAATTTGAAACAGGCAAGGTTAATTACGATGTCATTGTGGCTATTCCGGATGTCATGAAAGGGCTCGGTAAGGTTGCCAAAACCTTAGGACAGAAAGGATTAATGCCCAATCTTAAATCCGGAACCGTGACGCCGAAATTTGAGGAAGCCATTCGTGATCTTAAACGCGGAAAAATTGAATTCCGTACCGATAAAGATGGCGCCATCCACACGATTTTTGGAAAACTTTCTTTTAAAACGGACCAACTCAACAATAATTTGACTATTTTATTAAAAGCGATCCGTGACGCGAAACCAAGCGGAATTAAAGGAAATTACATTAAAAATATCCATCTGGCGAGTACTATGGGGCCTGGCGTTCAATTGGACGTCAATCAAGTCATGGCCGCTTTAGGCAGATAATTTATGGAAATCCGACTAAAAAGAATCGATCCGACGCTTCCCCTCCCTCGTTATGAAACGTCAGGGGCCGTAGGATTTGATTTATACGCCCGCGAAGCAACCTCCATCCAGCCACGGGGCATTGTTTTGATCCCGAGTAACTTTATTATTGAAGTCCCTCAGGGGTACGCTTTAATCGTGGCTTCCCGCAGCTCGGCTCCGCGCAAATGGGGAATCACTCCTCCTCATGGCATTGGCGTCATCGACCAAGACTATCATGGGCCGGAAGACGAAATTAAAATTCAAGTGATGAATTTTACCGATCAGCCGGTAACGATTAAAAAGGGAGAGCGTGTCGCCCAAGCTATTTTCGTTCGTGCGGATCAAATTCAATTTAAAGAAGTTTCTGAAATTAAAAAAGAAAGCCGGGGCGGCTTTGGAAGTACCGGGTAAATGAGCTTGCTTGGCGAACGACAGAGTGCTAATATAACCGCGCTTTATTTATTAATCGTCGATTTTTGGATCGGATGATCCTGTCCGCCGCAGCGGAAAAATACAATCCGAAATGAAAAAAACCGACGCCTACCCGCCTCTGGCGGGTTACCCCAAGGATTTATGGAAAATACTGTCACCCTTAGTCTTAAAGAGATGGCTCAAAATGCAGTGCATTTTGGTCATCCGATCGCTCGCTGGAATCCAAAAATGAAGCCCTATCTTTATGGAGAGCGAAATGGGATCCATATTTTTGATCTTCATAAAACGACCGAATGCTTAATACGAGCCCTGTCTTATCTTCAGGAAACCATTTCAAAGAATCAGACTATCCTATTCGTTGGCACGAAACAGCAAGCCCGCAAAACACTCGAAGAAATTCATACGGAAGCGCAAATGCCTATCGTGGTCAACAAATGGATGCCGGGGCTTCTCACCAACTTCCGGACTTTAAAGCAACGGATCGATTATTTTGTTAAAACAAAGGAATCTCTGGCCACAGGGGCCTTCGACAAGTTCACCAAAAAAGAGCAAATGGCTAAACAAAAGGAAATCCAGTTTCTTGAGAATGCGTTTTCAGGAGTACAAAGCATGAAAGACCTTCCCGATGTTGTTTTTGTCGCGGATATTGTTCGTGATCAAATTGCCGTGAAAGAGGCTCGTCGGCTAAAGATCCCCGTAGTGGCTATTGTGGATAGCAATGCCGATCCGGATCTTGCCAGTTATGTGATCCCTGCGAATGACGATGCGCTGAAATCCGTAAATTACATTCTGGGTTTGGTAAAACAGGCTATCACTGGAAACAAAAAGAAAAAATCAGTTATCGATCCCCCGGATCAGGAAGTCTAATTTTTATCTATGACTAACGATAAAGAAACGCCTTCCAACGGGACTCAGGAAGTAATCGACTCCAAGGAGTTAACCACTCTCCATGAAAGGACTATCGCCGCTCTCAGCTATATCGGTTTTTTAGCGATCATTCCTTTTTATCTCAAAAAAGACAGCAAATTTTGTCGTTTTCATGGGAAGCAAGGGCTCTTTTTGGCAATTTTATTCTATTTTGGGGGTCTATTCACCGTTTTGGATTTTTTCCATGACTTTTTCATGATTTTACAATTCGGCATTTTTGTTTATATGGGTTTAGCTGCCCTTTCCGGGCAATGGAAACAGTTTCCTGGTATTTATAAAACAGCCTGCCTTCTTGAAAAGCAAATCTCACTGGAAAATTCAGAAGAAGAAGAAAAAGTGCAGGAAGGAATAGATAATAATTAATTTTGAATAATATGATTACCGCTCAGCAAGTTAATGCGTTAAGACAGCGCACGGGCGTTTCGATGATGGTCTGCAAACGGGCTCTTGAAGAAGCTCAGGGGGACGAGGAAAAGGCCATCGAAATCATGCGTAAAAAAGGCGAAGCCAAGGCCGCGGAAAAAAAGGACAGAACCATGAAGGAGGGGATTGTCATGACAAAAATCCAAGGTGAAAAGGCGGCCATTGTAAAGGCAATCTGCGAAACCGATTTTGTGGCCAAGAACGAGGAATTCCGCGCCATTGCCGCTCATGCCCTGGACATCGCGCTCCAAAAGGGAGCCCAGGCCGCGCTGGAGGCTCAGCAAGCGGCGATTAAAAATCTTTTTACAAAGCTGGGCGAGAATATGGCGATCGATGTAAAAGTGATGGAGGGGGAAGGGATTTCGGATTATGTCCATACCAACGGAAAGGTGGGCGCTTTGGTTGATTTAACCAAGGCTGACGCGGAAAAGGGCCGCGACGTGGCTATGCAGGTCACCGCGATGAACCCTAAGGTCGTGACCCCTTCCGACGTCAAAGAGGAAGATATAGCAAAAGAGCGCGAAATCTGGAAAGCTCAATTAGTGGCCGAAAAAAAACCCGCTGAAATCCTCGAAAGGATTATGCAGGGTAAAGAAAAGAAGTTCCGTGAAGAAAGCGCTTTAATGAAGCAGTCCTTCATAAAAAATGGCGACATGACCGTGGAAGAATACCTTGGTGAAATTAAAGTCAGCCAATTTATGCGGATGGGGATCTAAAGCTTACTGAAAAAATCAGTCTTTTTGACACCCATTTGTCTCAGGATGCTCGAAAAGAGGTCGCTTTTGATGGCTATTTCTTTACTTCGCTCCGAAAACTTTATAGAAATCATTTTATTAGATTACAATGTAAACAAATAATCAAAATTATTATGAAACTAGGAATCATCATCAGCCAGACAAATTCTGAAACCCTGTGGAATGCTTTTCGTTTGGCAAATTTTTCTATCAAGCAGGGCGATAAAGTTAAAATTTTTCTCGTTGGAGAAGGTGTAGAGTACGAAACTGGCAGTTCGGAAAAGTTTAACATTGCAGAACAGGCAACTGAATTTTTAAAATCAGAAAATGCTAAAATTTTGGCGTGTGGCACATGCTTAAAGTCGCGCAATCAAGAGGCGACCGAAACTTGTCCTATGAGTACTATGAAAGATTTGTACGAACTTGTTCGGGAATGTGATAAAATTTTAACTTTTTAACAAAATAATCTTATGATGAATTATGGTTTTGCGCCTTTTGGCTGGATTTTCATGCTTCTGTTTTGGGGCTCGGTTATTTTCGGCATTATCGCTTTTATTAAATGGCTATCCGACCAAAATAAAGACGGAAGTAAAAGCGACAAATCTGCCTTAGACATTCTTAAAGAGCGCTATGCAAAAGGCGAGATTAATAAAAAGGAATTTGAGGAAAAGAAAAAAGATTTACGCTAAAGAAAACTAAGTGCTATATTCTCACTAAATTACTTCTTCTCCGGTATTGGTTGCGGCACCCCTTTGATCGAAAGTCTAAATCGGTTGTTCTGAACATCGACCTCTTTCAGCTTCACGTTCACGATCTGCCCTAATTTGATATGGTCGGCGATATTTTCAACGAATTTTTCCGCGATTTCGGAAACATGAATCATGCCTTCCTTCCCAGGCATAAACTCGCAAAGCGCGCCAAATTCGAGCAAACGGGTCACCTTGCAGTTTTTATAAATTTTGCCCTCTTCGGGCTCCGCCACAATGCCCTCGATCCATTCTTGAGCCCTTCTGCCGCCCTCTTCCTGTTTCGTGGTAATCACGACGGTTCCGTCGTCCTCGATATCCACATCCACGCCGCATTCGGCGATGATCTTGTTGATGACTTCGCCCCCCGGGCCTATGATAAAGCGGATTTTTTCGGGATTCACATGAAGCGTAATCAAGCGCGGTGCGTACTTTGAAAGTTCAGCGCGAGGCTTAGCAATCACTTTTTCCATAGCATCCAGGATCTCCATGCGTCCCTGGCGGGCTTTTTCGAGGGCTTCCGTAAAAATTTGTTCCGAGAGCCCCTTAATTTTAATATCCATCTGGATAGCCGTGATGCCATCTCGGGTGCCCGTGACTTTAAAATCCATATCACCTCCCATATCTTCTTCATCCTGAAGATCAGTGAGAATCTTGTAATTAGAGGAGGCTGGATCTGTCATAAGACCCATGGCAATGCCCGCGACCATTTTTTTGATCGGAACACCCGCGTCCATCAAGGCTAACGCTGAACCGCAAGTCGCGGCCATAGAACTGCTACCGTTACTGCCAAGAATCTCAGTTACGGTACGAATCGTATAAGGAAATTCCTCTTTAGAAGGCAATAAAGGTTCAATGGCTCGTTCTGCCAGCGCTCCGTGGCCGATCTCCCGGTTGCCGGGGAAAAGTCTATTGGACGTCTCTCCGACAGAGAAGGGTGGGAAATTGTAATGATGGAAATAGCGTTTTTTGCTCTCGCCCTCAATCCCTTCCAAAATTTGGACATCTCCTGGAGATCCCAAGGTGCATGTAGTGAGTCCCTGCGTTTCTCCGCGTTCAAACAGGCCTGAACCATGAGTCCGGGGAAGAAAGCCGACTTGGATATTCAGGGAGCGAATCTGATTAAGTTTTCGGCCGCCCATCCGCTTTTCATTTTCTAAAATATTTTTTCGGACGATTTTTTTAACCAGATTATCAACCAAATCATCGATTTGCGCTAAAGCTTCGTCTCCTTCCATTTCTTTTTCAAAATGCTCTTCGACCTCTTTGGAAAAACCTCGAAAAGCCTCATAGCGCGCAAGCTTGCCGGCAGTCTCAAAAAGAACCGTCTCTATTTTTGAGGTATAATTTTTTTCAATATATCCCGTAAGAGTTTCATTGGCGGAAGCAGGGGGGAATTCACGTTTCTTCTTTCCGACCGCTTTTTGAATCTCCTGAATAAAAGAACAGATTTTTTGTCCCCATTTTTTTCCAAACGCAATGGCTTCGAGCATCTTGGCTTCGGGAACTTCCTTAGCCCCTGCTTCGATCATAACCACGTTTTTAGGCGAACTGGAAACAATGAGATCAAGATCCGATTTCTTGCGCGTTTCCGGCGAAGGATTGAGAACGAATTCCCCATTAATAAGCCCCACTCGCACGGTCGCGGTTGGCCCTTCAAAAGGAATATCGGAAATACTGAGGGCTGCCGAAGCCGCTATAGCTGCAATCATATCATGCTCATTCTCTTGGTCGTAAGACAGTGTTGTTAAAATCACCTGAATATCCTGATAAAAATATTTAGGAAAAAGCGGTCGAAGGGTCCGATCAATCACGCGCCCCATCAGGATCTTTTCATCGCTAGGACGGGTTTCACGCTTTACAAAACGGCTGCTTTTAATCATGCCGCTGGCATACATTTTCTCCTGATAGTTAACCATCAATGGTAAAAAATTGATGCCGGGACGCGCCTCCTTTGCCAAAGTCGCCGTTGCGAGAACAACCGTATCTCCAAGACGGGCGGTAGCGCTGCCATTACATTGCTTTGCTAGTTTTCCGGTTTCTATAACGAGCTCCTTGTCTCCGAGCATCAAACGAAATTCCTTTGGCTCCATAAAAAATAAAGAAGTTATTTGCGTAGATCAAGAGAGCCGACAACTTCTTCGTAGGCCTTTGGGGATTTCGTTTTAAGATAATTGAGAAGTTTACGACGTTTGCCAACCATTAAAAGGAGGCCGCGGCGGCTATGATTATCCTTTTTATGATCTTTAAGATGCTCAGTAAGCTGTTTAATGCGCTCAGTAAGAATGGCCACTTGAACCTGAGGGGAACCAGTGTCCTTTTCGTGCTTAGCATGTTTCTTAATAATTTTTTTCTTCTGTTTTCTTTCCATGAGGGGGCTTGCTTTTAAAGAGTCAACATTCAAATGTTAGCAAAAAAGACTATGCTTGACAAGTCTTTTATTGAAAAAGAACATTTTCTCTATTTTTTGAAAAAACGACCGATGCGTTCGTTTTGTTTTAAACGTTCTAAGCGGGAATGATATTCCGCTTTAAATTTTATCAATCGACTAACAACAAAATAAATAAAGAGTAAGCCAAAAATTGCCCACCAAAGACGCATGGAAAGATAAGGAACGCCGGAGATACGGATCAAAACCAAAAGGATCATAATTCCGCCGAAAACTTCAAAAAAACGGGGGTAATGTCTAAGCATTTTTTTAAGAATTTCATCTTTGATTCCTTTGCGACGATAAATTCTTAACATAATTCCAGATAGGATCAATAGTCCTCCCAAAATTAAAAATATCACTGCAAAACGAAAATGCGGAGTGGGAACAGGCGAAAAATAATAACGTAAGCCTAGAAATTGACGGAAAAAATCCATAATAATAAATCATTAATAAATTATTTTTTAAGCGAAACCTTCATCTTAATTTTTTTGACAGGCTCCTTCTGGATAGAGCCACAATAAGGACAAGAATTCCAAGGATCCGGAAAAGACTGATGACATTTATTGCAAGTTTTTTTTAATTTCGCCAAACAATTCGGACAATAAATAAAGGTTTTATCAAGGATCGTCAAGCATTTTTTGCAGGTTTGACCGTCCTCTCCTTTTTCTTCAAATAAATGTTTTTCCAATTCTTCATAATAACGTTCTACATGGGTACGTCCTGGTCGTATGATTAAATATAAAATAACTCCTAAAAGTGGAATCGCGATCGTCAAAAGGATTGCAAAAATTTGAAAAGAAAGGCTATTACTCCGGCTAATCGCATCTCGCGTGACCCAAATAATCAAAGAAAGCCATAAGAGTCCTATATAAACCAAAACAACGATTTGCCAGAGAGTGAAAGAGGGCGAATTAAGAAATTGAATGATCTCGGTAAGTCCAAATGACATAATCTTTTTTTTAAAAATTAAAAACAACTATCTATTCCGAAAGGAATTTTTGAAGAGGAGAGGCAGCCTGGCCGCAAAAAATAAAACCGCCAAACGCAACAACGGCGAGAAGTGTCGCGTTTGCTTTAAGATAAAACGAAGGAATACCATGTAAAAAATCAAGACCAAGAAGCAGTAAACCCATAATCATAATTCCTGCCGTACCAACAATTCCAGGTTGATGATGCCGTTTATTATAACGCATTAAATAACTAAATACAGCAAAGGCTGCTAGGGCAAGATAAAGCTGCGTAGGATGAATCGGAATGGCAAAAGGAACATCAATATTATTAAATAGGATCCCCCAGGGAAGATCCGTAGGAAGGCCATAATTACTTCCTTCAAAAAAATTTCCTAAAGAAAGAAAAAAAAGAAAAACAAGGCCTGCTAAAGTAAAAGCGTCTAGCCATGCCCAAAAATTTTCCCTATTTTTTTTACAATAAATGAATAAAGCGATAAGGCATCCATAAATAACCCCAAAAAAACTAAAATTCAAATCCCATATAAACAAAATTCGCCATGGTTCAGTCCATAACAAAGAAAAATGTTCTAAAAAAAATAAAATACGCCCTAGGAAAATGCCTATCCCCAAAATAATTAAAAGATTGTTGGACAAAAAGGAAAAATTAATTTTTTTTCTGACTGAATATCTCATCAGAAAGAAAATACTGAAAATAAAACCACATGCTAAAAAAATATCAAAAGAACGAAGTGTGAATGGACCATATTGAAACAGAACAGGAAGCATAAAAAAAACTAAGGGAAAGATTAAGTCAAAAGAGAGAAAGTCAGCGGATCTCTTGGAAAAATTGCTGTTCGGAAGCCGCGCTAAAACCAGGAGGGGGATTAATTGTAATACGACGATCGTCTTTTTGTATAAAGAAGGGATCCAAAGTCGACTTTTCAAGAGAAATCGTTTCTTTAATGCCATCCGCGTCTGTATCGACCAAAGAGATCACCGTCGGAAGACTTCCTAAAGTGCAAACGCCTTGGGAGTCACAACTGCCGCCTCCGCTGAATTTTCCGTTTCCCGCCACTTTATTCTCGGAAACAGTGAAGCGTCGCAGATAATCAAGATCATAACGTTGGGCGCAATTAAGCTGACTGATATTCGGACATGATTTTCCGGCAGGCGACTGAAGGCTGACCGCGCCGCCGATGGTATTTTTAGAAGCGATACTTCCCTGCCAAAGCAATTGATTATTGAGCAACTGAGGATTTGCGCCTCCATAGAAATATGGATAGCCGGAGACCGTAGTATCATCAACATAACTCATCAAACTTCCCTCGGCGTATACAGCGCCGACCATATTCGTAAGATTGGGATCGATAAAGAGATTGCCGCCTTCGTCCTTCTCATCTGTCAGAAGAATAATCCCAAAAGAAGAGGAATCGTTGCCGTAAACGAAGTTATTTTTAATATAAAGATTCGCGCCTCCTTTAATAATAATTGTATAACGCTTTCCATCAGGAACTTTAATGGCATCAGAGGGGTTATCTCCCATTAACGTCAGCTTTTGGTCAGAAGTTCCTTCATAAAAAGCAATAACCGACGTCTCGTCAGCGTCTATTTTAATACAAGAACCGATTAGGGGAAGCGTCGCGCCGGACAATAGGGAAGAAACGGAACAGGAAGATAAATTTTGAGTTAAACTAGCCACATTCTTTCGCATGAGGGTCGTAAAATCTTTCGTATCGATTCCCTCAATCCCTTTAATTGCTTTTGATTGAAGATCGGGTTGATAAATAGAATTTCCGGCGCCGATTCCTGTATATTCGACACCGATATCTTTAAGGGAAATACCGGGAAGGAGTGGCGTTTTATAAATAGTAAATTCCGGTTGGTTTTGGAAATGATAAGCAACGTAAGCGTCAATCCCGAAAGAAACATTGGAAATACCGACCGGAAGGATTTTTTCAGCGGTAAAATCAATCGCCTGAGGAGACAGAGGGGCAAGAATCTTACCCGTAACTGTATCAGGAACGGAAGGAATAAAATCCAATGAACTATTTGAATCGCTACGATCGATCAATCCATCGTGCGTGCAGTTTCCCGTGATGGAATCTCTCGGATATTCTTTAGGGATACCAAAATCACAGGAAATCAAGTAGGTACCATCATCTCGCAAAGAAGTCGAAACTCCCTGATCATATTGTAAGGAAAGCGCAAACGCATTTCTAAAAATAGAGTTAATGCCTGAAAAAGTTGCGCCAGATTGTGAAACTCCATTATAAAATTCATAACGAGTTTCTCCTTCGAGCGGATCAGACCAGCCAAGATTATCTTCGGAAGAGGACTGACTTTGTATTTTTTGGATTTGCAGGAAAAGACTATCGCGATTCTCTAAGTTGAACACATGATCAATATCAACATCTTGCAGCAGTTGAGTGCTTAAAGATTTAGCCTGATAAGAAAATTTCGCGGGAACTCCGATGGTGATCTGATTTTCAATGCCCCCGCTGCTAAGAAGCGGATTCTCAAGAACAAGCGCTGGAATAAAAGAAAACTCCTGAGGAAAATTAACCGTAATAGGCTGGGCGGCCAGCGAATCAGAAATTTCGATAGAATTTAATTTTAATTTATAAGTATCAACCGTGGGAGCGAAAGAAGTGAATTCCATTCGATACGTTCCAGGCAATAGCGGCGCCGGAGAAAATAGCGAAGGGGCGCCAACCGGAAGATTATTGTTGGGGACAATATCCTTGATACGAACAGGTTGATAAGGAGAAAGATCAAAAGAAGTTGAATTAAAACGCATGGAGTTATCGAAAGAAGCCGAAAGCGCTACACTCCTTCCCGGACTTCCTGCGTAAGCACGATTAGAATTAATAGTAATAATGGGGTTTCCCGCGATATCCTGAAGAGGGAAATTCATAACCGCTGCATCATAACCGTCAGCCATAATTTTATCCGTGTGTCTAAAAGCCGCTGCAGGAGCGGGACGGAAATAGTCGCCCGCACGCACATAAAAATTCAATGGATTTAAGTGAGGAGTGGTCGGCGAAACAGAGCTGGGTAGCTGTAAAGCTAGATAATATCGCATGCCGGCGTTATTGGTAATCACCCCGGACAAAGTGTACGAACAAAAACCATAAGGAACTCCTATGATAGAACCGGCTCCTAAAATCGATAAATCGATATTGCCATTAGCCGCTGTAACCGCTTTGACCGTTGCAGAGGGGTTATTACAGGCAGGAAGAGACGTTCTTAGTGAAAAATTAGTTTCAGTAAGTCGGATGCCTGATTCTGGATCAGAAGCAAAATTAGCCCACGTCAAAGCCCCTGTGATGCTATTGACCCCAAACCATGTTTTATCGGTTGCGTTAAGAATCGGAGGGGAAACATCCGGATACCAATTCGCATAAACGGAAAAATCCGGGAGATCGTCATCTATTGATTCTTTATTAAATTTTATCCATCCTAATTTTTGATTCCATGCATAGCCTCGGAGACGATAACCTAGTGTCTCGCCGTTCGTGCCATAAACAGGGGGACCTCCGAAATCAAGATAAACCCCCCACGTGGTTTGACTTTGCTCAATAACTGAAATTCGGCCAACAGGAAGCGAATCAAAACCAGGATTGCTGAGTCCGATCCATCCCGCCGCGTCGCTCCACGCGTATCCGATCAGAGCTCCATTTGCCGCGGAAAGACGAGCGTAATTAACTGAAGTAAATCCGCGGACGCGTAAAGTATCTTTAATAAAATTTCCATCGAGAGCAATCCATCCTAAGGCGCTGCTCCAGATAAAACCTTTCAAAAAACACCCTTTGGAATCGCACTGGTCAGACACTCTCGGCTGAAATTCAGGATCTAAACTGAGACTAAACTCAAAATCGCCCGCTAATTTATTTTTAGCGGTTCCGTTAATCGTGGAATCCGCCAAGCTAAAAGGCGAAAAAAGACCCCAAAAAATGATTACTAAAACAAAAAAAATGAATTTCCTTTTGGTCATGGCTTAATATAATTTAAACAGGTAGTTCGGGCATCCTCCCGAATAATTTTTTGACATAAAGTTGCGTCCTTTTTTGCGATTGCCAGACGTAAAAAATAACCGTTGATTTTATCTTCCTGATCCATTTGGCATTTATTTTTAAGCGTAGAATCCGTAATGGAATTACAATAAACCAAATCCTTTTTTTCAAACGCCAATTCATAATTTGCTTCATCTTTGCACTTCAGTTTGTCTGCCTCATTTAGACTTTGACAAGTTTTAAGTTGCCCTTCAGGAGACAAATCCGGACGAACAGAAGCGGCGGAAGCGGGAATGGATTTTTGCGCTACTACTTTTTTGCAACGTTCCGAAAGGATCGGATCATTAATCTTTGAACAATCCGACGCCACTCCCTTTTCAATTCCAAGTTGATAATAGTATTGATCGAAACAGACGCTTTTTATGTCTCCGCTCTGGATTTGACCGCAACTCTCCAATGTTTGATGATTGGCGTTTAAAAGTACGTTAATCTGATCCAGACAATTGGCCTTAAGCGAAGCATCTATTATTTTTTCGCACACAGCCGCATCCAAACCGTCGACCCCTTTGAGAAAATAAATTTTATCAATACAAAACTGACGCGTTTTCGGGTCAAGTAATTGATCGCATGCTTCGACGTTGCGACGATTGATAATGCCTGTAAAATGGATGCCGTCCAGACATTTTTGCTTGAGAGAATCGTCAAATTGAATTTGGTTGCACGCGTCATCGCTCCCTTCTTTTACGGCGGTCGCAAAGGCCTCATTGTCTTGCTTAATTCGAGTATCGATTGGAATGACTTGGCCTGTTGCCGCGGGCGTCTTTTCCTGGATGGCTTTTTCCGGCTCCGTTCGTGAAACGGGAGTGCTCAGTCTGTAAAGAAAAATGAGCAACGCACCGATAAGAATCAGGAAAAGGAGCCAAGCCCCCACGCGTACCCGTTGAGAATTCATATACAATTTTTTTATTTTAAAGAAAAGGATTTTTACACGGCTTACCATAACAAATACGTAAATGAAAATCAAACGCCTCCTAGAGGTTGAATATCAGAAAAAAATAAAAAACATATCCGAAAAAAATAATCAAAAATTTACCTAAAAACTGTTTCTCGGGCAGATACTTTTGAAGATAAAAAATAAAGTGACTAAAAAATAAAAAAATGACGATATTAATAATGAGGGGTGTCTTCAAAGTCCTGAAAACAAATTCGCGGGGCAGTCCGATCGCTTTTTCCAAAGAAAATGCGGCCAAAAAAAGATAAATAAGATAAAAAATAAGCAACCAGCCGATAAAACTATCTGCTTCTTCCAGAATATAGGCTCCTTTCTTGCGAAGCTCCCAATCAACTTTCTGAATAGACTCTTGTAGCTGCGGAAACGCTTTTTTCGCTGATTTTCGCTCTCGCCAATATCTTTTAACTCGATCCAGGAAACGAATATTAACAGTAGGGGTTCCGGGTGGAGATCCCTCTTTATCAAAATTAAAATACGACTTTTTAAAACGGGATATCGAATCAAAAAGCGACTGACTTAATTGTTTAATATTATTGAGCTGCCATTTTTTCTGAGTCAGAGCGGCATTTTTTTTAATAAGAGTATTTTGCCCCAAAACATTTAACGCTTGCTGAAAACGTTCACGCGTTTCAGCCGGAGCAGTCTCCAGCTTGTCCGGAGCAAGAATTAAGCCGTAAATCGTATGACACAGTTGCTCGATATGCTTTAAATTATTGCTTTGCCGGACGCGTTCTAATTCAGCGAGAGAATTTTTGATTTCTAATTGATGATCCGTGCTGAAAAAATCACTATATTCGTTTAACGCTTCTTTGGTTTTTAAAATAACGCGATCTATTTCTGCAATCATCTGCTGATCAACCGTTTTTTCTTCTTCCTCAGAAGATTCCTCGGGAAGTGTATTCTTTTTAATCGAAACCTCGCATTGACT
Source organism: Candidatus Peregrinibacteria bacterium (assembly GCA_016220165.1). Classification (GTDB taxonomy): domain Bacteria; phylum Patescibacteriota; class Gracilibacteria; order UM-FILTER-43-11; family JACRIE01; genus JACRIE01. The sequence goes on from JACRIE010000040.1 coordinate 23,753, forward strand.
GATAAGATCTTTAAAATGCTCAGCGAAAAATTTTTTTTCTTCTTCGCTCGCGGCTTGAGGATAAAGCGCGTGGAGAGTGAATTGATATTCCCGGATCAATCGCTCGCAGGCATTTTCAATGGCAGGAGCTTCAATAGTCCCGTCAATTGGCTTCCCCCGATTGTCCGTGGCTTGGAAGCTGAATGTTTTAATTCCCTGAGATTCTTTTGTCGCTTTTTGCTTCAGGAGCTCATTCTGATAGTCAGCTTCCGCGATTTCCTGAATAGTCACAATAGAAAGCCCCATCTTATGAAGTTCCTCTTTCGCATTATCAAGATCGATCGCCTCCAGGAGGCCATTCAGTTGTTTATTGCTTTTGCTGAGAGCGGTATAGCTGAATTTCATCTTTCTTTTTTCTTTTAGAATATCTTATGCTTAATCCGTAAAAAAATAAACCCGTAATTACGCAATTAGTATTTATGTTCGCCCAAATCGTTCCATTGGTTCGCGCCGGTAGGTATTTAGCTCCGACATTAACCTATCGCTTTCCTGCGGAGGCGTTAGCCGATCTTTTCGTCGGTTCACTGATCCGGGTTCCGCTGCGAAATCAAAAGGCGACAGGCGTGATCATTGAGATTCTTTCTGAAAATACAACCGATCTCTCTGATTCAAAAATCAAAACGGTTGATCCGTTCACGCCCTCCGTTCAATTTTCACCGCTCCAAATGGAATGGGTGGCGTGGATTCAAAAAACCTATCATGCAACGCCTTCTCAGGCGTGGCGGCTCATGGTGCCCGTTGCTCTTCAAAAAGCCAGAAAAACGAGAACGCCCAGCCCGTTTCAGGGCGTGATTCAGAATTCCCCTGAAGGCGAAGATCATGATCTTCGCCTTCAGGGGAATTTCCGGAAACCGACCGTGCTCCAGTCGCTTCCCGGAGTCAGACCATTGGAGTATTTTAAAAAAATCGTTAAAAAAACGATTGAGGAAGGGCGTCAGGCCTTATGGCTAGTCCCGGAAAAAAGCGCGATTCCTCTGGCCATAGATTGTTTTAAAAAGTCACTGGGTGACCGGATCGCAATTTTTCATTCCGGCCTGACGGAAGCGGAAGAGGGGAGGGAATGGTGGAAAATTTATTCTGGCCATGCGTCACTCGTTGTCGGAACGCGCTCCGCTTTGTTCGCCCCCATCCGCCATTTGGGGTGCGTGCTGATCGAGGATGAACACGCGTGGACCTATCAGGAAGAACAGGCGCCTTATTATAACGCCCCCACGGCCGCGGCGGCTCTGGCCGAACTTCACAAGGCCCGTCTGGTCTTGAGCAGCGCGACCCCACGGGCCGAAAGTTTTTATAAAACGGCCGTGACAAAGGAATGGGAATGGGTGTCTGTAGGGACAAGGCATGCCTTGTCCCTACAGACACCGAAAATCCATGTCGTAGACATGCGCGAAGAATTGCAAAAACGGAACTTCGGCATTTTTTCCATGCCCCTCCAAAAAAAACTGAGCGAATGTCTTGAGCAAAAAGAGCAGGCGATCCTTTTCGTGAACCTGAGAGGGGTGGCAGGGGCGATCCTTTGCCGCGATTGCGGCGCGGGGGTGCGATGCCCGAAATGCGATATTTCGCTCACGCATCATCGGGATAAAGGGGGCATTCTTTTATGCCATCAATGCGGATATACGGAACCGCTCCCCGCGCTTTGCCCGCGCTGCCGTTCGCCGCGCATCAAAAGCGTGGGGCTTGGCACGGAACGCGTGGAGCAGGAGGCGAAAAAACTTTTTCCTTCGGCCCGCGTCCTTCGCGTGGATCAAGACACTTCTGAAGGCGAGAATCCGCATCTTCTCCTTCAAGACTACGACATTCTGGTCGGCACCCAAAAAATAGCGGGAAGCAAACCCGTCGCGCTGGTCGGCATGGTGCTGGCCGATATCGGAATCCATGCTCCGGACTTCCGGAGCAGTGAGCGAACCTTCCAGCAGATCATGACCATGGCAGGACTATGCAAAAAATCGGGCGAGCTGATCGTACAGACCTACGCCCCCGAACTTCCGGCGATCCGCTTCGCCGCGGAATACAGATATGAAGACTTTATGAATCAGGAATTGGAATTCCGCAAACAATGGAAACGTTCGCCGTATTAAAACTTCTTATTTTTTGTCCTGGGTCGCGGTTTCCATAAAGGTAACCGTTTTTTGACTGATTTCAGGCGTTCCTTCGTTGAAAACTTCAAGGATACGAAGGAGTTCGGTATTGGTTTTGCCGCCCATAATGGTGGCCGTGATTTTATCCATATTATCAAAAATCGTATTAAGATTGGCGAATCCTTTCTCTTTCGAATTTAGCAAACCGTTATTGGTGGCAAAATTATTGTAATGACTATCCAGATAACCGCAGATTCGTTGTACCAACGCATCCGGATCGGAAGTGGCGCTTCTGGTGTCCCGGATCATCTGAAAAAACGGAGCGTCGATCATGTCCTGAAAAGCCCGTATGCGTTCAAGATTTTTTTGAACATTCCAGTCGCCGTGATTGGTTTCGCTTGCTTCCCGCGCCGTCGCGTTAAGAATGCTGTTATTCATGCGTTTGTAAATCTGGGTGTCGCGATACGCCACGTTTCCCAGAATACCTTCCATCATGGCCATAGAAGCCATATGCCGCGTAAAATTAGCGCGAAAATTCGTTGCATCGGGGTCACGCGCGTTTTCTTCCATGTACTGCAATGTCCCGACGATCGTGTTTTCCACGGCTGTATCTTCACGGGCCTGTTCTCCTGATTTTCCGGACAGGAACTGTTTCATGGTGTTGGCGTCCCCCATGCATGAAATGGTGCGCGCCCAGTCATGATCCCATTTGCGCATAATGACGGCCTTTCGGACGCGCTGGGTCACCATGGAGTCATTCAGAACCTGGGTCCAGTAGAAATTTTTAAACTCGCCCCGGCATTTCCCGTCTTTGTAGTCCTCGCCGAATTGCTGCTGGCATGTTCTCTTATAATCTTCCCTGGTGAGCGGAGGACGCTTGTTATAAAACCACTGGCTGGCCGGCCAGTTATTAAGATACGTGTCGTCCAAAGCCAAAGCGCGATCCTCTTCAAGCAGACCTGAGGCCGTGCCTACCATGAGATAAAACATAGCCGCTTCCGCGTAGGATTTTCCGTTGAGGATGGCGAATTCGATGGCGGCCTCGTATTCGGCCGGATCCACCTTGCCTCCGGCAACATGCTTTTTATAAAGCTCTTCCATGCGCCCTGTAAGAACGCTCGCCAATTTTTTGTAGGACTCCTGATATTCCTTCTTATGGCTTTCATAATGGCTTTCATTGGTGCGCTCCAGCGTGGTGTATTCATCATAATCCCAGATTTCACCCAAAGCCTTGTGGAGCTTGGTGCGGAGCAAATTGGGGGAAAGGGCCATGGAGGTGTCATTCGGATCCAGAAACACCTTATTCTGGAGGCGATTCAGCACTTTCCATAATTCAGGTTTAGACCAATTGATACGGCCTTTGTCGGCCAGAATCCTCAGGATCGCCTTCAATTCATCTTTCTCCGGAGGCAGCGGATTCTCCGCCATACTCACGATTTGCTTTTCCAGATCCCAGGCATCCATATTTTCATACCGCCCCTTCCATTCGTTCACTTCCTCCTGCTCCGCTTTCTGCATGCGGGCTTTGGATTCCTGGCCCATACTGGTCCCTGCGAACAGCGCGGAGCCCAATTTCGCCGCATGATCCGCCTTGCGTCGCTTAAAACGGCGTTCCGTGAACTCGAAAAAATCTCTGCCGACCTGGAGGATGTCCTCGACGCACAGAAAGGAGGTTTTAAGCCATAATGCCGCGAAAGGGTTGAGTATTCCTTTGTCACTGGCGGACGACGCGGATTCCAGCTCCTTCATCACGGTTCCGAACGCGTGTTTTTCAAGAAGCCCGATCCGGCTTCCAACGGTTTTCCCCAATGCTTTATTTGAAGGATGTTCATCGTATTCTTCATTTATTTTCTCCGTTTCTTCCAGATAGGTAATCATGGTGCTGATCAGCGCCCCTATTCCGGGGATGCCTCCCGCGAAAGGGGAATGCGATGCCCCGTACAGGGCTTCCTTGAGCCTTTCAAGTTTTTGCCCAAACTCTTTGGCGGAACTCGTTCCTTCATCAGTCTCTTTTGCTCCTGTTTCTTTTTCTTCTTCTTCTTCATCCTCTCCTGCGGCCACGGCGCCGGCAATGCTCGCTTTTTCCGAGTCCGCGATGATCTCCTCCGCCGTGCGCGTGTCGGACGGATTGAAAACTTCAATTCCGCCGATCGCGGAAAAGGCGGTCAGCAAATCGCGGTGCTTAGTATTCTTGCCCACCGGCATATCCTGCATGGCATAGAGCTCGCTGATGATTTCCCCGTCAGGCCACGTATAGGGCTCTGTGGCGTCCTTTCCCGCCGTGTGCGGCTTTTTAATGGCACCGATCTCAGCCATAAACCGATCGCGGACTTCCGGCCACTTCTTGTGTCCCAAAACAAGCGCGATGTATTCCCGCCTCTGCTGTTCCGGCATGCTGTCGAACTCCAGATGACGCATCTCATGGGTCAGATCCGTGCGGAAGGCGCGCGACTCTTCCTGCGTCCGGCTTTCTTCTTCTCCGTCTTTCGGTTTGCGGATAATGATTTTCCAAACGTGCCCTTTGGTATAAAACACCATGCCGCCATTCGTGTACTGACTATAATCGTCATTAAATTTTTTAAACGGCAAACGCTCAACATGATCTTTAAAAAACGGGTCTTTCAGAAATTCATCCGGAGAAGTTTGTGAGTTTTTCAAAACATGGACCAGCCCTTGTACCTTTTGATAGCGGATATTTTTCTCAAATTCAGGATCTTTCCAGGCGCCGCTCACACGCTCCTCAAAACTTCCCACCGCGTCAAACGTTTTTTTCAGTTGAGCCAATCCGTTCGTCAGCTCAAGCCGCTGAAGCCGCGTCAGGGCGGCAGGATCGGCCAATAGGGCTTCAAATTCATCGAGCGAACGCTGAGCGCTTCCATCGCGCAACTTTTGGATGGCTTCGCGCGCCAGCTCGGTGTGTCGCGGCGGATGATCGGGAACAGACACGCCTGTAAGTATCGCGGCTCTACGGGCTTTTTGTGATGGATTCCCCAAAGAAGCTTCTAAAAAATTCAAGGTTTCGGGCGTGATGGCGCCGAGCTCTTGCCGCAAAGCAATGATGGACTTTCTGGCTTCGGCAGCTTGTTCGTCTCCATGAGCGACGGATTCATATAAATCTTTGCCCATATCATGAATATTCCTTTGAATAGTCACGAAGTCTCGAAGAAGTGTCCTATAGGTTTTGGGATCCGTCCGCGCCTCAGGATCCATAAACTGCCTCTCCATCGCGTCACCCGTTTTTTCAAAACGCCGCTCCGCCTCCCCGCGTTCCTCGGAATCCAGATTTTTAAGGAATTTTTGCGCCTCGGCATAAAGCGCCTCCTTCTTTTTTCGCAGATAGTCCTGAAGATGTCCGATCTGATACTGACGAATCTCCAGGGTTCGCGCTCGCTCACGCTCATAATCTTCCGGAATCTCCTCTCGCGCGTTCAAAACCAGATTTTTTCCGACGATCGCCCCTAGTTCTTCCCGAAAACCCCGACGCTGGTTGCCAACCTCAATGCGATCATTCGAGGGAAGACCGGTCTCCAGGGAATTAATATACGTATTGAGAGAACGAAGCTGATCCATTCGTCCTTCCATATCCTGATCCGTCGTAATAGGCTGACGAAGGGCTTCCAGCTCATTCAATTCCTGCTGAAACTCCCGCCGTTTTGTCAAATCCAGTTCGCCCTGCAAACGCGCCTGCAGACCTACAACCTCGCGGCCGATAATGTCCGTGGGCGCGCCGATATCGGCGCGCGGCTGAAAGGGGATGCCCTTTCCAGCTCTTTTCTGTATTTGCTCATCGATTTCCCCAAAATTCGCACCGTTTTCAACAAGATACTCCCGTTCCTTCTGCAATTCTTCCAGAAGGCTCCTCTGCACTTCGGACAATTTCTCCCGCAATGCCTTCCCCAGGCGTATGTCGCTCTCTCGTTCGATCTGCACAACCAAATCTGCCTCTTCTCTTTCAAGCGAAGCCCTGGCGCCACGAACCATATCAATACCCCTTTTGGAATCCTTTAAAAACGCGAAAAATTCGCCGAGAAAAGGATTTTTTTCATACAACCCGTGGCAGAAACATTTTAAGTACATAATTCAGTGACAAGTGACGAGTCAATAGAGACGAGTAACGAGTTGCAAGTTTTTTCTCGTCGCTCGTCACTAAAAATATCTAATTATTATACCAAAAAATGGCCTTTTTATCAATGCTTTTCAGCATTTACTCCTCAGGTTTCAGAAAACAGGTTCGGGTCGCTTATTTAGACATCACTAGCCCGATTTTGTGATTATTTTATCATATTATTAATAAAAGTCAATATTATATTGACATATAACTAATTGTATGATATTTATATATACATACTATTTTTCAAAAAACTTTATGCGATCTCTTTTATCTCTCTTCCGCACGCCGGAAACAGGCCGTCCGGGAGCGCCAGCCCGTATCTGCGCTGCCGCGCCCGCTCTAGTCCTTGCCTTAGGCACCGGCTGCGCCGCTCTTATGGGCGATGTAAGGAAAGAATGTGATGCCCTCCTGGAATCTCAGGGCCTGTGTCCAAAAGTATCCGCGTCGCCAGCCGCGCCCGTACCTCCTCCTCCGCCGTCTCCGGTGGTAATAGCGGCTACGCCGGCAGAAGCGGCGTCAACGCCTTCCGAGCCTGAACCGCCGGAAGGGGAACCGCCGTCAGGGCCTGATCCGGAACTTTTAAAATCCGTTTTGGGACAGATGCATCAACCCGGAGCCGGGCCGGAAGAAACTCCGTTAAACGACGCCTTAGATAAACTGATCGGACAGGAGCAATGCCAAAAAATAATCGGAATCCGTGCGGAAGTGGATCGGGACGCCGCTCCTTTTTTAAAGGATTTACCCCAGGAATACCGTAGCCGCTCTTTCCCTTCTTTTTTGTCAGGTTCAACCCAAAAAGAATTTGAACGTAATCTCCTGACCGCGATGATTGAAATCAACGGACAGATTATCCGGGCGCTTGAAAAAGCGCTGGGGTTTAAAATCCCGATTCATCCTCTGCGTCTGCCAACGGGACCGGAGCATTTCAAACCGCATTTCGTGCCGAAAACAAGGCGCCAACGCCTATTATTGACTACCGGAATCGATCCGGCTTTCGCGACACGATTGCTTTATCTTGCTTTGGATTCTGCTGAAACAAACGCTTCATGCGGCACAATAACCGAACCCGAAAAAACGCCTTCGCCCGACCGCGAACCGATTTCGCCGCGGCCTGAAAATCCATCGAAAATCGGACCAGGGAATCCGTTGGATTTGGATGTTTGTCCGCCCGATACAACTCTTTTGGATGGCGAATGTTTTCCAAAGGACCTCCCGCCGCTCGATTTACCGCCTCTTCCCGATTAAAAATCTGAATTTCTTAAACCGGATCCATGGATCGTCCAACGGAAGGCCCCTCCCCCGGCGTTTCTTCTGACCGAACCGGAAAAATAATCCAAAAGACCCGGCCTGCGATTTTATTCGCGATCCTTTTTTCAGCCTGTGTCACGCCGGCGTCCCCCATGCCACCGCCACCGGAAACTCAAGCCTGTAAGCCATGCCCCGTTTGCCCGTCCGCGCAGACAGCCGCCCCGGATACCCCAAAAAAACCGTCGGTTTTTCCCTACGGACTTTCCATAGAAGCCGTGCGGCAGGCCATACCCGGTTCTTTCAGCATGGATCTTCATCCCGGAGAATCCGAGCAGAGCGGCTTTGAAAGGCTCCTGCGCGTGCTGGCGATCCGCGTCATCGATTCCCTCCGAATCCCGCCGTCCCATTACCAGGGGGCGTTTGCCACGGTCCTCCGCACGCTTTTTGAACTTTTTTCCGACGGAAGAACACATCTGCGTGGATCCGGACGGCTTAAAATTACCGTATTGCCTTCGGGCGCGCAGCAATTCACGTTTCATATTAAGGGGAAACATTATGAACTCGCTGTGGATTTCCTGCGGGCGGATCTTGTGAAGTGGGACTCTTCCCTTATCAATTCAGAAATAAAATAGTCTTTACCACGGTGTCCGGGTTGAGCGAAATGCTGTCGATGCCTTCTTTAACAAGGAATTCGGCAAAATCCGGGAAATCGCTCGGCGCCTGGCCGCAGATGCCGACTTTGCGTCCGTGCTTCTTGGCGACCCTGATCACGTTCCGGATAAGAGTTTTGACAGCCTCATTCCGTTCGCTGTAGATATGACTCACGAGCTCCGAATCGCGATCCACCCCGAGCGTCAATTGAGTGAGGTCGTTACTGCCGATAGAGAACCCGTCAAAAATCTTGCAGAACTCTTCGGCTAAAATAACGTTCGATGGAATTTCGCACATCACATAAACCTCAAGGCCGTTCACGCCGCGCCTGAGACCGTTTTTAGCCATTTCCGTGAGCACTTTTTGGCCTTCTTCGACTGTGCGGCAGAAAGGAATCATCACTTTGACATTGGTGAGTCCCATCACTTCGCGCACTTTCCGCATGGCCTTGCATTCCAACGCGAATCCGGCGCGATACTTCGGATCGTAGTAGCGGCTCGCGCCTCGCCAGCCGATCATGGGGTTGTCTTCTTTGGGTTCAAAGGGCGCGCCGCCGATAAGGTTCGCGTATTCATTCGTCTTAAAATCGCTCATGCGGACGATCACCGGATTCGGATAAAACGCCGCGCCGATCATGGCAACGCCCTCCGCCAATTTATCCACAAAATAATCCGTTTTACGGCTGGCGGGATAATGCTCGGTCAGTTCGTCGATTTTATCTTTGGTCACGGGATCCGGGATCGTTGAATAATTGATCAAAGCGAGCGGATGGATCTTAATATACGAATTAATAATAAATTCCTCGCGCGCGAGGCCGACCCCGGCATTGGGGATAAACGAAGTTTCAAAAGCGATCTCGGGGGAACCGATGTTCATCATGATCGAGGTCTTCGGCATTTTAATATGCTTCAAGTCCGTCTTTTTAATCTCGAACGGTAGAATTCCTTCATAAATTTTGCCTTCTTCTCCTTCGCAGGCCACGGTTATTTTTTGCCCTCTTTTGAGCGCTTTGGTTCCTTTCTCAGTTCCTACCACGCAGGGAATACCGAGCTCGCGGGAAATAATGGCCGCGTGGCACGTGCGGCCGCCGCGATTCGTCACAATGGCGGACGCGATTTTCATGATCGGTTCCCAGTCCGGATCCGTCATATCCGTCACGAGCACTTCGCCTTGCCTAAAAGCGCCGATTTGGGCGGCGTTTTCGATCACATGGGCTTTTCCAACGCCGATTCTGGCTCCGACAGGGGAACCCGTCACAAGCACCTTTCCTTTTTCTTTCAATACATAAGTTTCCAAAACCGACAAATCCTTTCGGGATTGCACGGTTTCAGGGCGCGCCTGAACAATATAGAGCTGATTATCTTTGCCATCCTTGGCCCATTCCATATCCATGGGCTTGAAATGCCCCGCTTCCTTAGTGTAGTGATCTTCGATAATAACGGCCCACTTCGCGAGTGTAAGAACTTCTTCATCCGTAACGCAAAAATGCTTTCTCAATTTCAAATCAACGGGCTGATTCCGGGTGGGGGACTTGCCCTCTTCATGGCTATACACCATGCGAAGCGATTTGCTCCCCAATTTTTTACTGATGATGGGTTTGAATCCTTGTTTGAGCGTCGGTTTGAAAACATAAAATTCATCCGTGTTGACCGCGCCCTGCACCACGTTCTCACCCAAGCCGTACGCGCCGGTAATAAGAACCGCGTCGCGGAACCCCGTTTCCGTATCGATCGAAAACATGACGCCGGAACAGGCGAGATCGGAACGAACCATCTTTTGGACACCGATCGAAAGACCGATGGAAAAATGATCGAAATGTTTATCTACGCGATAGCTGATGGCGCGATTCGTAAAAAGCGACGCGAAGCAGTTTTTGCAGGCGCGGATCACAGCCGCGTCGCCGCGGATATTGAGATAGGTTTCCTGTTGTCCGGCAAACGACGCATCGGGGAGGTCTTCCGCCGTCGCGGAACTCCGAACCGCGACATCGCAATCCTTGCCGTACAATTTTTCCATCTTGTGATAAGACGCGATAATGGCTTGTTCTAGCTCTTTTGGAAAACTCGCGTTTCGGATCAATTCCCGGACTTGGCGGCCGCGCGTCGCCAGATTGTCCATATTTTTGGTATTCAGGTCGCTCAGAATTTTTTTGATCTGTTGCTTGATGCCCGCTTTTTCCAATAAATAGTGATACGCGTAAGCGCTCACGGCAAAACCATTGGGGATCCGCACCCCTTTCCGAGTCAGCTTCTGGTACATCTCCCCTAGAGACGCGTTTTTGCCGCCCACAAGAGGGACGTCTTTAATGCCGAGTTCCTTAAACCAGAGGATGAACTTCTTGGTTCGATCCTCCTTTTTAAAAAGCTTGCTGAACATATTGGTTTGGGTTATTGGTATTTACCCAAAGGATACCTCAAAGCTTTTTTTGGATCAAGAAAATGCGGCGATTTTTCTAGTCTCCGCTATACGTCACCCAATTATTCAACTCGATCATCTTCATTCGATAAATAGTTTCAGCCACTTCGGCGCGGGTCATGCCTTTCGCGGGCTCCAGGCGAGGATTATGATCCTCGCCTTCAGTAAGTGGCATCACGTTTTTCTTGTTGGCAAGAAATGCGTAGGACGCGAACCATGAATCCGTTGGGACATCTTCATAAGGCTTTACCTCTGGAGGAGCGGAATCCATATTGTTCGTCTTAAAAAGGATTTTCAGGTATTCCGCCCGGGTCACGATTTGTGACGGTCGGAACGTGCCGTCGGCGTAGCCTCCGACAATATTCTTTTGAAGTGCCGTTGCCAAAAAAGACGCGTACCAATCGTTATTATTCGTATCCTTGAAATTCAAAGAGGCTCCCTTTTGGGCTTCAATATTAAAAGCAAGCATCAGCATCTTAAGGGCTTCGGCGCGATTCACGGTTTGATTGGGACGGAAACTTCCATCCGCGTATCCTCCTACGATTCCATTCTCTTTCAGAAATTTAATCGATTTGAAATAGGGGTTCGTGGCGCTGATATCCACAAAAAGATTGCCGTTTTCACTGAAGAGTGGATTGCTTTCACCAATGAGCGCGCCGTTTTGCGCGCGAACCACAATCGTTTCGTCCGTCAGCGCAGTCATGAAAACAGACGCGGCTCCTTCCTTAAAATCTTTGAATTCCAATGCTTCCGGTTTAAAACGGGCTGAGCCTTGCTTGGCTGTCAATTGGATGATCCCTGTAAAATTATAAACGGGCGTCGGTTTTCCATTGGCGTCGATCGCCTTAATCACGAGCTCCTTGGGAACCCCTTTAACGAAATGCCCGTCCTGCTCAATCTTAAAACCGGCAACCGGGTTCGCCTGCTCGATAAAGTTAACTTCATAAGCGCTTTTTCCGATCGTAATCAAACTGCGGCCGAGCGTTTCACTGCGAACCGTGAATTGCGCCACGCGATTCACAAAATCGGACGATTTGAGATGTCGGTTACTCACGCGGGCGTCGCCTTCCACCTGGACATCGACCGTATCGTCAGACTTCCATTGTGAGACTTGATCCTTTTCATCCTCGATGTAGAGATTGATGCTACTCCCCAAAAGCGCGAAGTGTTCTCCGGTAATTTTAAAAACCGAAAGGTCAAGGGGGTTCGCCGCTTCCACAACCGATGAAGGAGAGGCGATCGGACTGGATTCCGGAGCAGCTGGTTCCGGAGTCACGCCTTGAGGAGCCACGGTTGTTTCTGAAGGCACTTCCTCGGTAGAAGCAATGCCGGAATAAACGGATTTCAGATATTTATCGAGATAGGGGAAAGGATCGATCGTATTTCTTTCAGCATTGTCTTTTCCGAGTCCGGCGCTCACCGCGTCAAAAAAACTGAGGCCGGCCTTTTGAGCTTCGTTCCAGGTGAAAGGCCAATAAGGATGCCAGGGGGCTGAATCGCGGTCGATTTGAAAGTGCAGATGAGGGGTCGTAGCCGTCCCTGTTTTGCCGCTGCGGCCGATCATATCGCCCTTTTTCACATTCTGCCCTTCAACGACATTGACATCGCTCATGTGGGCATAAACGGAATAAAGAACAGCGGTCTGCCCGGGATAATCCGGATCCGGCGTATCCGGGTGACGGACGACGATATGATGGCCGAAACCGCTTTCCTGTACAGTCGACTTAATCACGCGACCGTTGGCAATGGCATAAATAGGCGTTCCTTCCGGAAGTTTTAAATCAACGGCCAGATGGCTTCCCGAATATTCTTCATGGTTGTTGTTATAAGCCGCCATGTAAACCACGGCGTAAGTGATTTTACTGTTACGGATTCGATCGCTTTCAGGGTCTTTCCAAAGCAATTTACTGTCCGGATAGCGCAAATCGGAAAGCGTGTAAGGCGGCAGATCGATCAGCTGATTTTCAGGAATCTTTTGATACGTCGGCATAGCGCTGCCGGTGACAAGAAATTTATTCCAATCCGGCACTTTTTGAACCGGATACGTGGTGCCGTTAAAAGGCTGTGGCGGCTCTAAAAGCGTTGCGCGAAACCATTCACTCGTTTTCTCCCCATAATAAACAATCACCAAAAAAAACAAAGTTCCTGTGATGAGTCCTGCGTATTTAAGGAGTTTTTTGTTTTTGAACATAGTTGTTTTATACTCATCATGATTAATCTGAATATTATACCAATTTTTAAGCCAAAAATCAATCCTCATGCGTCTTAAAACCCTGATCATTTCAGGATTTCGCAATCTGAAGCCTCTTAAACTCAATTTTTCAGACGAAAAAAACCTGAATGTCTTTATCGGAGCGAATGGACAGGGAAAAACTAATCTTTTGGAAGCAATTTACCTGTTGGCTTTCAGTAAATCGTTTCGAACCTCAGAGAATCAGGATTTGATCGGTTTCTCCGAAGACTTCTGCTCCGTGGAAGGGGAGTTCTCGGCAAAAACGAAAGAATCACCTGAAGGCGCGAATCGCGATTCGCGCCTTCAGGTGATTGTCACAAAAAATCCCCCGGAAAAAGGACTTAAAATCAACGGAGTCTCCAGTAGATCCGTAGACTTTATAGGACACCTTAAAGCGGTCTTTTTCAATCCGGATGACCTCGAGATGATCCATGGCGCCCCTCGGCTCAGGCGACGATATCTGGATCTTCTTTTGCTTCAGCTGAACCATCGGTATCTCGTGGATCTAATGGACTACAACGCCTTAATAAAACAACGCAATGCGCTGCTGCGTCAGATCAAGGCAGGGGAGAGTTCCGCCAACCATCTGAGCGTATGGGATGAAAAATGCGTGCCCCTGGGGTACAGCATCGTAAAACGGCGCCTGGAAGCCCTTTCTCAAATCAAAAAAAAGGTTCATCAATTTTACACTCAAATAAGTCAGACAAAAGAGGCAATCGATGTGGAATACCGATTTTCCACAACGGATTTTCCGGCCAACGAACAGAAATTTGCCAGGATGATGCAGGATTCCCGGTCGCGGGACATTGAAATGCGTGCGACAACCATAGGACCGCATCGCGACGATCTTCTATTCCTATTAGACAAAAAACCATTTCGAAATTTCGGTTCTCGCGGGCAATGGCGAAGTCTTGTATTGGCTTTAAAATTCACGGAGATTGAATTGCTCCAGGAACAGTCAAAAACAGAACCGCTCCTCCTGCTGGACGATGTTTTTTCGGAGCTGGACGAATCGCACCAAAGACACCTCTTTGAAGCGGCCGTCGGAATTCAAACGCTGGTGACAACCACGCATGATTCCTTTTTGGACCTAATCAAGGACGAAAAATCAGTCTTTAAAGTTCAAAATGGGGCGATCACGATTCAATAGGTTGAAAATAGCTTGCCTTTTTGTCAAAGAACGGTAAAATAATCATGCTTTTGTGACGTTTCCTGAGCAGAGGAAGCCAATCGAAAGCATTTCATTTTTTAACTTCTGCTCCTTTTTTTATGTTTAAAATCATCGATTCCAACTTAACCATGGAAGACCTTTTGAAAGAGTCTTCTCCGCTCATAAAGCCCCCCCTGGGAGCCGTAATCGAAGGAACAATCATCAGTAAAGCCAAAAACCAAATCATAGTGGATCTCAACGGCATCGCGGTCGGCCTCATCTCAGGCCGTGAAAGCCATGACAGCTTGGGCACTTCCCGGGATCTTAAAGAAGGCGATATCGTAAAGGCCGTCGTTGTGGAACGCGAAAACGCGGATGGAATGGTCGTTCTTTCCCTTCGTCGTGCCTCTCAGGCCAACACCTGGGATCGTTTCGAAAAAGCCTTTAAAGACGGCGAAGTAATCGAAGTCATGGTGAACGAAGCCAATAAGGGTGGCCTTTTGCTCGATTTGGACGGTATTAAGGGCTTCATTCCCGTTTCTCAGCTCGCTCCCGCTCACTACCCGCGCGTGGACGACGCCAATGCCAACGAAATCTACAACCGTCTCCAAAAGCTTATCGGTCAGCGCTTCAAGGTAAAAGTGATCAGCATCGATCGCGAGGTCGGCAAAATGATTCTTTCCGAACGCGCCGCGCAGCATGTGATGTCCAAAAAAATCCTCTCCAAACTCCATGTGGGCGATGTAGTGGACGGCCAGATCAGCGGCGTGGTCAAATTCGGTATTTTTGTCACGTTTGAAGGATTGGAAGGCCTCGTTCATATTTCAGAAATCGCGTGGGGACATGTCAGCAATCCTCATCAATATGGGAAAGTGGGAGATACGGTCAAAATCCAGATCATTGGCATTGAGGGAGACAAATTGTCGCTCAGCATGAAACGTCTGACGCCTGATCCTTGGGAGGACATCGCCAAGCGCTATACCATTGGTTCCCGCGTGAAAGGAACCATCGATCGCTTCTCTCAGTTCGGCGCCTTTGTGAAGCTTGGGGACGGACTGAACGGCCTCATTCATCTTTCCGAAATTTCAGCGGACAAAGTGGAAGACCCGCGTGATTACGTAACTATCGGCGACGTTGTAGAAGCCGAAGTCATCAATATCGATCGCGAAGAGCATCGTATCGGCTTAAGCATTAAGGAGTTGAAATTATCCAAAAAAGCCAAAGCTGAAGCTGTTTCCGGAGAAAAAGTTCCCAAGGAAGAGAAAGAAATCAAAGAGACTCCTAAAAAAGCGAAAAAAGCCAAAGAGGCTGCCGAAGAAAAGTCTGAAAAAAACGAGGATTCTAAAAAAGAAAAAGCTCCGAAAAAGACGGTTAAAAAAACAGTCGCTAAAAAAGCGGAGAAGGCCGCGGAATGATAGCTTTGACTCCCTGTTTCCATGAATCCGATTCGCACTTGTATTGCCTGTAGAACCCGAATTCCTCAACAGGAATTGGTGCGTTTTGAGATAAAAGGGGGAAAAATAGAAATAAAAAATAAAGGGAAGGGGAGAGGCGCTTATCTTTGCCCGAAAACGTCGTGTCTCGAAAAGCTCTTAAAAAATCCTAAATTAATGAAACATTTTCTGCATGCTTCGACGCTTCCCGACGATTTAATCGCTCAATTAAAACAAGTGTGCACCCATTAAACGCCCAACAGCAAGCGGCAGTGCGGCACCGCAACGGACCTTTGCTCGTGGTCGCGGGAGCGGGCACAGGGAAAACAAGCGTGATCACGCATCGGATCGCTCATATTTTAAACGAGGGATGGTGCAGACACGACGAAATTCTGGCGCTCACGTTCACGGATAAAGCGACTCAGGAAATTGAGGAACGGGTCGATCAGCTCATGCCGCTGGGGTATGAAGCCATCACCATTCGGACCTTTCATGGTTTTTGCGACGATCTCTTGCGCGAATTTGGGATCGACATCGGCATCAATCCGAATTTTCGGATCTTACAGGGAGTGGCGCACTGGCTATTCCTTAAAGAGCGCCTATTTGAATTCGATTTGGATTATTATCGTCCTTTGGGAAATCCAACCGCGTTTATTGACGCCTTCATTAAGGCGTTTGCGCGATTCAAAGAAGAATTAAATACGCCGGAAGACGCGCTGGCATTTGCCGAAAAGAAGACTGCCGAAGCCAAAACCGACGAAGAAAAAATAGAGGCCAAACGGCTTGTGGAATTGACTACGGCATACGGACGATATCAGGAATTGCTCACGGAAAACGATTGTCTGGATTTCGCGGATCTCCAAATAAAAACGCTGGAGCTATTCGAAAAACGACCCAATATCCTTGCCCATCTGCAAAAGCGGTATCGCTACATTCTTGTAGATGAATATCAGGACACCAACATCGCGCAAAACACGATCGTGGATCGTTTAGTCGAAAAACACCGTAATCTGACCGTGGTGGGGGATGATGATCAGTCCATTTATAAATTCCGCGGCGCGGCCATTTCAAATATCCTCCAATTCCAGGAGCGGTATCCCGACCTCACGAAAATCGTGCTCACGGAAAATTATCGCTCCGGCCAATCTATCCTCGATTTCGCGTACGCGTCCATTCAGCACAACAATCCCGATCGCCTTGAGATCAAATCAGGCGTGGATAAACGCCTGAAAGGCCGGCGCCCCAGCACGCCGGATTCCATTCATTTAATTCACTCAACGACGCTGGACCAAGAGGTCGAAACCGTGATTTCGGAAATCCAGAATTTGGTAGGGACGTGCCACGGCACGTCCTCCCTAATATCCCTATCCGAAATCGCGGTGTTGTCTCGCACCAACGCTCAACTGCAGGCCTTTACCGAAGGATTCCAAAAGGCAGGCATTCCTTACAATTTTATCTCAGAACGCGGACTCTATCGCAAAGAAGAAATCCGCGATCTCGTGACGCTCCTGCGCGTGCTCGCGAATCCAACGGACGACATCAGCTTCTATCGCGTGCTACGGATGCCATTCTGGAAACTTTCCATGGAACTAATCATGACGCTCATCGCGGAAGGAAGTAAGAACTATAAAGGTATCTATCAGCAGATTAAAGCTAAAGAAGAATGTCGTCTTTTAAGCGATACCTTCCGCGATCTGCTGGAATTTTCAAAAAATCATACCGCTGGCGAAACGCTTTATCGGTTCACGGAAACCGTACAGCTGTATCAACAGCTATTGGCTCAGGGAACCATTGAAACGGAAGAGCAAATTCTGAATATCGCCACGTTTTTTAATAAAATCCGCGAATTTGAACAAAATTCGGAAAACAAAACAATACTCGACTTTGTGGAATATCTTGATCTGGCCGAAGAAGCCGGCGAGAACCCAGCGGCCAGTTTTGAACTTCAAAATCGCGAGGGCGTTTTCATATCCACCGTGCACGGCGCCAAAGGACTGGAATTCCACACGGTTTTTTTGACGAATCTCACGAACGATCGCTTTCCCGGATCCCGTCGCGGCGATTCAATTGAAATTCCGGACGAATTCGTGCACGAAATTCTGACGCATTCGGACACGCATCTTCAGGAAGAACGGAGGCTTTTTTATGTCGCGGTCACGCGCGCCAAAGAACGCCTGTATTTGCTTCACAGCGACTTTTACGGTCAGAGCTTTTCAAAAAATCCGCGTAAGAAAAAACGCTCGCGCTTCATCGACGAAATTTTCTCCCCTGAAGGCGAGGATCATAATCTTCGCCTTCATATCAACGCGATCGAAAAAACCGCGGAAGGAATTGGGCAATTCATAAAGCCCTCTTCAAAAAATTCCCCTGAAGGCGAGGATCCCCATCCTCGCCTGGACCAAGAGCCCCTTCGAACCATCACCCAATTCAGCTATTCCCAATTAATGCAATTCCAAACGTGCCCGCGCCAATACGAATACCAATACGTGCTGAAAATCCCGCAGCCCATGAGCGCGAACTTGAGCTTTGGCTCCACCATGCATACGACCTTGCAGAAGTTTTACAAGCACGTCTTGCAGCAAAAACAAACATCGCTTTTTCAGGAATTTGAGCCAAAGACGTCTCTCGAAGAACTTCTGAAAATTTACGACGAAAACTGGATCGCCCAGGGATACGAGAGTAAAGCCCACATAGAGGTTAGAAAAACCCGCGGTCGCGAAATTTTGACTCAATTCCACGAACATTTTAAAGAAGACGTGTCTCACGTCCGATTCTTGGAAAAAAGCTTCAAGCTCAAAATCGGAAACTACACGCTCAGCGGTCGCATCGACCGCGCGGATGATTTGCCGGACGGAACCCTCGAAATCATCGACTACAAAACCGGTCGGACGCGCACGGAAAAAGAGGTGGAAAACGATCTTCAGCTCTTCCTCTATGCCATCGCGGCGCACGACTGTTTTAGCCTTAAGGCCTCACGCCTGACGCTTTATTTCCTCGACGAAGACGTAAAAATTTCCACCGCGCCGGATGAGGCTAAATTCGAGCAAGTCAAACGCGACGTCTCGGACATCGCGGACGCCGTCAACCGCTCCGACTTCTCTCCGACCCCAAGCCAATTCAAATGCCGTCAATGCCCTTACAACAAAATCTGCGAATCTTCTTTAGGTTTTATGGTCTTCAGGTAGAAACCAACCCGAATTGATATAAAATCGATTACAGATTCAGATCGTTTTAGACTATAATTTTTGCTGTAATCACTTTTTTATATGACTTTGATCACTATTCTCATTCTTATAGGTTTGGCAGCCATTGGCTTTTTAGTATATCAGCTCACGCAGGAATTTAAGCGTGCGCAACAGGGCAAAACCGAAGACAAAAGCCTTCTCATGCTCCAGCAGCAGCTCGATTCGCTCCGCAAGACGTTCCAGGAGGGGATGAAGAATCAGGACAAAACGCTCAACGAGCAACTCAATCGTTCGCAGGAAGCCCTTTCCAAACAGTTCGCGGCAAGCTCCCAGATCGTCAAAGAAGTGACGAACAATGTAAAAAGCGTGACGGAAAAGCTGACCCAGCTAAGCGAAACCAATAAACAGGTCGTGGGCTTCGCGGAACAGCTCAAAACGCTCGAAAACACGCTGAGGAACCCCAAACAGCGTGGCATTTTAGGTGAATTTTTCCTTGAGAACATGCTGTCCAACGTGCTTCCGCCCAGCAGTTTCCAGATGCAATACGCGTTCCCCGGTGGCGAAATCGTGGACGCCGCCATTTTCGTGAAGGATAAAATCATCCCCGTGGACGCCAAATTCTCGCTCGAAAACTACAATCGCATCATGGAAGAAAAAGACGACGCCTCCCGTGACAATCTGCAGAAGGAATTCAAATCCGACCTCAAAAAACGCATCGACGAGACCTCCAAATACGTCCGTCCGGAGAAAGGGACTACCGATTTCGCCTTCATGTTCATTCCGGCGGATGGCGTTTTCTATAATCTTCTCACGCACAAAGTGGGCGCGCTGGAAGTGAATACGACCGATTTGATCGATTACGCCTTCAAAAAACGGGTGATTCTGGTCTCGCCCATGACATTTTACGCCTATCTACAGACTGTCATGCATGCCCTTCGCGCGCTCGTCATCGAAGAGTCGGCCAAAGAGATCCAAAAGCGGGTGGGGGATTTAGGCCGCCATTTAAACGCGTACCAGGACTATTTCAAACGATTGGGCGGACATTTAGGAACCACGGTCAATACCTACAATAACGCCGGCAAGGAACTGGGGAAAATAGACAAGGACGTAGTCAAAATCACCGAAGGCGCCGTGGGCGGCGCCATTGAAATCCCCCTCATCGAGAAGCCTGAAGCGGATGAAGAAACGGAAATGAAAGTAACGTTAAAAGAAGCAAAAATCAAAACAACAAGAGACGAGTGACTAGTGACGAGTAAATGCGTTTCTCGTCTCTCGTCTCTAATCCGCTGGTTTTTTGGCTTTAGAAATGGTATAATAAATAGATTTAATCTATCTTTTGATGGTACATAAAATTATTGCAGGATCGGCGCTCCTCTTTGTACTTATCTTGGTTGTGCCGGCTTTTTCATTTGCCCAGGATACGGTTTCTCCGTTAAATGACAGCGATTTCACATTCGATTTGAACGCGATCACTCATCAAAAAATCAAACAGGATCGCTGGATCGATCAGGGCGTCAATTACGTGATTCAGCGCGTCATCACGCTGACCGCCCAAACAATCGGCGTGATCTCGATTTTAGGATTCAGCGCGGGCGGACTTTTGATTCTCATGTCCGCCGGCAGCGACGAATTAATCACCAAAGGAAAAAATTTAATGAAATACTCCCTGCTGGGCCTCGTTTTTGTGCTGTCCGCCTATCTGCTTGTCATGACTATCCAAACACTCGTAACGAGTATCTTTAAAGGTTTTTAACCGTATCTTGAAACGTTATCTTTTTTCAATCACCGCTTTTTTATTCCTGATGATCGGGCTGGTTGGCCCTGTCAGCTTAACTTATGCACTTGGCGCCCCCGAACAGGGCGAATTGAAAGTGGCTGATACGGTCAGCGGATGTGAAGGAATTATCTACGGAGGAGGAAATAAAAAAAATTCGATGCCCATCAATTGCCTTTTTCTGGATGAACCCATCGGCGGCAAGCCGGGTTATGATTTATTTTCAAGGGAGTGCAAAAAGGCCGACAAAAATAAGCAGCCGGCCGAACCCTCCCAGTGCGAATATAAACTATGGACCGGAGGCTCCATTGACCCGGGCAAAGGCCCTTTTCAGGCCATACTTTCCTACACGCCGGGCAAAGAGGCGCAGGGGTCGCTTCAGCTTTTGTATAACTACGTGGGGCTGATCTACAAATATCTTTCCGGCGTCATTGTCGGCGTCACGGTCTTGATGACCGTGGTCGGGGGAATCCAGATCATCACGTCGCATGGATCCGAAGGAAAAACCGCCGGCACGGACCGCATCCTCCATTCCTTGCTGGGCATGGTACTGTGGTTTTTGGCGTCCCTGATCCTTTACACGATTAACCCGACCTTCTTCCGGTTTTAAAAAATGGTGATTATGAAAAAATATTACATGGTTCTCATCGGCGTTTTAATTAATTTTTCTCAGGCATTAGCGCTTGCGACAAATGAGACTCAAATCACCGAACCGTTGGGCGGCGACACCCTTTTGGGAAAAACATTGTTTCAGAAAGACGTTGGAACTGGCATTCAGGGTAGTTTTATTTTTAGTAAACTTATTCCTTTTTTAATCAGATATGGCATTCAGCTCGCGGTGGCGCTCGCCGTCATCGCGATCATCGCGGGAGGTTTCCAATTCATCATCGCGTTCGGAAATACCGAAAAGCGCGAAGCAGCTCAAAAAACCATTATTTATGCCGTTATCGGCCTAGTCATCGCGTTAACCGCGTATGGAATCGTCAAAATTATCACCGGCATTAATCTCGTCTAAATGAGCCTCTTCATTTCTTTAAAAAAAGGCGTTCCATTGTTCACTCTCTTTGTTCTTTTCGTTATTTTACTATCCCCTGGACGACTACTGGCGGACCGCACACCGCGCGATATCATGAAAGACGAGCTGGCTCGAATCAGCCAGACGATCGACAGGACTGATCTGGACGACACCATTAAGATAGAAAACGACAAAACTCAAAAGCAGATCATCGGGGAACTTCTGGACATCGCTGAAAACAAAGTTAATGACGATCCAACTAAGACGAGTGACGATGACGCGCGATCGGCGATTCAGGCCGTCCAGCAGGCGTTAGTCAATCCGCATCTATTTAAAAATGCGATAAATGATAAAAAGGAAGTCACCCAAGTCGCATTGGATGTCCTGAAAGGCGACATTTTCGAGGATCTGGTGCCTCAACTCATCAAACTCGCCTTCAAAGTGGCCTGGGTCGTCATCTTTATCTCGTTTTTGGTCTCCGGCATCCTCATGATCCTGTCCATGGACAGCGAAGACCGTCTGGTTAAGGCCAAAGCCATTCTCTATTATTCGTTGATCGGCTTTACAATGATAACGCTGGCGTTCGCCATCGTGAAGGCCCTAACCAATATCAATTTTTTCAGTTAAATGAACCAGAAAAAAAACATCATCAATGGTATTTTCGCTGCATTTCTTTCGTTTTTTCTAAAAGCTCACAAAGCGGCTGCTTTTGGGATCAACGATTTCCGGAGCGAGCTGTTCAAGCCCATCAATTTGACGGGCATCAAAAGCACGACGCTCGGCGCCGCGGCCAAAATCACAGTAGCCGCCAATTTTTTTATCAATTTAATCCTTTACGCTTCGGGTGGACTTGCGGTATTGTTGCTCATCATCGGAGCCATCCAATACATTTCCAGTTTCGGCCAACAGGAGGGAATGGACAGAGGTAAAAAAACGATCCAATACGCTTTGCTGGGCCTCCTCGCAGTTATCACGGCCTATTTTATAGTCACTAATCTCATTAAAATTCTTTACAGTACCGCAGGATAACGAAAACTATTAAATAAAAAATAAAAAATATCCAAAATTCCAAAATTCCAAAATTTGACATTTAAATTATTACTGATAAAATAAAGTCAAATTCATTATCAAGAGTCCGCTGAGGGAACGGCCCTATGAAGCGGCAGCAACCGCCTTCTGAGGCGCCATGAACCGCCTGGTTCAGGGCCCTACAAGATGGCAAGGTGCTAACTCCGTCCTGCCTTAAGCGGGAAAGATAAGTTAACAGTCTTTCTTCCTTCAGGAGGCAAGATTTTTTTATTTTACAACCTATGCCCCCTCTCGATTTATCGCGTCTAGAATGTCCTTCATTCGCTTTTCGCCCTGATGAGTGGACGGAAGCCTTTCAGACAGGCTTACAAAAAGATGGCCTGACAGGACAGGAAGTATTTGAAGTAGGCGTCGGAACAGGCGTCAATGCACACTTTGCGCTTAGTCGGCTTCAGGTAACCAGATTTTTTGGCGCGGATCTTGACGAACGGCTACTTCCTGTCGCGAGACGAAACGTTGACCGCGCATTGTCGCCGGAGCTTGCCGCGCGCTTTTCTGCGATCGAAGGATCCACTGATCTTCTGACTTCGGAAGCGGCTATTGCCATTGTCCGCGAAAGAGTCCGGGTCGTGATCGCCTGCATCCCGCAAGCGCTTAGACCGAAAGGCGTCCCCGAACATCCTGATGACATAGCTCATTATTACCCCGAGGAACCTTTCAGGAAATATCCTTTTAATCGATTCGCTTTAGGACTCAACGAAGCTCTGCTCCGACAATTTTATGAGTTAATTCAACAGGCTCAAGATCCCTCTTCAAAATACATTATCCTCAATTTAGGCGGGCGTGTCGGAAGAAAAGTTTTACTCGATCTTTTTAGGACAAATGGGCTGGTGCCGCACATCCTCCATGAACAAATGATTCCCCAATGCCCGACAACTCATCTCGATTTTTTCGTTAAATTGGAACGCACGGGAACTCCCTGCGAATTTTTTTCCGATGCCGAAGGACAGCTCCCCATTACAGCGGCAACGGCCGAAGCTCGACGTCTGGAAGAACAAAGTGTCTTTCATAAAATTTATGTAATAAAAGGAACACTGAAAACGCAATCTGACATTTCATAATTTCTTTAATTTATGGCCTCATTCACTGATTTTATCGCTTCCAAAAAATATGTCATTTTAAGCGGCGCTATGGGCACTGAATTGCAACGCCGTGGGTACGAAACGCGTCTGCCGCTATGGTCTGCCCAAGCTAACCTTGATGCTCCTGAACTCGTCAGACAAATTCATGAAGACTACATTAAAGCGGGCACGGACCTCCTCACGACCAACACCTTTCGTACTCAGCCCTATACATTCCAAAAAGTGAGGCGACGCCCACTCGCCTCTGAAGCGACTAAAAACGCGGTACAGGCAATTCTCCGGGCCAAAAAAAGCGCTGACAGGGATGTGTTCGCGGGAGGTGAATTGGCTCCTTTGGAAGATTGTTATTTACCAGATCTTATTCCGGAAGATTCTATCCTGGAAGAAGAACATTTTTCTCAGGCGAAGTTGCTCGCGTCGCTGGGAGTTGATTTTCTTTTTTGCGAAACGATTAACTCAATTCGGGAAGCCTTAATAATGATACGCGCGGCAAAGTCAACAGGGCTTCCTTTTATGATCAGCTTTTTAGTCAATCCTCAAGGCGATCTTTTAAACGGAGAATCATTAAAAAAAGTTATCGATCGCGTGGCAGTCTTCCATCCGGTAGGCATCCTCCTTAATTGCCGTCCCATTGACATTATAAATCAGGGAATCGATTCTCTATGCCGGTATTATTCCGGAGTGAAGGGAGTTTATCCTAATGGCATAGGTAAGCCTGCTGACGATCTCGGTTGGACGTTCTCAGGTGAAGGAGATAATATTGTAAAATTTGTGGAATTCTGTGAGCGTTG
Source organism: Candidatus Peregrinibacteria bacterium (assembly GCA_016220165.1). Lineage (GTDB taxonomy): Bacteria > Patescibacteriota > Gracilibacteria > UM-FILTER-43-11 > JACRIE01 > JACRIE01. The sequence goes on from JACRIE010000040.1 coordinate 48,050, forward strand.
GTATAAGCAGGGAGTCAAAATTCTAGGCGGCTGCTGTGGAACTACTCCCGAGTACATTAAGGCTTTGAGTAAACGAATGGCAATGCTTTAAAGATTTACAGGCGATGGCGCAACCGTTACAATCGTTGTGCTTTATCTCTTTCCTTATGCCTTCCGAAAAATCGTTTTACGTCACCACGGCCATCGCGTATGTGAATGGCGATCCGCACATCGGTTTTGCCATGGAATGCATCCAGGCCGACGCCATCGCGCGCTACAAACGATTGATGGGTTTTGACGTTCATTTCTTAACCGGCACGGATGAGAATGGAACCAAAAATTACGAAAGCGCTCAAAAAGAGGGGATTCCGCCTCAGGAATTCGTGGATCGGCAATCTAAAAAATTCCAAGGACTCAAAACGCTTCTCAATCTCAGCAATGATGATTTTATCCGCACCACGGACCAAAAACGTCACTGGCCGGCATGCCAAAAACTTTGGAAAAAAATGGTTGAGAAAGGAGACATCTATAAAAAAGAATATGAAGGTCGCTATTGCACAGGCTGCGAACGTTTTATGACTGAACGCGACCTTGTGAACGGAAAATGTGTTCTTCACAAACGCGCCCCGGAGATTCTCAAAGAGGAAAACTATTTTTTTAAACTCTCACGTTATTCAAAACAGATCATAAAACTCTTAGAATCCAACACGGTTTGTATCGTTCCGCAATTTCGCAAAAACGAAATCCTTAATTTGACGAAAGAAGGTCTCCATGACGTAAGCTTTTCGCGCCCCTGCAACGTGCTTCCGTGGGGCGTTCCGGTTCCCGGCGACGACACTCAGATGATGTATGTCTGGTGCGACGCGCTTACAAATTACATTTCAGCCATTGATTATACCGGAGAGGGAAGTCTATTTAAAAAATTCTGGCCCGCGGACGTCCATGTGATTGGCAAAGACATTGTTCGCTTTCATGCGGGCATATGGATTGGAATGCTTCTTTCGGCTGAAATAGCGCTTCCAAAGGCTGAATTCATTCATGGATTTATCACACATAATGGCGAAAAGATGAGTAAAAGCCTGGGAAATGTAGTAGACCCGCAAGAAGTAATCGCTGACTACGGTACTGATGCATTACGCTATTATCTCTTAAAAGAAATTCCTCTCGGGAATGATGGTGATTTTACATATGAATTGTTCAAGGCAAGGCATAACGCTGATTTAGCCAACAATCTTGGGAATCTCGTGAATCGAGTCCATACATTAGTTTCGAAGGGCGGCTTCACGGATTTTACGGTTGGAAATGAAGCTAATCCCTGCAGAACCAAAGTGGAGGAGACCTGGGGGAAATATGAAAAAACCATGGACGTTTATTCACTTCACGAAGGCATTGAAACCGTGTGGGCCTTGGTTGACTTTGCGAATCAGGAAATGGAGCGGACCAAGCCATGGGCTCTCAAAAACCAGCCGGAAGAGCAAAAAAAGGTTCTTTGCAGCCAACTCGAGATGATCCGTCATATTTCGGTTTTGCTTAGCCCTTTCCTACCAAAAACATCACAAATCATCCGGGGACAGATCGGCCTTTCTCCTGAAATGAACCGCGAGACACAACAAAAATGGGGGGCGCTTACTTCGTGGAAGAAGCTGGGGGAACGAGCTATCCTATTCCAGCGCAGAGAATAAACCGTGAAAAGAGTCAAAAATATTGACATTTATAACAAAATAGTATATTTTTATTATATATAATTTCTTGAAAATAATCGGTTTTTTTGTTATAATTAAGGGCTATTATGCATCATGTTCATATTCATTTTCCATCGGCTGACAAGGAAGGGGAGTGCCGTTCAATTTTTATGAACGAAAGGGTGTCGTTTCCCCTGTACGAAAAATTATGGCAATTGATTCGCTTTGCCGTAGTAACAGGCATCATTTTTATTGGTATCTTTAGTCTCATCAATTTTTCAGCGTATAAACAAATTGTTCTCGACACCCTCAATCCTCAGGCTCAAAAAACCGCGCAAGTGGCTCTGGAAAAAGTAGTAGGAGCTGATTCCTCAGCGAGTCTTTCGCTACTTCCGATCCTTTCTGTTAAAAAAAAAGAGAGCCAAAAACATTTTTCTTACGATTTCCCGGTGACACCCACAGATCATCGATTGATTATACCTAAACTTGGTAAAAATATTCCCGTGGTTGAAATGGATACCGGAGCCTTGAATGGTGAAGACTGGCCCGCGTTAGAAAAACAAATTCAATCCGGACTTCAAAAAGGGGTTGTCCATTATCCCGGAACCGCCAAACCAAATGAATTCGGGAACGTTTTTATCACAGGCCATAGTTCCTTTTATCCTTGGGATCCTGGAAAATTCAAAGACGTCTTTGCCCGCTTAGGCAAATTAGAGATCGGTGAAGAATTTTATCTTTATTACGATCAGAAGCGTTATGCCTATCAAATCATCGGAAAAAAAGAAGTGCCCCCGACGGATGTCTCTGTTTTGAAACAACCGAGAGATAAGAAGATTCTTACGCTCATGACCTGCGTGCCCGTTGGAACTACTTTGCGTCGCCTTATCATCACCGCCGCACAGGTTTAAAAAATTTGCTAACGGCGATTATTAATCCCGTATAAGATATATTGTACGGGATTCTTTAAAAGACTTTTAAAACAAAAAAATATTAAAAACTACTCCCCTTGTCACGATCTTTACTCATTTTTCATATTTTCATAATCCCAATGACCTTTTTTAAAACCTTTTGCATGATCGCCTCTTCTTCTAAAAGTTCTAATCCGCTATTGACTAAAGACAAAGGAATGATATCTTCATTATTTTTCAATTGTCGCGTCTCATCAATAAGATTATTCGTTAAATGACTTGGAGTAATAAACGCGATCTCCGGCTTTTCGTAAAAAGGTAATTTTTGATACCACTTAGTTTGAGTTAGCGCTTCTTTAATCTCAGATAAATAAGCCCCGCCGCCACACAAAAGAATTTTGGAAGGCAATACTTTAATCTGTTGGAAATCAGATAAAGCTAAAATAAGCCCTGAAAGCCAGACTGAAATGTCCTCTACAATAATTTTTTCAATCCACTTTTTCGATTTTTTTTCTAATTTATCGGATGTATAAGCCAATTTTATTTTTTCCGCCTCTTCGAGTGAAATATTAAGTTCGGTAGCAATTCGCTTAGTGATCGTATGACTTCCAATGCTAAAAATCTTAGTACCGCTCAGCACTCCCTTCTCAAGCAACGTCAAATCCGTTGAGAAACCCCCTACATCAATTAAAATAACAGATTTTTCGCTGCTATACTCATTGAGACAGCGTGAAAGGGCGTAAGGTTCCGAAACAATTCCAAGAGATTCTAAATTAATCTCACTGACGATCGCTTGCAAAGCTTCAAAATGGACTAAAGGAGCAAAAGCATTAAAAATTGAAAGCTGTATAGTCTTTCCTTGAAATCCTAAAGGATTGGACACCTTGTAGCCATCAATAGCGATATCAACAATAGCGCTTTCAATAAGCTTAATATCAATTTCAGGATAACCCATCTCTTCACTCAAAGCCTTTCTGGATTCGCCAAAAGCCTTCCATTGAAGTTTGTGGACAATATTTTGAAGTTCGGAAAGATCAATTTTTGTTTCTTTCCCCTCTTCTCGCTTATATTCCATCACCATAGTAATACCCCGGACAAACTCTCCTCCAACGCCCATAATAAATTTTTGCGGCACAAGCCGTGGAATTTTCACAATAGCCTCTAAAATAGCCCTTTTCGCGCTATTAGCGACACTGGCTACATCAGTGATAGCAGTATTATGAATATCATTTAAAAAATGGCTAACCTTTCCCATGCCCTGAATAATTGCCCGCTTCCCGATCTGCTCTCCTTTTTTATTGTATTTTTGTTCCACGGTAAAAATAAGTGCCTTAATCACAGTTGTTCCTATATCAAGAGCGACAAATGCGGCTTCTTTTTTTTGTCGATGAAAGAAATTAAACATAATTAACGTACAATCATCTGCTCCCGATCTGCCCCGACTCCTATAAATTGAATAGGCGTTCCTAAAAGTTCTTCAAGTTTAAGAACATAATTCTGACAAAGTTTCGGCAAATCCTTGAATTTTTCTTTAGTTGAAATATCCTGCTTCCACCCCGGCATTTCTAAATATTCTACGTCAACTTTTCTAAGCTCTTCTACCGTAGCCGGAATAAAAGAAATAGGCTTATTTTCCAATAAATACCGTGTTCCGATTTTAATAGTCTCAAAACCTGAAAAAACATCTAATTTAGTAAGATTAAGTGTCGAAATCCCACTTGTAACAATGGCATTTCTAACAACCGTTACGTCAAACCATCCGCAACGACGAGGTCGACCGGTAGTAGCTCCATATTCTTTCCCCGCCTCTCTTAATAAGTCACCTTCGATAGGAGGAAGTTCTGTCGGGAAAGGGCCGCTGCCTACTCGAGTGGTATAAGCTTTGGCAATTCCAATAACTGTTTCAAGCCGATTCGGCGCAAGACCCAACCCAATACAAGCGCCTCCGGATGAAGTGTTAGAAGAAGTAACATAAGGATAAGTTCCTAAATCAATATCCAAATGTGCTCCCTGCGCCCCTTCAATCAAAATTCTTTTTCCTTGTCGATAAGCCAAATCAATAAATTCAGTAGTATTGACAATATAAGGCGATAAAATCTCCGCGATATCCTTATAACGAACTATTTCCTGCTCAATATCTAAATTGCAGTGATACATCTTCGCAACCCATTCCATATTAGCCCTCAACTTTTCTGCAAATAAATTAAAATTTTTAAGATCAGCCAATCGTATGCCTCGACGTGAAATCTTATCAGCATAAGCAGGCCCGATCCCTCTTTTCGTAGTGCCCACTTTATTCCCTCCTCTCCCCTGCTCCTGAATAGCGTCAATCTCTTGATGATAATCAAAAAGAAGATGGGCGCGATCACTAAGCAGTAAACGATTTTCAAGCGCAATTCCGTCCTCTCTTAACATTTCCATCTCTTCAAGAAGCGTTGGAACATGAACCACCATTCCATTCCCAATGATACATATTTTATCAGCATGAAGAGCACCGCTAGGAATCAGATGAAAAATAATTTTTTTCTTTTTACCTCCAACATTCGTACAAATCGTATGCCCTGCGTTGGCTCCTCCCGTCGCTCGTGCGATAATATCGCACTCCTCTGCCAGGATATCAACCAATTTCCCTTTGCCTTCATCCCCCCATTGAGTACCTGCAATATAAATAACCTGGCCGAGATTTTTAAGGATTGAATCGTAGGACATAACCAAAATTAAGAGAACCAGGAGGATAGTAACAGACACTGTTTTTAAAAGCAATTTTTGCGATTGTGATCTGTTCTTCTTATGAATTACAAACCATTTTTTTAATAAATTCTAGAAAAAACGCAGGGAACCCTATCACATTCCAATAATCTCCCTGAATTCGTCTAACAAAAACGCTCCCGGCTCCTTCAAGAGTCATGGCGCCGGAGCGCCCCTTCCACTCCCCTGTCTTAAGATAAGCTTCACAAGTCTTACGACTAATCTTTCGAAAAAAAAGCCTTGTTTTTTCCGCTTCAAAAATGCGCCTCTTTTTACACTTATTAATAAGCGCTACCCCCGAATAAACATCACAATATTTTCCGCTGAAATTTTGGATTATTTTCTTAGCTTCTTCGCGATCTTTCGGCTTTCCTATCTGCCTATTTTTATCAAAAAAAACCAAAGTGTCAACTCCGATCACCCAATGATTCGGATAATGACTAGCCACACTTTCTGCTTTTCTTTTTGCGATTTCTCTTACGATAGCGGAAGGAATTTTTCTTGAACCCCATGTTTCAGAAACTCCTGAAGAAATCGCCTTAAAAGGGATCCCCCATTTTTTCAAAATAGCCTTCCGTTGCGGGCTTTTTGAAGCCAATATCCACTGACTACATTCCGTTGCCATGGATCATATTATTTAACTCTTTGAGCGCTCGCTCCATTTGGGCGTCAAAATCTTCTTCCGTATTTTTGACTATGATATCCGGAGTAATCCCCTTTCCATTAATACTCTTTCCAAGAGAAGTAAGCCATTCGGCAACGGTAAGCTTTAAGCTGGAGTTGTCTTCAAAAAAATTGATTTCTTGCACTGTCCCTTTACCGAAACTAATCTCCCCTATCAATTTCCCGATTTTCAGATCTTGAATAGCTCCCGCAGTAATTTCTGAAGCGGAAGCGCTCCCCTTATTCACAAGAACAACCAGGGGATAACGACTCAATTCACCTTTCCCGTTAGTATATTGGATAAAATCAAAACGAGGATATTTAATATTAACTGCTACAGATTCCGGAGGAAGAAAATAACTCAAAACACCGATGGCCGTGTCTAAAAAACCTCCCGGATTATCGCGAAGATCAAGAACGACCCCTTTTATTTCAATATTTTTCACAATTTTTTCTACCGCGTCCGCCAATTCTTTCATAGTTTGTTTTCCAAATTGACTCAGTTTGATAGTGGCGATTTCCCCATTAACTTCAAGCGTAACCGAAACAATGGTTATTAAGTCACGAACTACTTTCAAATTCACTATTTCCTCCTGACGAAGGAGCGAGAGGCTCACTTCGGTGCCACGTTTTCCTTTAATCCGACTGGCGACCTCGGGCAGAGACATTCCTTCCGTATTCACGCTATCAACAGATCTGATAATGTCGCCTGCTTTTATACCGGCTCGCTCTGCAGGAGAGCCCCTAATCGGGGCCACAATTACAATTTTATCTCCTTGAATCTCAAGATAGGCTCCAATACCTTCTATCTCTCCGTTAAGATCGTCCGATAACGATTTATTTTCATTAGGATTCAAATAAACGGAATAAGTGTCACCAAGTGTTTTTGTCATTTCTTTAAGCGCAGCATTGATCATCTTCGCATCATCGATTTTAGACGAGTGGAGATAATTTTTATGGATTAAATTCCATATCTGAAGGAATTTAACTAATTGTGGATTATCGATTTTTTCCTGAGATCCTGCCGAAGAAATTGTCAAATCAATAGTCGCGAGCTCCATTTGATAAATCATTTGAACGGCTTCTCCTCGAGTAAGATTATTACGTATTCCAAAATATTTTTCATTTTTAGGTTTAACCAATTTTAATTCCATAGCCCGAACGACCAAGGGTAATTCCGCGCTTTCCCCGGGAAGATCTCGATAAGGCAATACAACAGGAGTTGTACGCGGAATAGGGATACTTTTAGAATGAAAAAGGAGCGTTATTGCTTCTATCGTATTTAATTTCCCGTAAGGAGCCAATGACCGCTTTTCAGAATCTAATATGCCTAAATCGATTGCTTCTTGGACATAGGGGGCATACCACGCGTTATCGGAAGTGTCCGTGAAAGGAAGGTTTATTTTCAAAGGAAGAGGCCGATTGGGTGCATTAAGCTTTACAAGATATTTAATAAACTCTGCTTTTAAAATCGGAAGGTTCGGCTGAAACTTCTTCACTTTCAGAAAAATATTTTTCTGATTCAAATAATTAACACTGTAATAATAGGGAGAATCATTGGGGATATCGTCAAAAGCGGCGCACCACGGAATCATGAAAACCATGACTAAAAACATAGATGCCATAATTCGGCTTAAATTTTTCATAAGACAAAATAATGTTTAAATAAAGAACCTCATTGGTTAATTTATTCCAGGAATTGGAAAGCGAGAGCAGAGCGTTTTCACTGCTCCATGAAGCTCTCTCAGACGCTTCTCATTTCCTATATTTTTGACCGCCTCAATCATCCAGCCGACAATCCTTTCCATTTCCTTTTCTTTCATGCCTCGCGTGGTAATAGCAGGAGTTCCCAAACGAACACCCGATGGATCCATGGGGGAACGAGTATCGTCCGCAATCATATTCTTATTCAGCGTGATACCAATCAAATCCAATACTTTTTCCACTTCTTGCCCTGATTTTCCGAAAGAACGAACCGTATCCATGAGCATCATATGATTATCCGTTCCGTTAGTGATAAGTTTGCATCCTTTTTTCATCAAGGTATCTGCCATCGTTTTCGCGTTGCGAATAATTTGAGCAGCGTATTCTTTAAATTCTGGCTTCATTGCTTCGCCTAGGGCAACGGCTTTGGCCGCCGTATTATTCATATGAGGACCACCTTGAAAACCTGGGAACACGGCTTTGTCAATTTTTTGAGCGAGTTCTTTTTTGCATAAAATCATTCCGCCTCGTGGTCCGCGTAAGGTCTTATGAGTAGTAGTCGTGACTACGTCAAAACCAAAATCAACCGGATTGATAAGCTGTTTCCCCGCGATAAGGCCTGCGATATGAGCCATATCCATCATGGCATAAGCCCCCACTTCATCCGCGATCTCACGAAATTTGGCATAATTAAGTTCTCGGGGATAAGCGGAAAAACCTGCCAAAATAAGTTTTGGTTTTACTTCTTTCGCCGTTCGTCGCAACTCTTCAAAATCGATTTCGCCCGTTTCCACATCTTTCATTTTATAACGGACAAAACGATAAATTTTCGCCATAAAAGTGACGGGGTGCCCATGAGTCAAATGCCCTCCATGAGACAAGTCCATTCCCATGATCGTATCCCCGGGTTCCAAAAGCGCTGAATAAACAGCGATATTTGCCGGAGCTCCAGAATGAGGCTGAACATTAACATGCTCCGCATTGAATAACTTTTTAGCGCGTTCAATCGCCAATGATTCAACGACGTCCGTGTACTCCTGTCCTCCATAATATCGTTTGCCAGGATAGCCTTCTGAATATTTATTAGTGAATACGCTTCCAAGCGCCTCCAAAACAGCCGGAGAAACATAATTTTCCGAAGCAATGAGTTCCATTCCATCATTCTGTCGCTTGAATTCCCCTTGAAGAGCGGAATAAACTTCAGAATCCTCTTTTTGGATATAGTTTGATGACATTCTGAAATTTTATGAAATAAAATCTATTTTAGGGCTTAGATGACACAAAATAAATTCTTTGATCTGTAATAACAACATTCATAGCCACATCATACGGATCATGAGGAATAGAATCAACCACTTGCTCAAAAAATGCTAATCCGATTTTCAATGTCTTCGAATATCTTTTTAAAAAATGGTCGTAAAAACCTTTACCAAAACCAAGACGGTTGCCTTTCACATCAAAAGCCACTCCGGGAACAATAATTAAATCCAATGGCCCCGAATCCCCTTCTTCAACCCCCATCTCATTCTTCTGGAACTTAATCGGTTCTGGAATTCCAGCGTATCCTGAATGCAAATAAGGTTCGCCATAAAATCGCGCTGGCTCTATAAAGCCTTTTACCATCTGAGGAAGAAATAGATTCTTTGTTTTATAATAATTATTCAAAAGGACAATCGTATCCACTTCACTCGAAAAAGAATGGTAAAAAAGAATATTCTTTGCCTCTTGAAAATAAGACAATTGCTCTAATGATTTTGCGATGAGGCGGCTTTTGGCCTGACGTATTCCTTCGGAAAGATTATTCCTAAATTTAACGGCTTTTTGTCGAATTTTTTCTTTCTGATTCACGTCTTTTGCTCATTTAATAAGCTATTTTTTAATTCCAAATACTTCTTCTGCCATTTCAATCATGGTAGGCGCCACGGCAACTTCTTCTTTTTTAGACTGAATTGGCTTAAGATCAATTTTCTTAAGCTCTAACTTTAATTTAATTTTAGTAGAAAATAAATTTTCAAAAACTTTAATAATAACCGTCTGATTCGCCGGATTTGAAATTTTTTCGCGGAACGATTCCGAATTAAAATAGAGTGTTAAAATATTTCTTTCTAATTTGACAGGTTCACTATCCGAAAAAGACATCCGGATAAAAGGAGTTTCAATTCGTTCCAAAATTCGTTGCCATTGCTTTCGAACATTCTCTAAGCTCAACTCTCCCGTAGTTGCAGCAGAATAGGCTGCTGCTGCCTCTCCGACTGTCTTCTCCGTTCTAAGAGATTTAAACTCTTCTTGAGTCCTTGGCATATCCGATATAATCTCGCGACTCTTATCCTGCTTTTTTGGGATCTGACAAACTTTAATAACGGCAATTTCGAGTGGCAATTGAGAAATCGACGCCTTGCTGATAGCAAGTTTAGCCTCCATAAAAATCTCAATAGTATTAATAATCCAACTGACATCTTCTTCTTTTTGTATTCCTAATAACATTTTTTCGCGCAAAAAATCGATCCATTCAGTAGCAAATTGTTGTAAACTTTGTCCTTCCGCGTTGATTTCATTAATAATCTCAATCGCTCGTTTCGCGTTTTTCTGAATTAAAATACTAAAAAAATCTTCTATCAATTTTTGTCCGGTCAGTCCTAAATTCTTCAAAACTTCTGTATAAATCACTTCATGATTAATATTCATTTGCTCCAAAAGACCAATCGCGTCTCTAAGGCCTCCTGAAGATTGTCTGGCAATTAATTTAAGGGATTCTAAATCGGCTTTAATCGATTCCTCGGATGCGATAGTTTCTAAGCGCGAAACAATGTCATCCGTTGAGATTCTCTGAAAATTAAATTGTTGGCAGCGCGAAAGAATAGTCTCAGGAATTTTATGAAGTTCCGTAGTCGCTAGAATAAAATAAGCATGAGAAGGAGGTTCTTCCAAAGTTTTAAGGAGAGCGTTAAAAGCCTCCTTAGTCAGCATATGAACCTCATCAATAATATAGATTTTCTTTTTCGCCTGCGTAGGGGCAAATTGAATTTTCTCACGCAATTCTCGTATCTCATCAATACCACGATTACTGGCGGCATCAATTTCAATAAGATCGACCAAGCGCCCCTCTCTGATATTTTGACAAATAGAACATTCATCGCAAGGTTCCACTCCGCCCTTTAAATTAAGGCAATTAATCGCTTTGGCAATAATTCTGGCAAGAGAAGTTTTTCCAGTGCCTCGTGGACCGCTAAAAAGATACGCATGATGTACCGTATTATGCTTAAGAGCATTCTGAATACTGCGAATAACATGTTCTTGCCCTACGACACTTCCAAACCCCTGTGGTCTATATTTAAGATAGAGAGACATAAAAATAGCTTGTAAAAATTAGACTATCGGATTTCTATTATAAAGTTTGTACCTGGCTATCTACAAGCTAAAACCTACAAGCTAATTCCTCTCTTGCTTTTCGCGGAATTCAAGCTTAATACTCGTGCCCATAAAACCAAATTTTTCTCTAAGTCGATTTTCCAGATAACGCCAATAAGAGAAATGAAAATTTTTCTTTTTATTCACAAAAATGACGAAAGAAGGAGGATTCGTTTCTACCTGAGTCATATAATAAATTTTTGGGAAAGTAGTTTTAGTTCCGGAAGGAAGATGTTGGGCGGTGATTTCTTCTACGAATTGATTCAACTGATGAGTTTCGATGCGTTTTTTCCGCTCGCATTCGATCTCGTCAAAAATTTCAAAAATTTTCGTCATCTCTTTTCGCGTAAGAGCTGAAGTAAAAATGACAGGTACCCATGGCAAAAAAACGAATTTTCTTTTTAAATAAAGAAAAAAAGTTGTTCGCCTTTCTTCTTCTGACATTTTTGGATCAACCTTGATGTCCCATTTATTAGCCAAAATCACGAGTCCTTTGCCTGCTTTAAGAATCAGCCCGGCAATTTGCTGATCTTGATGGCTGACCGTTTGGCTGCTATCAATGACCAGCAGAGCGATGTCGCATCGTTCAATGGCCAGAAGCGTTCTCATGGTGCTCCATGATTCAACTCCTTTGCCAACTCGCCCTGCCTTTCGTATGCCTGCCGTATCGATAAGAACATAACGACTTTTTTGAACCTGAAGAGTCGTATCAATAGCATCACGAGTCGTCCCAGGCACTGCGCTGACGATAAGACGGTTCTTATTGAGCCACGCGTTAATAAGCGATGATTTTCCTACATTGGGCCTCCCTACTACGGCAATCTGCGGCATGGCCTCCTCTTCAGTTTGGAGTAATGAATAATCAAAATCCTTTTTGCTTAAAAAATGTAATTCCAAACATGCTTCTGCAATTTTCTTTTCTAGCTCTTTAAGTCCCTTTTTATGAAGCGCTGAAACAGGAATCGCTTCCCCTAAACCCAATTGAAAATAATTAGCGAACTCTCCTTCTCTGATCGGAGTATCGCATTTATTGATTACAAGGATAACGGGCTTCTTTTTTACCTTTTTCCTAAAAAATTGAGCGATTTCTTTATCGTCTTCAAAAAAAACGCTCTTATCTTCGGTAACAAAAAGAATAATATCTGCCTCCTCAATAGCTACTGCAGCTTGATTAAAAACGTCCGCTTCAATCGTCTCTTCCTTTTTTCCAAAAACGATCCCGCCCGTATCTATCAAAAAAAAATCAATCAGCGATGTACTTATTTTTCGAATAATACGATCACGAGTCGTGCCTGCTTCATGGGCTGTAAGCGCTGTTCTTGTCCCGCTTATAGCGTTAAATAAGCTAGACTTCCCAACATTGGGCCGACCAATGATGGCGACACTTGGAATTTTCATTGTTTACGTATATCACGACTCCATTCAGGACGGGAGTGATGCATTCGATCTAAAATATGCACAAAATCTTCCTGCAGAAAAAGATAATCCGCCTCCTGAAAAGGGCTCAAACTAAGTTGACGGTCGATTCGTTTGGCTCGTATGACCTCATCAACGATTCTTCGGAAGTCACTGGGAGTCAATTTTTGATTGCGCTCAGAACGAACGGCAGCTTCAATGGAATCAGTGAGAAAAACGATGGTTTCTTCGCGAGTAGACGGCTTTTTACCAGTATACCGCACTTTAATCTCTTTATTGGGATTAGGGGCGACCGAAGTACCGTGATGAGATCGGATAATATTGCAAAGTGGCTTTGGAAAATGAAAACTTTTCGCAAGAAGATATCCTTTTTCGACATGAGAAAGTATGGCTTCTGCGTCGAAATCAGTATTACTAATCGTATCCTGATTTTCTGCGAAAGCCTCTGGAACCGCTATTTTCCCGATATCATGATAAAGACCTCCAAAATACACAAGTAGAGGATCCGTATTCTCCATGACTCGCGCAATAGAGTAGCCCATTTCCGCTACTAGGTGACTATGAAAATAGGTACCCAGCGCTTTTTCCCTTAATTTTTGAAGTAAAGGGAAGCGAGGGTCGAGATACCTAAGATAAAAGTCGCCCTCCATAAGATTATCCAAAATTATTATTCAAGATCCGCTACTGGCTCAAGATCTATTAATTTTAATTAACTGTAATATTGCTCAAGAGCGCGTCGTGCACGATGTCCTGCTGCAATGATCGCCGCCTTTCGAATTTCTCTTTGAGTGATCGTGGGAATATGGAAACGCTTCTTTTTTCCATCAATAATAATGCGACTTCGTTGAACTAATTTTTTAAAACGATTGATCAAACGTTCGTTTGACTCATTCTTCTTCTTGAACGCATAAAGCATAGTGTGTGTACCTCCTTTAAAAAAATTAATGCTCACCTTTTATACCCGAATTTTATGATAAAATCAAGGACTCTATGCCGCAAAATTTAAGTTGTAAATTACAAACGTTTTATTTTATGGTATATAAAGAAGGATATTTTAATTTTTAAATAAAAATGTATGGGGTTCTTTGATAAAGCGAAAAATTTATACAGCCTTCAAAAACAGGCAAAACAGATTAAAAATGAGCTTAAAACAATCCATGTTGAAGCGGAAACGGATGGGATAAAAATCGTAGTCGATGGCGAACAGGAATTCCAAAGTGTTGAGATACCTGAAAGTATGGCCGGCGATACGAAAAGAGTCTCTAAAGCCTTCATAGACGCTTCTAATAAAGCTATCAAAAAATCCCAACAAATCGGAGCTGAAAAAATGAAAGGAGTGATGGGGAACATGTTTGGAGCCTAATATGAAAAAAACTGTTTTCCTATTATCATTCTCTATCCTCTTCCTATTGTCTCTTTATGGTGGGTTTGCCTTCTTTTTCGTATCACCAGGTCAGCGTGTCCTTTTTGAAATTCCAAAAGGCGCTTCTGCCACGGAGATAGCTGAATCTCTTGAAAAAAATCGACTGATTCAAAGCTCTCTTCTTTTTAAATTTTATTTAAAAAAACAAGGATTAAGCGAAAAAATTAAGGCGGGACGCTATATTATTCCTGCGAAAACACGTCTCGCAGATCTTGCCGACCTTTTAGTCAGTGGAAAAAATGCAGAAATGCCAATCACTTTTCCTGAAGGCTTCACGGCGAATGAAATGGCTTTGCTCTTGGAACAACAAGGATTAACAACGCACAAGACATTTTTAGCATGTCTTGTCAATTGTGCCTTCTCTTTCAATTTTCTGCCTTCACAAAGCGGATTGGAAGGCTATCTATTTCCGGATACTTACTTTATAAATATCGCTGACTACGATAATCAAACCTTCATCAATCGCATGCTTCGGACATTTCAAAAGCGTCTTTCAGCGGAAGACTGGAAAACAATTAGCGAATCCTCCCATTCACTGGAAGAAATTATTAAAATAGCTTCTATCGTGGAAGCGGAAGAATCTTCTGAAACGAATCGTCCGATAGTGGCTGGCATTTTATGGAAACGTTTTGATCACGGGATAGGATTAGGAGCTGATGCAACGATCCGCTATGCCATCAAAAAAAGAACCGGCGCTCTCTCAAAAGATGATCTCGCCACCAATTCCATCTATAACACACGAAAATATAGAGGATTGCCGCCTACTGCCATTGGAAATCCGGGCATTTCCAGTATACGGGCAGCTCTTTATCCTGTCGCCTCGGATTTTCTTTATTATCTCCACGATTCGGATGGCGTAATTCATTACGCCAAAACACTCGAAGAACACAATCGTAATAAAGCGCTCTATCTCTAAAAAATAAGAAGACGAGGATATATATCCTCGTCTTCTTTAATAATATTTGATCGTAATTTTTGCGACACCGCTTTTTTGCTCGCCTTGGGTTGCGTACACGCGGAAAACGTTATCCCCGGGAGTAAGCGTGACGGATTTGCGCCACTTTCCTGACTTGTCTTCGTAATTGATTTTTTCTCCGTTAAGATAGACTTCTTCAGCAACGGCATTGACGGTTCCTCCAATCGTGATGACATTCAGATTCGTGCTGTAACTATTTTTATCGGTTGGGATCGTGATAACAGGCGCGGATAATTTTTCAGAAACGAGAATAATGGTCAAAGAAGCTTCTCCCAGCTTATCCCCTTTCGCATCATAAGCAACCACCGTGAAATAATTTTTCTGATCAGGCTTCAAATTACCAAGCTGGACTGAAGCACGGTATTTCCATTCCGCATTACCTAGCTGATAAGCGCTTAATTTATAATCATTAACAAAAATACCGGACGTATTGGCAGGAGCTGTCCCTTTAATCTCAAAAAAAGTTTCTGACGTCGTTAAATCCTTTCCCCCATTTGGGTCAGTGATAACAACACCGGCTCCGGTGGACGACGCGCCTTGAAGTGGCACTGGAGGCTGAGATGATCCATTTTTATCTGTCGTTGGCGTTGCAGTAGGTGTCTCGGCATCTCCGATTGCCTTTGAATCCAATACTAATGTAATAATCGCCGATCCGCTCAAATTTCCTGCTTTGTCTTCAGCAAAAATTTGATATTGATTTTCTCCTGACATTAAATTGCCGTAAGCCACTTTAGCGTAATAACTGAATTCTTTACTGCCTGGCACATATTTTCCGAGAGCATAATCGTTAACAATGACTTTCTGAGTATCTGCGCTCACGATCCCTTTAATAATTTGTTCCGTCAATTGAATCGGGACAACCGCGCCAGTCAGTCCTGGTTCAATAATAATAGGAACGACTGGCGGCGTTTTATCATAAATAATATTAAAATCATCTAACTTAATTTTCGCTCCTTTAAGATCTGTGGCGCTGATCTGAAAAGTATTAATCCCTTCTTTGGAAAATTTTATTTTTTGGACTTCCCACGTGCTTGTTTCCTGGGAAAGAACAGCCTTAAGATCGTCCACAAAAATAGCAGCCGCTATTTTAGGATCGTAGTGCCCCTTCATATCAAAAAAATCTTTATTGGTTGCAGTCTGTAAAGAAGGAGAAAGAACATAGACTACTTTTGAGATCACCCCTTGATCCTGCGCCACAATGGCTGGGGAAGCCGTTGGAGTAATAATAGACGAATCAGCGCTCTTGGTCGTACTCGTCGCAGGATTCGCCTTTTCCGCTGGAATATTGGCCTTATCCGATTCCTCATAAGCGGAAATAGTCCCATCCTTCTGACTATTCCAAAGATACCAATCGCTTTTAGTAAAATCTTCGATCCAGGCATTAACAAGCTCAACCTTTCCTCCTGAATTAAGTTTACTGATATCTTCCTCGGAAATATTGAGCTCTTGTCCGATTCCGAGAGTGACTGCTTTGATAACAGCGTCATCGTATTTAATCCCCACATCAACGGTTCCCTTGATGACTCGAACAAGTCCCGGAGCTACGATAGAAACAATCGCATCTTCTGAATCGATATTTAATAAAGAAGTATCTATCGCGAAAGAAGAACCGGAGTCGCCAAGAGGCCCGATTTTTGCCCACGCCTCCCCCTGATTAAGAGTCGTCTTAATAATAACGGTAGATTTATTCTTTTTAAGCACATTAAGCCGGATTTCACTATTATTATTGAGACGCATGATACTCTGATCGAAATAAGTCAGCGTGATACGGGAATCGGCACCTGTTTTAGCCTGCTCTCCCTGATAGAGATAAATCTTATCAGGAGCATTTTGCCATTGGCTTAATTCAGCCGTCATGGCCTTAGCGCTCCCCTGCTCGATATTCAGGAAGACTCGTTCATTCTGAGTGGTGGCGGCAGAAGTTCCAAAAAAAATATTCAACATTTTCCACCCCAAAATCACCATTAAAAAAATGGCGATAATAACCACAAGAGGCATGATATAAGAAAAGACGCTCTTGCGAATAGGACGACGCTGGTACATATAAAAAATTTTCTTTGTAAATCTTACAACTTACAATTTACAATTTTCGCTATTCAATGTAAAGATCCATAATTGTCAATTCTAAGAGCTTACGCTATACTATCCGCGCTTTACGTCATACTATCCGAACCTATGTTCATTCACAATTTTATCAACAAAATTATTGGCGATTATAATGCCAAGGAAATCAAAAAAATCGAACCCCTGATCCGCGAAATAAATCGTCTTGAAGAATCCTATCAGGCGCTAAGCGAAGAGGAACTTAAAGGTCATACGAGACAATTTCGCGAACGTATTCAAAAAGGAGAATCCCTCAATTCGATTCTTCCTGAAGCTTTTGCCACAGTTAAAAATGCCTGCCGCCGTCTCGTAGGTAAAAAATTCATATTGGGAAAAGAAGAACAAACATGGTCTATTGTCCCTTACGATTGCCAGCTCATTGGAGGCGTTATTCTGCATCGTGGCCGAATCGCTGAAATGAAAACAGGTGAAGGTAAAACGCTCGTAGCGACACTCCCTCTTTATCTAAACGCGCTCACGGGAAAAGGGGCCCATCTGGTGACAGTCAATGATTATCTCGCGAAACGTGACGCTGCTTGGATGGGGGTGATTTATCAATACCTAGGTCTTTCCGTAGGAGTGATTGTCCATGGGCTCTCTACGGAACAGCGCCAGGAGGCCTACGCGGCGGATATTACCTATGGAACGAATAATGAATTCGGATTCGATTATCTGCGCGACAATATGGCGACTCAGCTTCAGCATCGCGTTCAGCGCAAACTGCATTATGCCATCGTGGATGAAGTTGATTCGATTTTAATCGACGAGGCGCGGACGCCTCTCATTATTTCGGCCCAAGCCGAGGAATCGACGGATAAATATCGAAAATACGCTCATCTGATTCGTCAGCTCAAGTCCGATGAAGACTATGTGATTGATGAAAAAAAACGGACCGCCACGCTGACCGAGGCCGGTATCGCCTCAATGGAAAGACTGTTGGGAATAGAGAATATTTACACGGAAGCGGGATTTATTGAAGTTCATCATATCGAGCAATCGCTCAAGGCGGAGGCTATATTCAAACGGGATATTGACTACGTCATTAAAGAGGATGAAATTTTAATCGTTGATGAATTCACCGGACGCTTAATGCCGGGACGCCGCTACAGCGACGGCCTGCATCAAGCCATAGAAGCGAAGGAAAACGTTGAAGTCAAACGGGAAAGCCGCACGCTCGCGACCATCACTTTCCAAAACTATTTCCGTTTATTCGAAAAATTGGCGGGCATGACAGGCACTGCGGCAACCGAAGCGGAAGAATTTGAAAAAATTTACGGACTGCAAACCTTCGTGATTCCGACCGCGAAGTCCATGATCCGCGCGGACAAAGGGGATGTGATTTATAAAACGGTGAAAGGTAAATTGTTGAGTGTCATGAATGTAATCAAAGAAAAGCATGCGAAAGGACAGCCGGTCCTCGTGGGCACCATTTCGGTCGAAAAATCTGAACAACTTTCTCAGCTTCTGAAACTTCATGGGGTTCCTCATAATGTCCTCAACGCTAAAAATCACGAAAAAGAGGCTGAAATCGTGGCACAGGCCGGTCAAAAAGGCGCGGTAACGATCGCCACCAATATGGCAGGCCGTGGAACGGATATTAAGTTAGGGCCTGACGTCGTGGAGCTGGGGGGGCTCGCCATTCTCGGCACGGAAAGGCACGAATCCCGGCGTATCGACAATCAATTGCGAGGCCGCTCCGGACGCCAGGGGGATCCGGGAGAATCTCAATTTTTTGTTTCCATGGAGGACGATTTAATGCGGCTTTTTGGAGCCGATAGAATCAAGTCCATGATGGATCGTTTGGGACTGCTGGAAGACATGCCGATCGAAAACCGCATGATCAGCCGGAGCATCGAAAGCGCCCAAAAACGCGTGGAAGGCCATCACTTTGATATTCGTAAACACTTATTGGAATACGATGATGTGATGAATAAACACCGTCAGATCATTTATGTGCGTCGCCTGAAGGCTCTCGAACAGGAAAGCCTCAGGGAAGACATCGTCGGCATGATGCGGGCCGAAGCCAAAGCGCTGGCGCAAGAATACACGGAAAACGTGGATGCCCTGGAATGGAATTTTAAGACGATGGCGGAAGCCATTAATGCTTTTTTGACTCATCCTGTGGCCGAGATTGCCGCCCTTGAAAAATGCGCCACTCCTCAACAAATTGAAAATTATATGTTCAATGCTTTTTCTTCAGAGTACGAGAAAAAAGAGCAAGGGCTTCCCGATCCTACGTTGTGGAGGCAAGTGGAAAAAGGCGTATCGTTACGAGTCATCGATACCTTATGGATGGAGCATATCGACCTTATGACTCATTTACGGGAAAGCGTTTCTTTGAGCGGCTACGGCCAGCGTGACCCTTTAATCGAATACAAACGCGAAGCATTTGCTTACTTCCAACAGTTGCTCGCTAATATCCAACATAATACGTTAGCCACGCTTCTAAAACTTCAGGTCAATATTGAGCTCCCTCAGGAAGCGATTCCTGCGCCTGAACCCGATCTTCTCCATCTGCAGACCAACGAGGATCAGATTGAACAAGCGGTAACGACTTCCTCTCTCAAACAATCCGCGACAGCTTCGCCCGAAACAGCCGTCGCTCAACGCATCAGCGCTGAAATCAAAAAAACACCCCCGAAGGGAGCCCCTTCGGGGCCCCTCGCGGCCGCCCTGGGCACGGAACGAAATGAGCCGTGCCCCTGCAAAAGCGGCAAAAAATATAAAAAATGTTGCGGAAAATAATTAAATTATAAAATAAACTGATTCGCATTCTAAACTATTTTTGAATTGAATGCCGGGCTGTGATCCTTTAAGATGAAGGCGAGGATATATATCCTCGCCTTCATCTTTTTATTCATGAATCTCCGTCAGGAACGTATCTTGCAGGCGATTATCGACTCTTTTTTAAAAACGGCTTCCCCCATAGGCTCGCATTACCTTTATGAAGCCTATGATTTCGATGTCTCCCCTGCCACCATCCGCAACGACATGACCGCGCTGGAGGACGAAGGGCTCATTTATCAACCCCATACGTCCGCGGGACGGGTTCCCACCGGTCATGCGTACCGCGCGTTCGTGGATCGCCTTTCCGTCGACGCTGGAACGACCCGGCGCGTCCATCGCGAAGTGACTGACGCCTATCTCAGACATCATCTAAAAAAATTAAAAGAGCGCTTATTCGATCTGGTGGCGGTTCTCGCCGAAGTGACGGGGGAAATTAGCTTCGCGACGCTTCCGGACAAAAAACGTGTTTTCTACATCGGAGTCGGGCGGGCGCTGCGCCAACCCGAATTCATGGAATTTCCGGAACGCGCGAGCCGAGTGATCGAAGTGCTTGAAAATGATCTTTATGAACTTTTACAGGAATTGGAAATTCAGGACGAAGTCATTGTCTCGATCGGTGAAGAAAATTTAATTTCAGCCATGCGCACGTGCTCCCTGCTCGCCATCCGCTACGAAGATCATGGATACAGCGGCATTATGGGAATTCTCGGGCCTACCCGCATGAATTACGCTTACAATATCGCGGCTTTAAAAGAGATCCTCAGACTCCTCCAATAGCTTTCGATTTTATGGAGATTTTTTTAGGAATCGATCCGGGACTGGCAACCGTAGGATTTGGCGTCATCCAAAAAGAAGGAAACCAACTTCGTCATGTCGGCCATGGCACTATCCGAACTCCTTCGGCATTGCCGGCAGGCGAACGGCTTCGGCTGATCAAAACGGATCTGGTTTCGCTTTTTCAGGAATACAACCCCTGTTCCGTAGGGATTGAAAAACTCTTTTTCTCACAAAACACTAAAACAGCTCTTCAGGTGGCCGAAGCGCGCGGTGTCATTGTGGAGACTGTTTTTTCACACCATCTGCCATTTTTTGAAATGACGCCCCTTCAGATTAAAAACGATGTCTGTGGAGATGGCGGAGCGGATAAAATACAGATCCAACGCATGGTGAAACAGCTCCTTTCTCTCGCCTCCCCTCCCCGATCCGACGACGCGGCCGACGCGCTGGCTATAGCGATTTATACAAGCCGCGTCTATAAAGCAAAAAATATTTAATGATCATTTTTATGGACACGAATGCCGAACTTCTTAGTCCTGCCATTAAGAAAAAAATTGAAACATTTCAGCAGGCCGAAATTACGGAACAATTTGTGTATAAAACGCTGGCTTCCGCCACGCCCGATCCTGACGACCATTCTATACTGGAAGACATCGCTCGCGAGGAGCAAACTCATTACGATTTTTGGAAACAATACACAAATAAGGATTTTAAACCCAACCCCTGGAAAGCCCGTCAGTACTTAATGCTTGCTAAACTTTTCGGCCTTTCATTCGCGCTAAAACTTATGGAAAGCGGAGAAGGGATAGCCCAAAAAGAATATAAGGAAATAATCCCTATCATTCCCGAGGCCGATTCTATACTTCAGGACGAAATAAAACATGAAGCGGAGCTTTTGGCCCTGATTAACGTTGCGTCGCTAAAATACATCAGCTCTATTGTTCTGGGGCTCAATGACGCCCTGGTTGAGCTCACGGGAGCGCTCGCGGGGCTCACACTGGCGCTCGCGGATACTCATTTGATCGCGCTCACCGGACTCATCACGGGCATCGCGGCCTCGCTTTCCATGGGCGCCTCGGAATACTTATCGCTGAGGGCGGAAAAATCAACCAACGCCTTACGGGCATCCCTTTACACGGGAATGACCTATTTTATAACGGTTCTTATTCTGGTAGCCCCTTATTTCATCTTATCTGATTTTTATTTCGCCCTCCTTTTCACGGTTATTAACGCGCTTCTGATCATCTTGGCCTTCACCTTTTATACATCCGTCATAGAAAACGCCTCCTTTCGGAGGCGTTTTCTGGAAATGGCTATTTTGAGCTTTTCAGTGATGACAATCACCTTTCTGATCGGATTCCTGGTCAATAAATTCTGGGGGGTCCGGATCTAAGATCATTGTTTCGGAAGATAAAAACTGGATGGCGCTTCCTCATCCGGAGTCGATTCTTCTTCGGACGTATTCTCGTCAGCGTTTTCCGTATCCTCCCCGGATGCGCCGCCGGAACAAACCTTGTCTTCCAGCCATTCCAGCTCACTCTGGAACGCGCTGATCATAGTCGCTTTGGATTCTTTATTTTTGGTGTCCAGCACACGCCAGAGAGAAACGTTGTCCCGAATCTTGAGGGGCGACCGGCTGACGAGATCGGCGCAATGGGCGCGCGTCGTCGAATTGCACACCATGGTTTCACATGTCTTTTTAATGTCGGCAATCATCTGCGGAGCGTATCTAGTGCGGATCGCGCCCGGCAGAAGACGCCATGAATCCCACCGCCCGAGCCCTTCCAGCATCTGCGTAACAGGATTGCCTGTCATAGTGACGGGCGCCGGCGGTTCCTGATCGAGAGGACGGTCGGAACCTCCGTACATGTCCTCGAAACGGTCGTTCAGATAGCCGATTTCTGAGTTCAGGATGCTGAAAATCTCGGTTCGGCCTTTTTTCAGTCTGGAATTCAGGGATGCCGCCTTCTGCAATTCCTTCACTTCCTCGCAGGCAAACGTGGCCCGCGCCCGTACGCTCCGTTGGGTCGGAACGTCATCCGGACCGCGTACTTCCAGTTTCTCGCAATAAGAATTAATAAGATTCATTATCATGGGGATCCCCACCCGCCGATCGGATCGGATAACACGGGTTTTAAAAGCCCCTTCTTTCAGCCAATTTACCCAATCCAGAATTTCCTCGATCGGATTGAATAAAGCTCTTTCTTTACGTTCCGGGTAGCGGGTGACATTGTATTGATCGCTGGGAAGATCCGGCTCGGCCACCTCTTCATTTTCATCGCCGCCGTATAGCGCTTGGAATTGGGAAGACATCGACTCCAGATCCTCTGACGCCTTTTCCTTAAAATTGTCCAGCGCTCCCTCTGTGTCCCCGCGGGAAGCCCGAGTCGCCTCGTTCAGCGCCGATTTGATGGCTTTATATTCGTCGGGGCAGCCCTTCATGTCGTTGAGTTCCAGCTCTTTGCAGTTTTTAAGAATCTGCGGAAGCAAAGCGCGCGCCTGTCCAACCGACGTCAGGGCGCTCACTTTTTCTAAAAAGGCTTCAAACGGATCGCTCAGCACTCTCAATGAATCCGTTGAGACAGGGGCCGGAGCCGCATTCGACAGCAAGGGTAAAAGCAAAAACGCCCCAACGACTGCCAATAAACGTGGAAACCATTTTATTTTCATAAACTCAAAGTTAAGATTAATTTTTTTAAATTTAACACAAGATTCTACCCCGCGCAAATGGATTGTACGGTTCACACCGTAAACCCTTGAGTTTTAGGCTTATTTTTGCTATAATAATCAGATAAATCAAGTGACGAGTGACGAGAAAAAACTTGCAACTCGTTACTCGTCTCTATTAGTTCGTCACTGGTCACTCGTCACTAAGTAAAATGGATATGAACGATCTCGAAATTGCAGAAAATCAGGATCCGGTGCTACTCGCCTGGCAGGCGCCGGAATTCATCAGCCATCCACGGGGGAAATTATGGTACACAGTCGTGGGCCTTCTGACCGCTGGAATCGTTGTTTATTCGCTCATAACGCAATCGGTCACGACAGCCATTGTGTTTTTGCTGCTGGCCACGGTTTACGTGCTGACCCGTAATCAGAAGCCAAGGACAATCGATATCAAAATCACGCAGCTGGGAATTTGGGTTCATCGGACGTTCTATCCCTACAACATGATCCGTTCCTTTTGGGTGGTATACACTCCGCCGTTTGTTCAGACGCTCAACCTTGAAATCGCCAAAAAATCCCTTCCGCACGTCGCGATTCAGCTCAACGGTCAGGAACCCGTTCCGATCCATGAGATTTTAAGCAAAAAAATCCCTGAAGCCGAAGGGCGCGAGGAAAGCCTCATGGAAATCGTCACCAGACTTTTCCGACTTTAACAGTTTAATTCATTATGACAGCGTCTGTTCCTGAAACAGCGGTGATAGAAGCGCAAAAGGCATTTGAAGTCACTCTTTTCCCTGAAAGCGTTTCCGCGGATAACTTAGCCGCCCAATTTGCCGAACGCTACGATCCAAAAAAATACGAAGACGCGATCCGGACATACGTTGACACGATCACCGCGAAAGATGAAAAAAGCGCCAGTCTTACGGCTGAATCCGTAAGAGCTTATGAAGTATTTTATCAAAAAAATATGGGCGATCTTCTGAAAGACGCCAAAGCCGAAATGAGTCGCTATCAGGAAGCCCAAAAAGCCATCCGCGACTGGACACGGAATGAGCTTGGCCTCTTAAGAGCGCAAGTGGAGGCGGCGCGGCGCGTAGCGCCTGCGACCGAAGCGGCCAAAAAGGCCCCGACGGCCAAATATGCGGAAAAAAACAACCTTTTGGGACTTTTCGCATCAGCGGACTATAAAACCTATTCCGAAAGCAAAGATAAAACATCCGATCTCTTTGAAAACTACCTAAAAACTTTGAACGATCAGTACCTCGATCTTCCGCGCCAAAAACGGAATCTCATCGATGAGTTCGGCAAAAAAGAGGGCGGAGATCGCTTTGGGCGTTATAAGGCCATGGCTGACACGTTCAGGGAAGGGATGAGGGCGCGCGTCGTCGGTAAAATTGACCTTATTTTCTACGAAGGGGCCGCTCCTGAAAAAATCGCGGCGCTTCAGGAAGAAATTCAAAAGGCCTACGCGGATTTCGCCAAAAACGATGATGAGATCGGGTTTGAGGATTTAACCGCGCTGGATCGAACCGCCGCGTTTGGAATCGATTTGAACTTATTGGTAAATGGCACAGGCAGCCGTCAGGCGATTCTCGATCAACTGGAGACGCAGCATTCCATGCGACCCGAGGTCTGGGAAAAAACGGCCGGGGGATTCACGAAGCGCCTCATCGAAAACGCGATTAACAATGGTCAATCCGGGGCGATTATTACGTTCGTGAAACAATATTGCGTAAAAATCGGACGGCCAAACGATACGCTTGATTTGAAAGGCGCCTGCAAAGAACTCGTGGCCATGACGGAACGCGCGGCCAAAGCGGGAATCAGGGAAACGCTTGCCTTATGGGAAGGAGAAAACGGACTCGATACGATTGTCAACGGGCCTCTGAAAAAATCGGCGAATCAAACGGATCAGCGCATCCGCGCGACAGCCATCCTGGAGCGCGCGCAATTATTGACCGAGGAAGTGTGGCCCAAGAACGAGCCGGATCGGGCCGTAGTCACATTCATTCGCTCTGATTTTGAAGGACGCGGCGAGATCCTGAATAATCCGGGCCGTCTATCGGAGCTCCTGGAAGGCGTCAAAATCGCAACCGTGGATTACGCCAAAGCGCTGAAGGGATATCTACCCGCCGGCAGTCGGAAATTGGAGGGAAGGGCGGCCCGCGATCCCGCTCGTCTGCAGGCGCTGATACTGCTGGGGCAGGAGGCGGAAACGATCATTATAAACTTCGGACAGAAGGAAAAATATGAAAAAATTAAAACCGAACACGAAAAAGACGCGCCCTATCCCGTCGATCTTAAATTCGGCAGTCTTAAAGACCGGCCGGACAATCGTTACATTTCCAATGTCGCGTTGGGCGGATTCAGCGGTATAGGATTAGGCGGCACGCTCCTTCAGGTGCTGGCGGGGGCAACCCTGGTCGCGAACGTGATGTCCTCCGGATCGGATGCCTGGAAAAACCCGTACGTAGCGGCTTCGGTGGGCGTTCTTACCGGCTTTCATTACAACAATCGCATGCCGGGCGGGCTTGCCGGCTATCCAATGGCCAGTGAAGCGGAACGCCAGCTTAAGATGACCCATCTGCACCTAAACACGTTGTGTCTGAATCGCGATTTTAAGAAGGATGCGGTAGTAAAATTTTGCCATACCTCTGCCGAATTCAACGCGATCCGGGCGCTCGTTCGTGAGCCATCCAGGATAAAAAAACTAGTTGAAGACGCAGTCAAAAAACCGAATGACCCCAAATATCCAGTGATAAAAGCCGCGGATCTGAAAAAGGCGGGAATCGATGAAAAACTGACCGGCGTAACGGACGATCCTCGTCAGTCCCGCCTGCGGTATGAATTTTATAAAACCTTCCTGCTCGGCCAAAAAAGCGTCAATGTCACGAAACTGCGGGAAGACTGTCGTTTATTCAACTAAAAAATCGATCCGTGTCCATCGAACAAACCGACATCATTGACCGCCAGGCGAACCAGGCCCAAATCAACCGGCACCGCGAAGAAGAGGAAACGGACTCCCAGCAATCCGCCTCAGGCGGGCGGCAGCGGAAACAACGACAGTCCGACCCCTCCCCTGCCTCGGGCATGGCCAAAGCCGCCATCGGCGGCATGAAAAAAAAATTACTGATCGCGGTCGGGGCCACCGGCGGCGTCGCGGGAATAGGCTCCCTGATTAATTATCTTATCGGCTAGCCCATGGAACGATTTCAAAAAATCATCGTCACAGCGCTCCTCTGCATCTCGCTCGCGTTGACGCTGGCGGGCGTGAGCGGGCAAGGCAAAGTTTACGCAAAACCGCCCGCCGACCCCGGAACAATTTCTTCTGACTCTGGCGGCGCGCCCGCTAGTCCGGCGGCAACCCCCTCAAAAAAACCCGAGACCGATCCTGTGACGTTTCAGGAGCTGGTAAAAAAAACCCTGCAGGCTTCCACAACGGTTAACCGGATTTTCAGTCCCATGATTCACTTCTTGGTCTTCCAGATCGGAAATTTTTTGGGAAACGACTACATTTATGGCGGCGATATGGGCACGATGCTCCACACCATTTGGGTCATCATGCGGAACATCGTTAACGTCATCTTCGCGCTGATCTTATTAGCAATCGCCCTGATGAACGTGATCCGGCCAGAAGGCGATTCGAATTTCGCCATCAAAAAAACGCTCCCGAAATTGGTGCTGGTGCTCATCGCGGTCAACTTTTCATGGATGGCGAGCCGCGTGATTCTGGACGCGGCCAACGTGGCCACTAATATCATTTTCCAGATTCCCGCCGGAGTCCAATCCGTCGGCAGGCCGGATCCAAAAGACTGCACCGTCGACTCGACGAAAAATACGTATGAAGGCGATTGCGCCCCTTATAAGATATATTTTCCTTTTGACGGAAAAGAAGCGGATTACAACAAAGAGAATTGCCCCCCTGAAGATGAAATCGATAAAGCTTACGCTTACAAAGTAACAGACAGTAGCGCATCGGATATGGGTCCGGAAAAACAAGCGTATGATAAGTACTTTGGCAAACGCATTTTCTGCTGGCAGACCATGGATTTTACAAAATACAACCAGAACACGGCTTCCCTGTTTTTGTCGTACGGCATGGTCAAAGTCCAGAAAATCGGCCAAATGAGTCAGGCGATCAAAGAAGGCGACACGATCAAAGCGATCGATAAAACCTTCATCGGCACCGTCTTCGCTCTTGCCATCCAAATCGTTTATCTGGCAACCTTTCTGGCCCTGTGGCTCGGCCTGCTGGCCCGCACCGCGGCGCTGTGGCTGCTCGTAGCCTTTTCGCCGATACTGCTTCTGGCGCTCGCCGCCAAAGAGGCCGGCGTCAA
Organism: Candidatus Peregrinibacteria bacterium; assembly: GCA_016220165.1. Lineage (GTDB taxonomy): Bacteria > Patescibacteriota > Gracilibacteria > UM-FILTER-43-11 > JACRIE01 > JACRIE01. Next base: position 75,628 of record JACRIE010000040.1, read on the forward strand.
TCTTCTTCCGGAACAGCTCTCGTTCAATTCATTCATCGATTACGCCTTCATTCCCGCCAAAGTCGGAGCCGTGCTTTCGATCGGCTTCATCATGATCGCGGCAGGCCAGACGATGGGCGATTTCTCCTCGAATTCCACGGGAAAAATCCTCGAAATAACCAATTTTGCCGGCATGGAAACTCTGCAGCAGTTCATCTGGCTCGTCATGGTCATCGTCGTGGTCTGGATGGGAGTGTTCGCGATCCTCGGCAAGACCCCCGGAGTTTCTCATCTCACGGGCTGGATCGGCGAGCTGGGCAACCGCGCCGGGAAGTTTATTTCCACCGCGCCCAAATGGGCCCCCATTATTCCTTTGGGTGTTGACAAACAAACAGGCAAGGCCAAATGGAGGAGCGCTGAAACGATTGACAGGGAGGTGAGCGATAAATTCCACGACGCCCTCCGTGAATTCCAGGGAATCAGGGGAACGAGTCAGAACGAAGCGGATAAACTGGCTGAAATGCTGAGAAAGGATGAAAGGGCCCGGCAGGAGCTCGTCAAAACGACCGATCACAAAGACATCGTCACAAAAATAAACGCGACGCTGAAAATAGACAGGGAGAAACTGAGAGACGTGACCCGGGATAATAAATTGACCGGCCTCCTGACGAGCGGAGGAATAGACGCGACCAATGCCGAACGCATAACCGCCGCCGTCCGCCAGGAACTGGATCTGAATCCAGCTGCCGCAGGGTCTGCGGTATCCGCTCCCGTTCAGCCAGCCGCCGCACCGCCACTACCTCCTGCGCCGCCAGCGCCTCCTGCAACAGTCCCCCCTGCCGCTCCCGCTGGATCTGGTGCACCTAATGGTGGAACTGGAACCGCCGCCAGACCATAATCAATATTCCTGTCGCCCTTCCAGCGCGCGGCGGATCGTCTGACTGTCCGCGTACTCAAGATTGCCGCCCACGGGAAGCCCGCGCGCGATACGCGTCACGCGGCATTCAAGCGGCTTGAGGGCACGCATCAGATAAGCGGCCGTGGCTTCGCCTTCGATGGAATGATTGAGCGCGAAAATGATTTCTTTAGGCGGTATCTTTTTGATCCGTTCGACCAGCTCCGCGATCTTGAGGTCGTCCGGCCCCACGCCGTCCATGGGCGAAATAACCCCGTGGAGCACGTGGTACACGCCTTTGTATTCGTTCGTTTTTTCGATCGCGATGAGATCAAGGAGCTCTTCCACGATACAGATGACGAACCGATCGCGTTCCGGATTACTGCAAAGCTCGCAGGGATTTTTAGCGCTCAGATTGCAGCAAATACTGCAATACCCCAACCCGTCCTTCAGATGCAGGATCGCGTCCGACAAAACCGCGAGATCCTGCTCCGGCTTCCGGAGTAAATAAAACGCGAGCCGTTCCGCGGTTTTCGGACCGATGCCGGGCAACCGGTTCAGCGCTTCAACGAGCCGTTGGATATTTTCGGGAAGGAGAGACATTTTTCAATTTCTAATTTCTAATATCTAATTTCTAAATAAATTCTTTTTTTCTTTTTTATTCTTAAAATTTGGGGTTTTATTAGAAATTAGTAATTAGATATTAGGCATTAATGACCGATAAAATCCGTTCATGCAGCGCCGTGCCATTGCTCGCCAGAACGTCTGTCTTGCCCAAGTCAGCCGGGGGCGCCCACGGTTCTCCTATAAAAGTGGTTACTTTTCCGCCCGCCTCCCGGACGAGGAGCGCGCCCGCGGCCGCGTCCCATAGCGGCGCGCGATCAAGGAAATACGCTTCCGCGCGGCCGCTGGCCATCATGGCCATTTCGCATCCCGCGGAGCGGAATCGGATCAGATTGCTGAATTCGGTTCGCAAAAGCGCCAAACGTCTGGCCGAGGACGCCACGGGATCCGACGCCCTTCCATGGCAATAAAGAATGGAGGCTTCGGACGAAACGCCGATGGAAGAAACTTGAATGGCTTCATTATTACAAAAACTTCCTTTGCCTTTTATAGCGGTGTATAAATCCCCTGTTATAGGCTCAAAAATCAGTCCCATAACCGGCATATTCTTCTGAACCAAAGAAAGCATGGTGCAGAAAAACGGGATGCCGCGCACGTAATTCGTGGTTCCGTCCAAAGGATCGATAACCCAGTGGAATTCCGATTGGGCGCGCTTATTTTCACCTTCTTCGCCCAAGATTCCATGAGTCGGAAACCGTTGCCGAATCGCTATCGCGTAAAATTTTTCAACAGCCCTGTCTAGATCCGTGACCAGATCATTAGGACCTTTCTTTTGATAAATTTGAGTCGCTTTCAGGCGTCGAAAATTTTCTTTTAAAAGCCTTCCTCCTTCGCGTACCAGTTCTTCAGCCCATGACAGCATTTCCTGATTCATAGTTTAATAATGTTTTAAGACGCGCTGGATATCGCGTTTCATGCTTCGTTCCTTGATTTTTTCGCGTTTGTCGAACGCCTTTTTTCCGCGCGCCACCGCGATTTTAACTTTCGCGAACCGATTTTGCAAAAAAACGGACAGGGGTACCATGGTAACCCCCTCGGTGTTCAGACTGGCCTCAATTTTATTCAATTCCCGTTTTTTAAGCAGTAGCTCGCGATCCCGAAAGGGGTCATACATCGCATCGCTGTCGTATTGATAGCGACTGATATTCGCTTTTTTAAGCCAAATCCGTCCGCCGCTCATACCGACGTACGCGCTTTTCAGGTGAATGCCGCCGCCGCGGATCGACTTGATTTCGGGTCCCGTCAAAATCATTCCTGCCACGAATTCTTCTAAAATTTCATAGTCGAAGTAAACCTTCTTATTGCGGATAATTTCCTTGTCCAATGGATTATTCAAATTACAAGTTACGAATTACGATTTTAATTGTATAATGGAACGGATTTTTTATACACCTTCATTTTATAAGGAGAGATGGCCGAGTGGCTGAAGGCGCCGCTCTCGAAAAGCGGTTCCCGGTTTATATCGGGACGAGGGTTCGAATCCCTCTCTCTCCGCCATGAACCAGTCGAGGACTCCGGTTCATGGCGTCGCCCGTCTTCATCGTCAACCATGCATTTTATCAATTCCATTCTGCCGGCCTTGGAGCATTTTCACGGATTGGGATATTGGGCTCTTTTTTTAGTCTCTTTTATTGAATCGCTCGCGTTCATCGGTTTTTTGGTGCCGGGAACGGCCTTGGTTCTTTTACTTATTAGCTTTCTTGTTTCTCAGGAAATCATGAACATTCCCCTGTTAATCGGTTTCGCGGCCGCGGGAGCTATTTTAGGCGATAGCGTCAGCTTTTATTTGGGGGCTAAAGGAGGCCGTTTTTTCAAAACCAAAGGCCGCGGTTTGAAAAAAGAATTCCTTGAAAAAGGCCGCCGATTTTTAAACCGCCATGGAAATAAAAGCATCCTTTTGGCCCGATTTATAGGCCCCCTTCGTCCGATCATCCCTTTTGCCGCCGGTTTTCTTAAAATGGACGCCGGAGAATTCCTTTTTTGGAATATTTCGAGCGGAATTTTTTGGGCGATCATTTTTGTTTCCTTGGGATTCTTTTTCGGCCAAACATGGCGAGTCATTGAAGCATGGGGATCGCGGGCTGGCATTTTTTTGATCGTTCTTTTCCTCCTCTTCTTTTTTCTCTACCTTCTTAAAAAACTTTTTACCGAAAAAGGGAAATCTTTATTAATCGCTTTTGGAATCTTTTGTTCTTCTATGATTCAATCCGTCACGGCCTCCCCCTTCGCTCATTCTTTAATCGCGCGATATCCCGGATTCTTTGATTTTTTAAAACACAGGCTTGATTCTAAAAAATTTTCCGGAAAGCCAATCACGCTCGCCAGTCTTGTATTTATCGGCTTCCTCTTTCTTTTTTGGGGAGCGACTGCACAATCCGCTTCGATCGTAGCCACAGACATACGGCTGGCCAACCTCTTTTTAGCATTTCGAACTCCTTTTTTAACAAACATTTTTTTGTGGATCACCTTTTTGGGAAGCGCTTACGCCCTCATCAGTTTCGCGTTTTCCTTCTCTCTCATTTTATGGATTCGGAATAGGGCGCGTTTCATTCTTCCTTTATGGCTCACGCTTCTGGGAAGTGAAATGACAGCGCTATTCCTTAAATCGACTCTCAATAATCTGCAACCGATTATCAATAAGCATTGGCAAGACTTTTTTTCCTTCTCCTTCGTCCACACAACAGGGACGATAGCCTTTTACGGATTCATCACCTACCTCCTCGTTCGTCGCACCACACGGCAAGAATGGAAAACCAAAATCAATTTCCTTTTCGGCGGATCAATATTTGTATTTTTAGTCGGAATCAGCCGCCTTTATTTAGGAGCCTATTTCTTCACCGATATTCTGGGAGGGTATCTTCTGGGAATTTTATGGCTCGTCATCGGTATTATGCTCGCGGAATGGTCGCGCTGGAAACATCCCCTGCCCTCTTTGCGCCGTTTACGGCCTATAGCCATGGCCATAATTACCTTGTTTCTCATTACGCTGCCGGTGGCAGGAATCTTCTCGATTGCCTATCGCTACAATCCTTCTTTGGTATTTCCGCCTGCCCCCATCTACGAAACCATTCGACTCCCTTCTCCCGATGTCACGCTCGCCATTTTTGACATTTATCAGCTTCCCCGTACGGTTGAAAATATCACGGGGAGGCCGCGCGAAGCTTTGAATTTTATCATAGTGACGTCCCAAAAAGAAGATCTGATTCATATTTTTAAACAAGCAGGGTGGAATGAGGCGGAACCCGTTGGATTTGGCTCTCTTTTTCATATGACTTCCGCAGTTTTATTCAACAAAACCTATCCGACAGCGCCTCTTTCCCCATCTTTCTGGAATAATCGTATTCATGAACTGGGGTTTGAAAAACCGACTCCCGCCAATACTGTACGGCAAAGACATCGCGTCCGGCTTTGGAACTCAGGTCTTACGACTCAGGACGGTAAAACCATTTATGTAGGTTCCGCGGGACTTGATTTTGGCGCCAGATGGGGGCTTCTCCATAGTATTCTCCCGGATATAGATGCCGAACGGGAATCCCTTATGAAAGACCTCGTCGCGACACAGATGATCCAAAATTTTCAAAAAAAAGCGTTGACTCTGCCCTTTCGCGCGAGAACGTTCTTGGGGGGTCCCTTTTTTACTGATGGAAAACTCTATCTCGTTGAGCTAGGAGCGCTTCTGCCGACCCATGCCTTCTTGCAGGGAGGATAGTGAGGTCTTTTTAATTTGCTCCGATCCTCCGCTCTGGCATGAATTCTTCGTGGGATGAGGCTCGATGGTTTTGGCCTTCCTTGCCCTTCTTTCATTTTTTGACGCCTGTCTCTCTCGCACTCGCCGCAAAGACACCCGTCTTCATCCATCCAAAATTTATCCGAAGCGGTCCAGATATTGTCTCCGGACAATGTTCTCCGCTCGCCATGCCTGATCGAAATTCTGAATAAAGTTTCGAATTCACCGCGATTCCCTCCATGATCTCTACGCCGCATAATTCGTTCCATTTCCTCTATGGTGATGACTTCAATATTTATTGCGGGCATCAATTCTCGTATAACCTGAATTCTCCTGGGAGCATAATTTTCTTCGGGTCTCCTAGATCTTCGGGTGTCTTTCCTGCTTCTGACTAAAACGATATAACTCCGTTCCGCCACGCGGAAATGAGGTTCAAAATACAAAACGCGCTCATTGATCCGCTTTTCCTTCTCCGGAACCGCTATTAAAAAAACATCCGGACGATAATTCCACGCGATTCCCCGGCGCGTCAGAATTCTGGCAAGATTGGCATGATGGACGCTGGACAGATAAGGGTGATGCCGCCTTCTGTCTTCAATGTCTTTGCGTCTCCCCGCATAGCGATTGCCTTTTTTTGCGCACAATTCAATCCGCGCTTCCTCTCGCTCTTGGGCAGACATCGAAGCCAGTCGTTCAAATCGGTGAAGCAGCGCTCTTTTTGACCCTTCAAAATTTCCTTTTTTAAATTGAGTATTCGCGATAACTTCGCTCCTTAGCCTAAGATGGATACCGCGATTCCTAAGGCAATTGGCCGCGCTTGTTCTCTGAACTTTTCGAAGTCTCGCGATCAGGTATTCCACCTCTTTTTTTGGCCCTTCCATCCCAACCGCGTAAGACTCTAAAATACCTACCGCACGCTCAATGCAGGCTCCTGCATTTTCCGCTTCATCATACAATCGCTGAATAAATTCATGTACGGCTCCGGGACTCACATCTTCTGCCGGATCGATTTCATTCCACAGGCAATAAGCAAGGCGGAATCCGCGATCGAGCGGATGATGTATTTCAACTCCGAGCCGATTCATCAAACGGGGAGGATTCATCCCTCCGACGCGCCTGACATACTGAATGAGCGTATCGGGGTCGATCCCGATTTGACATCGCACCTTCAGAATAAATATATGTCTGATATCGGCGCGGACTCTCTCAAGCTCGTCCACGAGTCTCCCCAAAGCTTCCTTATAACCTAGAACGCCTGTCGTGCAACGAAAAAGTATTGTCGTTGCCGAAACATTCTTTCTGGAAAACTCCAGCAAAGCTCTAATCGATTCGACGGTTTGATCCAAAGATCTCTTGGGGGCGCATGAAAGAGCCATAGGAGGGAATTAAAAAAGGAGCTTATTCTAAAACTTTATAACTTTAAAGTCAATAAACTGAGATCCCCTTGCCAAAGGCCTACTTAACATCCAACGAATTCACGTCTTTAACGGTCTTCAGCTCATTCGCTTTTATCATTTCCTGAGAAATGCTGTAAAGGTATTCGCCGATCGTGATGACGCGCTGGATCCTCTTGTTCCAGTAGTTATACGTGGTTCCCAGCTCGGATTGCTTGGCCTCGTCAGACGTCAGATGCGTGACACGCCCCAATTCCTTAAACCCATTTTCCGGATCGATACTGTAAACGATGGCGCCCAGGAAAGATGTTCTGTATTGGTCGTATTCAGGCGCGATGCAACTGCCCAGCCCGTTGCAATCCGAAGTGCAAATGGATCTCCCTTGGTCGTCCAGGCGACAGGACGTGGGAATGCACCGTTGCTGGCAGAAACTGGTAGGACAAGTGTCATAGAGGTATTTATTGCATTCCAGCGCTTCAGAACTCACTTTCTCCACAATTTGAATGGGAAAAGCGAGCAATCCATTCTCTTGGCTGAACAGCAATGCCTTATGATTTTGAAGGAGTTCTGAATCGGTTCCTTCGTCGCCAAGAGTCACGACCGATTGAAGTTTTGGATTGGCTACGTCGCTGACGTCAAAAAGTCCCATTCGGAAACCGCTGGGACGCACGCCTCCCCATTCAGTTATCATAGTATCTTTACCAAAACCGATCAAATGGGTTTCGTCGTACGGATGGAGATAGTTGCTAAAACCCGGAATTTTAAGCTCCCCAAGAATTTTGGGCGCTTTTGGATTCTTGAGATCGATAACGAACAGCGGATCGATTTGTTCGAATGTCACCATATACAGCCTGTCGCCCAAAAAACGGGTCGAATAAATACTCTCGCCCGAGGCGATATTTTCAAGAGACCCAATAGTTATCATACCCGCATTCAGCGCAAAGACGTTATTGGCGGGCGGAAGCGGCCAATTGTCATGGATGGTGGTGGCAATTCGGAAGTATCCCTTGTCCTGATCCATAGAAAATTGATTCAGGATAGTCCCGGGAACCTCTCCGCGACTGGCAAAATCGACTCGTCCGTTCGGCTTTAAATTGAATTTAAAAAGAAGCGTGCTGGCCCGGTCGCGCTTCCAATCCCAATCCGTATAGGAGCCGTAGTTGACCTTATTCGTGGCGACAAAAAGGTTCGTCTGTGACGCGTAGACGTTATCACTGCCTCCCAGAAATACTTCGCGATCAATGATTCCATTCGGATTATCCAGTGGAATGGAAGAAACGATCATGTAATTGGGCAGAGCGTAGCCCGGAAAGTAGCGAATGTCAGCGCATCCGGCCATCGGCGCCGCATCCTTTGTGCCATCCTGAAAATAAGGGATTAAATGTTCGCCTTTTTTTACCTCACTCCAAATCCACACCTGTGGGGTGTCGTTCAAAACCAAATACAACCGGTTATCGATGCGGCGTGAGGTATTGTAAGATCCTTCATAAGCTACTTCACGTGTCGCTTTAATCTGACTTCGATCCGTGATATCAAAAATAAATACCTTGGTCATGGACCCTTGATAAGGACGAATCATCCTTCCGTTCCCCAGGGGATAAGCGTCCCACGTTTGACCGATCACCACCAATTGATCGCCGTTAACATACATTTCCTGCGGCGTGTAGTCAGCCTTCTCAAAATCCAACGTATACACGACCTTCATCGATTTTGGAGGATAAGCCTTAACCACCTTCACCGTGCCGCCCTTAATCATATAAATAAATTCACCATCATTTTTGATGATGTCCGCCTCATCCACACCGGTGACCTGGACATTCGTAGCGGAGTAATCTGCCGCGGATTGGCCGGAAGACGTGCCTGATTTCGCTGAAGACATAGCGGGCGCTTCGGTAGGCCTTGGTGGCATCGCCTCACTCTTTTGAATCATGACATCCCCCTCAATCATGTACCGGTTATATCCCCTATAATAAGTTTGATAATTATCAAACTTCTCTTTGAGTGCATCGCACGAAGCGATCATCGGCAAAAGCGACGTGATGCTCGTATAAGTCTGAGACACTTTATCGGTTCGACGGGCCTTTAGGCGCCAAATAATTTCAGCCATTTCTCCGCGCGTGATGTTCTTGTCAAAAAAATCGATCGTGGAAGGAATCGCTTTTACGTCCTCCAACCCCTTCACATAACCCGCGAACCACTCTTTATTGGTATTAACCACGTCTTCTTTTATCTTCAACGCCTTGCTGATGATTTTGCTGGCCTCAGCAAAATTGATATATTCGCCGGGACGAAAGGATCCATCCGGATAACCTTCAATAATACCCATTTTTTGAGCCGTGCAGACATACGAAGCGAACCATTCTCTTTTCACATCCGAAAAACAATTGCTTCCGGAAGCATTCTTCACCTGGCTGGCCACAATGATCTTAATAAATTCCGCGCGATTGATTCGATTCTCTGGCTTATAAGAGCCATCGGTATACCCTTCCACGATCTTATTTTCTTTCAGATACTCAATAGCGTCGCGATTCATGTGGACTGTCGTGACATCGCTGAAATCACTGGTTTGAGCCATGATATAACCCGGAAAGCCCAAAGACAGCAATCCGACAAAAACGCCGATCCATTTTTTTGACATAAAAAAGTAGTTACATGAAATTAATCTCACTGTAACATAATTGGATGCTCAAAAAAAAGACGGGCGACGCCATGAACCGGAGTCCTCGACTGGTTCATGGCGGAGAGAGAGGGATTCGAACCCTCGAGACCCTTGCAGGCCTACTCGCTCTCCAAGCGAGCGCACTCGACCACTATGCGATCTCTCCAGGATCTGCTATGCTTTGAAAGGTCTATTTCAGGCGGAAGCCTTAGCCATGGTTCGCTGGCAACGGGTGCAAATCCGCATCCGGATGGCTTTTCCTTTGCTATCCGTGACCTTCTTGGTGATCAGATTGGGCAAAAAACGACGCTTGGTATGACGCATGGAATGGCTAATCTGAAAGCCAACACTAGGCGATTTCCCACATTTTTCACATGTTCGGGACATAAAATTTCATTAATTAAAAAAGCGTACCGAAGTTACCATCCCCTCCTTTGAAAGTCAATCTTTATGGAACTGATTTATCTCATCATTGCGCTCTGTGTCACTATTTCGACCCATGAAACAGCTCACGCGTGGGTCGCCTATAAATTAGGCGATCCCACGGCCAAGCTCGAAGGACGTATATCGCTGAACCCTCTGCGGCATTTAGATCTTTTGGGAACTCTCATGATCTTCATCGCCCACTTTGGCTGGGGAAAACCGATTCCCTACAACGAATACAACCTGCGGCATCCTCGACGTGACAGCGCGCTCATCGCGCTCGCGGGCCCCATGGCCAATTTAATAACCGCTTTTTTGGTAGCGCTTCCTTATAAATATTTAATTCTTTCTCAAACAACTCTTATTAACCAGGGATTCACTATCTTTCTTCTTTCTTCTTTAGACGCGATTCTCTCGTTGAGTCTGGTTCTTTTTATTTTCAATTTGCTCCCCATCGCCCCTTTGGATGGATCGAAATTCATCGGAGTATTTATTCCGGCCTCTCGGGAATTCGCCTACCGTCGCTATTTGGCGCGCGGCCCGATGATTCTTATTCTGGTAGTCGTCGGAGACTCATTTCTCGGGAGCACCCTAGGCACCTCTTTCCTTCAGCCCGTCATCGGAGCCCTCTACGATTTCTTCCGGATCGCGATTCTGCTGATTGTATAAAAAAATTATACAATGACCATGAGCCTGTCGAATGGTCAATCGATTTTTGTTGATCCCTAAAGGCTTTATCGGTTAAATAGAATCAAGATAAAAACAAAAGCTCGAGAGTGTCCGCGTAAGTCCGGGGACTAACTCGGTCAGCAGAATTAAGGGATTATGGGTTTTACTCCCGAGGACTTCGTTCCAATGCGACGAGCCTTGACTTTACACGCCCGAATCGGTAATTTTTACGACGCACTGAAGCGCTTGCCGTCATAGCTCAGTAGGTAGAGCACGTCCATGGTAAGGACGGGGTCCCCGGTTCAATTCCGGGTGACGGCTCCACATGTACCTATTGAAAATTGAAAATCAATCTTCAATCTTCAATCTTTAATCTTTAATCTTCAAGGAATATGCCTCGCGGAAAAAATACAAACGTCTATCTGGCATGCAAAGAATGCAAAATGCAGAATTACAAGACGCGGATCAATAAAAAGACCACTTCTAAATTGGGGCATAAAAAATATTGCCACCGTTGCCGAAAGCATACGATGCATGACAGCAGCAGTGAAATCCGGCACAGCAACTGAGTCCGCCCCGCCGTGGCGGGGATTAAACGCCGTTCCCGCGGAAAATAACTCCGATGCTTTTCAGCATAATCTTGAGGTCAAGCCATGGCGACCAATTTTCGATGTAATACACATCCAAACGCACCTCTTCTTCGAAATCGAGATTTGAACGACCCGCGATTTGAGCGATGCCTGTCATCCCGGGTTTAATGGCAAATACCCGATAATGATGATGCTCATAACGCTCAACTTCTTCGGGCAGATGAGGTCTTGGGCCTACAAGACTCATCTCTCCTTTTAACACATTAAAAAGCTGAGGAAACTCATCAGTACTTGTTTTTCTCAAAAAGCGACCCAATTTTGTAATTCTGGGATCGTTTTTGATCTTAAATAAAGGACCGCTACGCTCATTCCGCTCCAATAATTCCCCTTTCAGTTGTTCCGCCTCCGCAACCATGGACCGGAATTTATAAAACCAAAATATCTTCCCGCGATACATGCGCTGGCTTTTATAAAAAATCGGCCCTGGAGAATCAATCTTAATAAGGATAGCGACGATAATCCATAAAGGCGTGAGGAGAAGGATCGCTGTCAAACTGAAGAAAAAATCAAGCAATCGCTTATAAACAGCCCCCCACCCGTCCAGCGATGTAGCCTTGAGGCTTACCAGGGGAAGATCTCCGATCATTTCTACTTCCACATTGGTTCGCTGTAATTTCAAAAGATCGGGGATAAAATGATACTTGATTTGGTGGCATCGGCAAAAGCTTAGGATTTCCTCCGTTCCACGGTTTTCGATCGCGGGACTGGCCTGAATCACTTCTTCAATGTGATATTTTTTTGTAAAAGCTTCCAGCTCCTGATAAGTGCCGATGATTTGCAAACACGCTGATTTCCTGGATTCGCGAACGTCGGCAAGGGCGCCCATGACTTCGTAATGAGGATTGTTCTTAAGCGTTTCGAATAAATTTTCAGCCAGGGAATCCGCTCCCAAAAAAAGAATTTTGCGTTTTCCGATCCCGAAACGCAGCAAAAAGGACTGGATCCATAAAATGGCCGCGCGGCCGATGGCCAAAAGCAGTATCGCAAAAAACCATATGTGAGCCAGCGCTATACGGGAGAAAAAAAGCTGATGAACCACCAAAAAATAATAAGCGATGAGAAACATGACCCACGCCGACACCCAAAAAACAATCTTAAGAAACTCCCAGCTGAAACGATGAGTATTCCTTAAGGAATAGAAATTGTCATAGGCCAACAACACGACTAAAAAAAATCCCCCTAAAAGGGAAAACTTTAAGTATTCTGGCTTTGAGGGGAGTAATTCGGGACGAAAATAGTATTGAACGCCTGGGATAAGATCCGTGATCGGGCGCAGGTAATAAGCCAACCAAAAGGCCGCTGTTACCATCAAAAAGTCAATCGGTATCCGAAGGGCTCCAAAAATGATTTCAGACCGCTTCATAAAAAATTGCTATTTGTTTCAAGAGGATATAAGCCGAGTTCTGTATCACAGATCCACAGAGGATCTGCGGTGATAGTCATCTATCTGTGCCCCGCCGAAGCGGAGTCTGGCAGCTGTTAGAAAAGCGCGGCGGGTCGCCGCTTTTGCCCTTTCTACCATACAGCCTTGCATCGGATGGGGGTTTACCATTCCACGGAATCACTTCCGTGGAAACCCCGAACGTTATCGGGGACGTTTCACCCTTACGGTGCACCAGATCATGAACCGATCGCGCTTCGCGTTCTGGTTCATGGGATCGGTGCATCGTGGAATCGTTTCTGTGGCACTGTCCCTATCCCGTGCCTTACGGCACGGGGCGGTCGCTGTTAGCGATCATCCTACCCTATGATGCTCGGACTTTCCTCCATGAACCGATCGCGCTTCGCGTTCTGGTTCACGGCGACTATCCTCCTCTTGAAACAAAATTAAGCGCAGTATTTATATCATAGTCTTGCGCTAAAGACAACTCTAAAATGAAGCCGCCTGTCCCGCCCGCCTACTTCGCCGAAGTGGCTGCGAAGGCTGAATGGCGGGACGACCTACGGTTTTTCTGGAGCCGCCTGTCGGAATTGAACCGACGACCTACGGTTTACAAAACCGTCGCTCTGCCAACTGAGCTAAGGCGGCTTATTTATTTAGTCTGCTTCTGATGGGCTGGTGGGCCGGGAGGGATTCGAACCCCCGAAGGCGCGAGGCCACCTGATTTACAGTCAGGTCCAGTTGGCCGCTTTGGTACCGACCCACGATGCATTATACGGATAAAATACCTTTTTTCAACCCGATCTTTTTAAAAATAAAAAGAACGGGGATTCCCTGTTATCCTCGATTGTATTGACACTTCAAAAAACGGTTTGTTATACTGATGCAGAATTTTTAATATTTAATAATAAAAAATCAAATGGGTAAATTACTCGCGGCAGGCGCTAATTTCTTTGATAGAGGGCAACCCAGCACCATCACCGTCACGGCACAAACCGACTTGGGAACCACGATTATCACAATCATCAACTATTTCCTTGGTATTTTAGGCTTAGTTGCGGTCGGTTTTCTCATTTATGCCGGCGTTCTCATGGTCACTTCAGGTGGCAATGAAGAACAGGTAACTAAAGGCAGAAAAGTTATTACGTATGCCATCATTGGCATCGTAATCATTGTTCTGGCCTACACGATTGTTCAGTTTGTGACCAATCTCCTCGGTTAATCGTTCAACTTTTCTTCAAAATTAAAAACCCTCCCCGCTCAAGCGGGGAGGGTTTTTAATAATTCCTTTTTCTTCAAACTTCCAAAATAGGCTCCTCAAGCGGAAGATTTGACTTTTTTAGACAAAACTCTTTCACCTTAATATAGGCTGATAAAATTTCAATAATAGCATCGCTGCTAATAATCCTCCTTTGATAAGAAAACCATAAAAAGCGCTTTTCAACACAAATCGTGCGTAATAAAAAATCATCCGTATTAAAATCAAAATCATAGACTTTTCCCAAATATTTCTTTTCTTCGGTGATCACGCGATTACCGATCACCTCTATCCCCTTCTCTAAAATTTGAGCGATCCGAATAATTTCATAAGGTTCTGAAATTCTCGCAGGGTCTTTAAGATAGATATTTTTCTTCCAGCCAACAATATCGTGAGTCTGGATGATAAGATTTTTAAAAGGATGCGCGACGGTCTTAACCCAAAATCCCTCAATTCTGCCAGTCTCGGTACGAATAATAAAGTCCTGAATCATCCCGAGCAATTCCCCAGTCTCAAAATGCAATAAAGGAATCCCGATGGAATCCAGATAATGAATAATCATGCATTTTGTATTATAAAGTCGCTCATTGACTTAACCAAGCTTTTTTTATAGACTCTTGAGGCGCAACAATAAGGATCTGTCGGGGAGTAGCTCAGTTGGCTAGAGTACGTGGTTTGGGACCACGGGGTCGCAGGTTCAAGTCCTGTCTCCCCGACCAGTTGCACTCGTTGCGAAGCATTATGGATATAAACACTATTCGCAGGCATTTTCCTTTGCTTTCCAGAAAGATCAACGGCAAGCCCGTTGTTTATTTTGATAATGCCTGTTCCAGTCTTCGGCCGCTTCCGGTCCTCCGTGCCATGGAGGAATATTACCGGGATTTTCCTGCGTGCGGCGGCCGAAGCATGCACAAACTAGGCGAAATCGTGACGCAAAAAGTTGAAGAGGCGCGAGGAATAATCGCCAAATTCATCCACGCCAGGCGAAAGGAGGAAATCATCTTCACACGAAATACCACGGAATCAATCAATCTCATCGCGCATTCCATGGGTTTCAAACAGGGTGATGTCATTTTGACCACGGACAAAGAACACAACTCTAATCTGATTCCCTGGCAAATCTTGGCCGAAAAAATAGGAATTATTCATCTAATCGTGCCCTCGCGGAAAGACAATACCTTTGATCTGGAGCGCTTCGAATCCATGATGAACGATTCCGTGAAGCTAGTCTCCATGGGCCAAACGTCCAATTTGGACGGCGTCAGTATTCCGGCCGAGGCTATCATTAAAATCGCCCATAGGCACGGAGCTAAGGTGCTATTGGATGCCGCACAGGCCGCGCCCCATCGCCCCATCGACGTCACGCGCCTGGACGTGGATTTTTTAGCCTTTTCAGGTCACAAAATGCTGGGTCCTTCCGGAACAGGCGTACTATACGGAAAATACGCTCTTTTGGATGCGCTGGAGCCTTTTTTGGTGGGCGGCGATACCGTCGAATATTCAACCTACGAAAGCCATAAATTTTTACCATTGCCTGAAAAATTTGAAGCAGGCCTCCAAAACTATGCGGGAATCATCGGTTTTGGAGCGGCAATTCAATATCTAAACGACATTGGTTTCAGTTACATTGCCCGTCAGGAGCGCGAGCTCAATCAATTCATAACGGAAACGCTGACTAAAATCCCGGGGCTCACCCTCATGGGTTCGCACGACCCGGCGCTTCGCAGCGGAATTGTTTCATTTTGTATCGAAGGAATTGATTCTCACCAAATCGCTCTCATCTTAGATCAAACAGCCAACATCATGATCCGTTCCGGACAGCATTGCGTGCATTCATGGTTTTCGGCTCATAAAATAAAAGGATCCGCGCGCGCCTCGCTCTATTTCTATAACACGCTTGAGGAGGCTCAGCTTTTTGTCGATTGCATGAATAAAATTATTCTCTTACACCGCTAATCATGGCTTGTTTTCTTGCCCTCATTGTTTTTTCAATTATGGGAATTTTCAGCGCCACTCATCGCGCGCTCGCCCTCGAGGCGTTTCAGTGCGTTTTTCGAAAAATCACGCTGCGCCCCTGCAACACAGATTTTAAAGAAAAAATAAAGGGCCAGCTCGTTGGAAAAGTGCTTGGCAAATCCATTTTTTTAGCCAAGCTGCTCAATAAACACTTTGAACTATTTTCCTGGGCCTTTTCCATTCTCATGATTATAAGCACCGTCTGGGTAATTCGCGGCGGAGTCAATTTCTACCTGTATGGAAGCTGCAGCGGCCTTAATCAGGCAAGCTTCTGCGCCTTCGATCCGACCGGGGAGAACAACAAAATCTCCACCGTCAATAACGGCGCGTGCCCTGCGGTCCAGCCCAACGAAAAAAATCTGACCCTGCAGAAAGTCAATCTCGACACGTTTCCAAGGAAGAATCGCGGCGCTAGAAATAAGGTGGTGTTCATCGGCTGTTATTCCTGCGATTACAGCCGCAAAGCGTACCTGGAATTTCAGGAACTCATGGCCGGGAATTCGGCCGATTTTACGTTTGTCCACTACCCCGTCAAAAACGTCACAAAGCCGCTTTCGGCCTTAGCTTACTGCGCCTACCAACGAAACCAAAACACCTTTTGGAGCCTGAATGAAGCTCTTTTTAAAGCGCCCAAAGAGCGCCTGTCCGATCCGGCCTTTATCGACGGCCTAGTCTCCGGTTTTGGCTTTAATCTCGATAAAATGCATCAATGCACGGCCAGCAAAGAAACCTGGGATATTGTGGACCGTCAAATGGCTGAAATTCAAAAAACAAACTTCTACGGAACGCCGACGATCTTCATCAATGGCTCTGCGCTGGTGGGCCCCAAGCCGTCTCGCGTCTACGAACGGCTGCTCAGCGATTGAGTTTTAACGGTTTACATTTTTTTTGAGTTTGGTTACACTGGGCGTGTTCTTTTTTTAAACCTTTATGACCAAACACTCTCTCCGTTTTCTTCCCCTCATCCTCATTCTTCTGATCGTGCCGCTGCTCGCCGCCTGCCGAGCGGGTCAGTCCACCAGTCTGCCCGCTTCTTCCACCGATTTTTTTGCTCAATGCCTCAAAGACAAAGGGGCTGTTTTTTATGAAGCGTTTTGGTGCGGTCATTGCAAAAATCAAAAAAAGCTCTTCGGGGATTCTGCCCAATTTCTTTCCTACGTGGAATGCGCAACGCCCGATGGCCAAAATCAAACGCAGGAATGCCTCGATCAAGAAATCAAAGGATATCCGACCTGGGAATTTGCGGATGGAAGCCGGCAGTCGGGCGAAATGAGCTTTGATGAACTGTCGAAAAAAACAGGTTGCGTTCTTTCGTCCCAACAAAAATTATAATTCATAAGCCACCTTAGCTCAGTTGGTAGAGCGACGCATTCGTAACGCGTAGGTCTCGGGTTCAACTCCCGAAGGTGGCTCCATTATTTTATGGCTCCGGCGAAATGCCAGGCCATTTCGAAGATACTGCGCTGGGTGTCGGCCATGGCTTGGCTTTCGATGATGACGCCGAAGACCTCGTCCTCGAAAGACATCATGGCGATTTTGTGGTCGTAAATCTTGATCTCATCCGTAAAATTAAGTTTTTTGGGATCGATCAGACGGATCTGGCGCAGGGACTTTTTATCATTAGACTGGACTTGGCGTCCGTATTCATCGTCCGGCGCTATGCCGCGCAAAAATATCTTTTTGGCCACGCGTTGGGCCACATATTCCTCATCGTATTCGGGCCAATGGGTTCGGATCTCGCGCGAGTTAGCGTAATTGAGGATCTCCGTCTTGGATGTGAGCGTATCCGCGTAAACGCTTTTTACAGCCTCGACGCCCTCATAAAAACGAACGCGCGGACGTCGGCCGGTTTTATTCGTAAGCCCCTTGAGTTCCGGGATAAGCGACTCGAATTCCTTAAGATGGCGTTTTTCCTGGGCGAGGAGCAAATGAGGATCCACCGCCATAAAAACATCCCTCCCCTTCTTTTCGATGTGAGTCACGACTCCCCGTTTCTTCATTTTTTCCATAATATAGTAAATCGACGCGCGATTGACCCGCGATCGCTCGGAGATTTCCAAAACGCTCGCTTCTCCGAGTTCAAGAAGAGCCAAATAAATCTGAGCCTCTTTGGGTTCAAATCCCAAATTGATTAGGACATTATAATTAGGTTCTTTCAATATAAAATGTTGTAAAAATTTTCAACATCATTCTAATAGGGAAAGATTTTTTAGGCAATTTCTTTAATTAAAAAGAGGTCGTTTGAATTTTAAACGCCCATGCGGCGGCCTTCATAAAACAGTTGCGCATACCTCCGAATCTCTTTAAATGTATTACCGTACTGTAATCCTTCGCCTTAATTCTTAATTCTTAATTCTTAATTTTATGCCCGTTCCACTGCCTATCACTCCCCGTTTTAAAACGTCTCAGGACTTTTTGGAGCTAGCGTACGACGAAATCCAGGAGCGCAACACTGCGATCAAGCGCGACCGCGAATCCGGAAAGGATCAAGCCTACTTCCGTGAAAAACTGATCGCCGACCTCAAAAAAGAAGTGACCGTCAAAGCGGTGACCGTGTGTTTTTCCGACATGGAAGGAAAGCTCCACATGTTGGACTACAACAAAACCTTCCTGTTGGACTCTCATCAGAATCTCACGTTCGATGGATCGTCGATCAAAGGATTCACGCCGCAACAAGAATCCGATCTGCGGCTCACGCTGGACTGGTCAACGTTCAAATGGCTTCCCTCGGACATATTCGGCGCTGGAAAAGTCATGGTTTTTGCCGACGTGTACGACAAAGACGGTACGCCGTATAAAGGCGATTTTCGTTCGAACCTCAAAGAGCTGTGTGAAGAGCTTAAAAAAAGCCACGGCATCACGGTGAATGTGGCGCCCGAAATCGAAGGATTTTTATTTGAAGGGGAAAACGCGGAACATTGCTTCGATGAGCACGTTGGCTTTAAATTGGCGACTAAAGGCGGCTACTTCAACGCGCTGCCGCAAGACTTATTGCGCCAATTCATCGATCGCCTCGCGGAAGCGACCCGGGCTATGGCGTTCGAAAACGAAAAAGACCATCCTGAAGTCGCGCCTTCTCAGTTCGAGCTAAACTACAAATACACAGATGTCCTTTACGCCGCTGATCAGATTCAAATTTATAAAATAACCGCGCGCCAGATCGCCAAACGCATGGGCATGACCGCCTGCTTCCTGCCGAAACCCGTCGCTGGCATTAACGGCAGCGGCATGCACACGAATATTTCGCTTTCTCAAAACGGTAAAAATATTTTCTATGACAAAAGTGGCGTTCATGGACTTTCAGACAAAGCCCATCACTTCATTCTGGGTATCCTGAATCACGGCGCGGATCTCTGTCTTTCCATCAACCCAAGCGTGAACGCGTACCGCCGCCTGGATCCGCATTTTGAAGCGCCGAACGAAATCAAGGTCTCCCCTGTCGATCGCGGCTCCATGATCCGTATTCCGCTGGCCAATGAGAAATCGGCCCGCATTGAAGTGCGCACTGTGGCGCCCGACGCCAATCCCTATTTCAGCTTCTTCATCCTGATCAAAGCGGGACTGAAGGGTATGTTCGCGGATCCGGCCACGCTTACCGAATACAAAAAGCTACTGACCCGCCCCACCAAAAAACTCCCGGGGACGATTTACGAAGCCATCAGCGCCTTCAAACGGAGCGAATTCATCAAAGAAGTTCTGAGCGAAAACAACCGACAAAAATTTATCACACTGAAGGAAGCCGTCGCCAATCGCAGCCCCTTAGAACTCGGCACGCGCCTCAAAAACGGCGAAGTGTGGTATCACCACGAAGTGACGAATCAGGTGTTGTGGAATTCGTTCTAAGACGCTATACTGCGTTTCGCAGGTTCGCCGTCGGCGAACACGGTCATCGGGGTGTAGCGCAGTTGGCTTAGCGCGCAGCGTTCGGGTCGCTGAGGTCGTGGGTTCAAGTCCCGCCACCCCGACCAATAATAGAATTAATGATAAGGACAAAAGATTAAGAATTAAGACAAAAACAAACCTCCTTAATTCTTTTCCTTAAACTTAACCTTAATTCTTCTTTTTCAATGTTCGACTTCGAAAATTTTCCAGTCTACCAAAAAGCTGAGTCTTTCTACGCGACAGCGTTAAAAATTTTATCAAATCCAAAAATAGATAGAAACCTCAAGGATCAATTTAAAAGAGCTTCTCTTAGTATCGTTTTGAATATTGCAGAAGGGGCTGGAAAATACACCAAAAATGATAAAAAAAATTTCTATATTGTTGCAAAAGGATCGACGAATGAATGTGTTGCCATTATTCGAATTCTAAAAATCGAAGAAGCGATTCCGGAGATTCTATTTAGTGATGCTTACGCGCTTTTACTAGAAATCGCCAAAATGCTGTCTGCGCTGATTAATACTATGTTAAAAAGATGAAAATCGCCTGGTTCGGAAAACATTTCGGCGAAGAGCCGCCTCTCGTTGGCGATTCTCGGCAGGGGGCGGGCGGCATCTTTTTCAGTGGCTGCCATTTGCGCTGTATTTTTTGCCAAAATTACAAAATCTCTCAGCAGGGATTAGGAAAAGAGTACTCAGTATCGGAGCTCGTTCAAATCATGCTACGGCTGCAACAGGAAGGCGCAATCAATATCGACCTCGTGACGCCCACGCTGTGGTGGAAACCGATCAGGGAAGCGATCATCGAGGCGCGAAAACAGGAGCTACGCCTCCCCGTCGTGTGGAACTCCAACGCGTACGAGAGCGTGCCCATGCTCGAAGCGTTAGAGGACGTGGTCGACATTTATCTTCCGGATTTCAAATACGGAATCGAGTCTGTCGGAGAGCGCTTCTCCGGCGTCAAAAATTACCCCGACATGGCGCTTAAGGCGATCCGCGAAATGGCGCGCCAAAAAGGCCCGCTCGTGGTCACAAACGGCCTTGCCG
This sequence comes from Candidatus Peregrinibacteria bacterium, assembly GCA_016220165.1. Lineage (GTDB taxonomy): Bacteria > Patescibacteriota > Gracilibacteria > UM-FILTER-43-11 > JACRIE01 > JACRIE01. The sequence goes on from JACRIE010000040.1 coordinate 96,228, forward strand.
CGAAAGGCGTGATCGTACGCCATATGATCCTTCCCAATAATTTGGAAAACACCCGTGCCGCGTTGGAACTGCTGGCGCCTCTAAAGTCCGACTTCACCATCGCGCTCATGAGCCAGTACTTCCCGCTCCACAAGGCCTTGGAGATTCCAGAGCTCAACCGCCGCCTGACGCCGAAGGAATGGCAAAACGCATACGACGCTCTGGAGCAACTGGGCTTCGAAAACGGCTGGGTCCAGGAACTCGAAAGCGCGCCGTGCCTGGTGCCGGATTTTAAGAAGGAAAATCCATTTTAAAAGCGTATAATTCCCTCATGAATATCGGTGTGATCAGCCTCGGATGCCACAAAAATACTGCGGACACGGAAACAATCCTCGCCCGCCTTCCGCTCAAGGCGTGCCTAGTGAACGTGGAGGACGCGGAAATCGTGCTTTTGAACAGCTGCGCTTTTTTGAAGGCCGCGCGGGACGAAATATACGACCATCTTAAAAAGCTCAAGGACAAAAAAGTGATTCTGTTGGGATGCATGGCCGGTTCGCTCACTCAGGACATTTTTAAGACCTATCCTCAGCTCTACGCCGTGGTTAGCGGCGCGCGCTATGGGGACATCGCGCGCATTATTGAAACAGTGGCGCAGGACAAAAAGATTTTCGCGGTCTCTGCGGAGCCGGCGATTTACGTGGATCTTCCTGGAAAATTCCTCATCACGCCCCGCTCGTACGCGTACGTCAAAATCGCAGAAGGGTGCGACAACGCGTGCAGTTTTTGCCTCATCCCAAAACTAAAAGGCGCCTATCGAAGCCGCCCCAAAGAAGCCATCCTGGAAGAAGTGAAAAACTTGCTAAAGCGCGGCGTCAAAGAACTCATTCTTGTGGCCCAGGACACGGGCTATTACGGCGTCGACTTATACCGAAAAAAAAGCCTGGCAGACCTCTTGAAAGCCATCGTGGCGCTTCCCGGCGACTTCTGGGTTCGCGTGCTCTATTTCTATCCGGAGCGCGTGGATGACGAGCTCCTCGAGACGTTCGCAAATTCGCCCAAAATCTGCCGCTACCTGGACATGCCGCTTCAACACGGTGACCCAGCCATCCTCAAACAGATGCGGCGCCCCTACGACACCAAAAAGATCCTCGAAAAAATCAGCGCCATCCGCCAAAAAATGCCGGACATGACGTTCCGCACCAGCCTCATCGTCGGCTTCCCCGGAGAAACGGAAAAGGCGTTCAAAAACCTGCTCCACTTCATCAGTATCATCCGGTTCGACAACGTGGGCGTCTTTGAATACTCGCGCGAGCCCGGGACGAAAGCCTTTGATCTCACCCCTCAAATCACGAATGACGTGAAACAGCAGCGGCGCGAACAGGTGATGCTCCTCCAGCAAAAGATCTGCCTCAAAAAACACCAGGCCATGGTCGGCACAACTCATAAAACTCTGATTGAGGCGTACGATCCCGTTAAAAAAACGTACCAAGGACGACCCATGCGCTTCGCGCCGGACATCGACGGACTCGTACACGTATCATCAAAAAAGAAACTCGAACTGAACCAGTTTTACGAGATAAAGGTGACGAAAGCGGAACCGTATGAGATGGAGGGGGAGGTTCGTATAACATACTCAATTCGGTAGATTTTAAGAAAACATTGCGTATAGAAACCAGTTAGCCGAAAATGAGGATCCATTAAAATTCTGATCTTTCACCATTTTTGCATTAAGTTAAAAAGTAATGAGAGCTGGAGAACCGCATCCGGCGGAGGATAACGGCTTTTTAAAAGAAAAATTTGGTATTCCAGTTTCCGCCAGCAATTTTCATACCAGTCTATGACAGCC
>JACRIE010000041.1 GCA_016220165.1 Candidatus Peregrinibacteria bacterium
AACGGTGAAAAAATAGTAATAAAAGCTATACTATTTTCTAATGAATGTCAACTGACGCGCGGAAGGGGGATTTCCGATAATCTTGTAATCTTGTAATAAGGAATCTTGTAATAAATATAGCACGGGGGGTCAAGAGGGGGGAGGGGCCTCAATCCGTCAGATAAGCCAGCCAGATAAAATAATCCTGCATGGTCTTAAAAGAGGCGCCAGATGGTAAAAAACCGCTTTTGGCAGAAAGAGAAAGAAGCGCCCCCTCCTGAAGGTTCAAATTTTTAAAAAGTTTTCTAAAACGCTCGATCGGCTGAACCATGGAGGAATGAGGGGTTTTGCTCAATTTAAATTCGAGGGGATACAATTTTCCTTTCCCCTCCAATAAAAGATCCACCTCCAGCCCGTTATTCATCCGCACATAATAAAGGCGGTCCCGTTTGCCCCGATGCAGAAAAAATTTTACCGTTTCCTGAATGCAGAAATTTTCGAAAAGAGGCCCTGCAAGAGGACCCTGCAAAATCTGATTGCGATCGCGGAGCGCCAAAAGGTATGCGAGCAGTCCGCAATCTAAAAAATAAACTTTCGGACTCTTGGTAATGCGCTTTCCGAGATTGTTGTAATAAGGGGGAAGCAGATAAATAATACGGCCTGCCTCCAAAATGGAAATCCAGTTTTTAATGGTATTCACCGCCACCCCCGTGTCCGCGGCCAGAGAACTGAGGTTGAGAATCTGGGAGCATCGGGCCGCCAAAAGCTGCAGGAACCGCTGGAATTCCCTGAGGTTTCCGATATTGTAAAACGAGCGCACGTCTCTCTCGAGATAGGTCCGCAGATATCCCCCGTACCAAAAGTCAGTTTCCATCTCTTTCTGACGGAGGACGATTTCCGGAAAAGAGCCCGGAATACAGGCATCAAGATAATAGTCCTGCGTGGTTCTGAAGCCCTTATGGTAACCGATACATTTCTTTTTTTCCCGTACGGAGAAAGGCAGGAGTTCTATAACGGCGATACGGCCGGCGAGGGAGTCTCCGAGATGTTTGATTAAAGGAAATTGCTGGGAGCCGGTAAAAATAAATTGGCCTCTCCTGGTCCGATTCTCATCGATACGGATTTTGATGTATGACAGTAGTTCGGGGACGTATTGAATTTCATCAATAATAACTCTGCCACCCAGGGTTTCCAGAAAACGGTTCGGATCGCTTTTGGCCTGTTCGCGGACAAGGGGATCGTCGAAAGAAAAATAGGCATACTCTTTCGCGAACAACTTTTTCAGCAATGTGGATTTCCCGGACTGCCTTGGACCCGTCACGACAATCGCGGGAAATTGTCTGCTTAATTTTTTAAGCAGATTTTCAATATCACGGGGGATATAGGGATTTTTTTTCATAATTTATATATAGCAAATTTTCAGTCACAATGCAAATTTGCATTTATAATTTTCGAAAAGGGACTAATCCCCAAAGGGTCAAGACTTGACAAACGCAACTGAGTTGCATTAATATCGAATCATGCAAGCTTCAAGCCATATTCTAAAGAGACTGAAAGAACGCGGTCATCGATTTACCAAGACGCGCGGACTTTTATTGGAACTCCTGCTCAAAAGCCCGGAACCGCTCTCCGCGCTCGACCTTCAAAAGGCTTTTTCCAGAAGCGGGACCACAGTTGCCAAGACCACAGTGTACCGCGAATTCGCCTTTTTAATGAAGGAAAAGGTAATTCGTGAATTGGATTTTGGAGACAGCATCAAACGCTATGAAATCATGCCGGACAATCATCATCATCACATCATGTGCGTCAATTGCCGAAAAATCGAAGAAGTGGTGCTCGAAAAAGATTTGGATTCGGAAGAAAAAATGATTGCAAAGAATAAGCAATTTAAAATCCTCAATCATTCTCTGGAATTTTTCGGCCTGTGCGCCAAATGCCAATGACCATGAATAAAAAATGGGCAAGTTTTTTCATCGGTATTCTTCTGATTAGTTCCGCAGGCTATGCGCTTGTAACCGGTATTTTTCGCGCCGCCATTCCGATAGAAATAGGGAAGCCTAAACTGCGCGTAATCACCAGTTTCTATCCTCTCTACTATTTTGCCGGTCAAATCGGCGGCGACAAAGCAGTCATCATTAACATCGCTCCTGCCGGAGCTGAACCGCATGACTATGAGCCTACAGCCCAAGACATGGCTCAAATCGAGGACAGTCAACTCGTCATTTTGAATGGCCTCAACTTGGAGCCATGGGGGAAGAGTATCAGCCAAAATACACGCTCAAAAAACGCAACCATCATAATGGTTGGCGAAACATTGGCCATTCAGCCAATCCTGAAAGAGGACAAAAATAGCATCGACCCGCACGTGTGGCTGAGTCCGGTGCTGGCGATGCAAATGGTTGATAAAATAGCCGATGGCTTCGTTAAAGTCGATCCAAAAAATGCCTCATTTTATACAGCAAACGCCAGCGCGTTAAAATTAAAATTAGATCAATTAGACGCTGAGTATAAACAAGGTCTTGGTCAATGCGCTCAGCGCGACATCGTCACGTCCCATGCCGCGTTCGGTTATCTTGCGAAAACCTATCACTTCAATCAAATCGCCATTTCCGGGCTGTCTCCCGATGCCGAACCATTGCCGCGGCAATTCGCAAGAATCGTGGATGCCGCGAAAAAAAATAAAGTTCGTTTCATTTTTTTTGAGAGCCTTGTCAGCCCAAAATTATCGGAGGCGTTGGCGAACGAAATTGGAGCTAAAACGCTCGTCCTCAATCCCATAGAAGGTCTGAGCGATCGTGAACTCGCTCAGGGGAAAAACTATTTTACGGAAATGGAAATCAACCTCGCTCACTTACAAACAGCGCTCGAATGCAAAATATGATTCACACTGAAACCGTCTTAGAAGCTCGCGACATCCATTTTTCATACGGAGAAAACACCGTGTTAAAAGGCGTGACCCTCGCCGTTCAAAAAGGGGATTATCTTGGAATCGTGGGTCCCAATGGCGCCGGAAAAACTACATTGCTCAAGATCATGCTGGGTCTCATGGCGCCATCTCAAGGGACAATAGCATGGTTTGGAAATGACATTCATCAATTTAAAGATTGGCCAAAGATTGGGTATGTGCCGCAAAAAGCCACTAACTTTGATGGGCATTTCCCCGCCACCGTGTATGAAGTGGCGCTCATGGGGCGATATGGACGCAGGGGGTTATTCCATCTGACAACGAGCGATGACAAAAATCAGGCGCAAAAAGCGCTTGAACACGTGGGCATGTGGGAACTCAAGGATCGTTTGATAAGCGATCTTTCAGGAGGTCAGCAGCAACGCGTTTTTATCGCTCGGGCTTTGGCTATTGAGCCTGAAATTATTTTCTTGGATGAGCCAACCGTGGGTATTGATCAGCAGGCGAAAAATGATTTTTACGCCCTGCTCCGAAAATTGAACCATGAATTAGGTAAGACGCTCGTGCTCATTTCTCATGACATCGAAATGGTGACGCGGGAAGTGGATCATATCGCCTGTGTCGATCGTGAGTTGGTTTGCTACAGCACGCCGGAAGAATTTTTGAAAAACACACGGTTCACGGGCGTGCACGAGGGAGAAGTTCAGGTCATCGTTCACGGTCACCAACATTAATTATGCTTTTCACCAATCTCTTTCAGTACAGTTTCGTCCTCCGCGGACTCGAAGCCGGCGTCATTGTCGCGCTCATCGCGCCGCTCATCGGCATATTTCTGGTGCTTCGCCGCTACTCCCTCATCGCGGATACTTTATCTCACGTATCGTTGGCCGGACTTGCGATCGGTTCGCTTATAGGAATTAACCCAGTGCTCACAGCGCTTGGCGCGACTCTGCTCGCGTCCCTTGGAATCGAGCGTCTGAGGACCACCAAAAAGATTTACGGCGAATCCGCGTTGGCTATTTTTTTGTCAGGCAGTCTCGCGCTCGCGGTCGTGCTCCTTAGTATGGCTCACGGGTTCAGTACTAATCTCCTCAATTACCTCTTTGGTAGTATCGTGACCGTGACCAATGGGGACGTTATTACCATTGCAATCCTCGCTATTATTGTGATCGCGCTGCTCATCGCTTTCTATAAAGAGTTGGTCTATATCACCTTCGACGAAGAAGCGGCGCGCGTGAGTGGCATTCCTACTCGGTTTATCAACACTCTCCTCATTCTTCTGTCCGCGATGACGGTGTCTCTTTCCATTCCCATTGTTGGCGTCCTTCTGATCTCCGCGCTGATTGTGTTTCCGGTCATCACCGCGTTACAATTTAAAAAAGGTCTCAAAACTACGATTATTTACGCGGAAATCATCTCCATCATTTCCGTATTGATAGGGATTGTCGCTTCGTTTTATTTGAATTTGGCCGCCGGAGGCGTCATTGTACTCGTGATGGTTATTATTTTTAGCATGACGCTCCTGTTCCAAAAATTTTTATCCTCTTTATGATTCCTTCACTTTCACTCAAAACGGCTATTTTAGAAGAGCTCAAGGTCTCCCAAGAAGGACTTTCCTCAAAGGATCTTGAAGCGCTCCGTCAGACGCACGGTTTCAATGAATTGCCGCTCAAATCGCGCTCGTTATTCAAGCTATTCTTGGGCCAATTTAACAACTTCATGGTCTATATTTTATTGGGAGCCGTCGTGCTTTCAATAGGCGGCGCGTGGCTTTTGAAAGGCGCAGTCGAAAAAACCGAAATGATCGATTCTATTGTTATTTTGGCTATCATTTTTTTAAACGCCATTTTAAGTTTTTTCCAGGAGAAGAAAGCCGAAAACGCCATCGCTTTGTTGCGAAAATTGAGCGCGCCGAATGCCAAAGTCCGCCGCGACGGCCTCATCCGGTTCATCCCCTCGCGCGAAGTGCTCCCACGGGACGTGATGCTCATCGAGACCGGTGACAAGCTGAGCGCGGACGGCGTGATTCTGGAAAGCTCGTCTTTGGAAGTGAATGAATCCAGTCTTACCGGCGAATCCGTTCCCGCGGCAAAAGTCGCGCCGCTGCCATCCAGGAATAATGACAACTCCAACAAAATTTTTTCGGGAACCGCGGTGACGCGCGGTTCCGCTGAAGTGCTCGTTACGGCCATCGCTTTACAAACCGAAATCGGAAAGGTCACGTCGCTCGTTGCGGAAACGGAAACGCCGCCCACGCCGCTTCAACTCAATCTCGAAAAAACAGGCCACAAGATCGGCATCGGGGTTCTCGCCTTGTGCGCGATTCTTTTCGTGATCGGTCTGGCGAAAGGGCTCGACCTCCTCACCATGCTATTCACAGCGATCAGTCTGGCCGTGGCCGCGGTTCCCGAAGGACTCCCCGCGATTGTGACGATTTGCCTCGCGCTCGGCGTCAAGCAGATGATCCGTCACCGGGCGCTCATCCGCAAGCTCGACGCCATCGAGACGCTCGGATCCGTCTCCGTCATCTGCGCGGACAAAACCGGCACCATCACGGAAAACGACATGAAGGTCACGGAACTATGGACGCTGGATAACGACTCAAAGAATCTCTTAGTCTTGGCCGCCGCTTCGTGCAATCGCGCAGTTCTTCCGAATTTCGGCGACCCAACGGAACTCGCGCTTCTAAAAAGCGCGGAACAGGAAAAGATCACCCCCCTTCCTATTATAGAGGAAAAAGTCCCTTTCACTTCCGAAGGGAAATACATGGTGACTCGCCACGAGCGGGAAGGCGCTTCAACGCTGTTCTATAAAGGAGCGCCGGAAGTCATCGCGACTTTCTGCAATGAGGCGGATCGTAAACTAATCCTCGTCCAAAACGAACGCATGACGCGAAAGGGACTGCGCATTTTGGCGGTCGCGCGTGAATCAGAGTCGGAAAAAGGCAAAGTCAAATTTCTCGGACTCATCGGTCTTCTCGACGCGCCGCGCGCCGGCGTCCGCGAAGCCATCGCGCTCGCGCGAAACGCGGGTATCCGTACCATGATGATCACGGGCGACAATCCGCTCACCGCGGAAGCCATCGCGCTCCAGGTCGGCATCATCACCAAAGGCGTGATGACAGGAGTCGAGCTCGACAAACTGGACGAAGCAGTCCTTCGTCAAAAGGTTCAAACTGTCTCTGTCTTCGCGCGTGTGCAGCCGATTCACAAAGTCGCCATTCTTGAAGCGCTCCAAAAGAATAGTGAAATTGTCGCTATGAGCGGCGACGGCGTGAACGACGCCCCCGCGCTCAAGCGCGCCCACGTGGGTATCGCCATGGGGTTCAAGGGCACCGATGTCGCGCGTGAAGCCGCGGCCATGGTTCTTACGGATGACAACTATTCCACGATCGTGGAAGCCATTGCCGAAGGGCGTCGCATCTACGACAACATCCGCAAATTCATTCTTTTCCTCTTCCGCTGTAACGCGGGCGAAATCGGTATCATCGCCGTGGCGCTTCTCGTGGGCATGCCACTCCCGCTCCTTCCCCTCCACATCCTCTGGATGAATTTGGTGACGGACAGCGCCCCCGCGCTCGCGCTCGCCGCCGAAAAGGCGGAACCGAACATCATGAGCCGTCCGCCGCGCGCCAAAAACCAGCATTTTTTATCCGGAGAAGGAGTGTTTCTTGTGATCGCCGCTATCCTCAACACAGTGGCAACGCTGGGCGTTTTTATCATCGCGGACAGGCTCTCCGCAGGCGTGGGCGACCCGCTTCTCTTCGCGCGCAGCGCCGCGCTGACGGCCACGATTTTATTTCAGATTTTCCTCTCGTTCTCCAGCCGGTCCTCGCTTTCCATTTTCCGTCAGTCGCCGTTTTCAAATCCTTGGCTCTTGGGCGCGGGCGTACTTTCCTTAGGTCTTCACCTATTACTCCTCAGTACGCCGCTCGCGCCTCTTTTTTCAGTGACCATGCCGCCTTTGGCGTTGTGGGGCTATATTATAGGAGCGCCGCTGTTGGCTATTTTTATATTTGAAGGCGCGAAAATATTTCAAAAAAAATCACTTTCATTTAGACGCCCAGACTACCCATCTTCCGATATCGTCCAGGTTCAGTCGCAAAATTTTAAACTTCGAAAATAAGCCGCGTACTCCTTCTTCTCTATAAAAACTATGAGGCAAACCCTTTTCCGGTCCAGATAATGGGTTAAATGTGCCCTTTCCGATTTTTTCGTAGCCTTTGAATGCGCCCCGTTTATTACCACTTTCAAAATCCGGTACCGTAATGAATGCTCTTCCATTCTCCATGAGCGCGCCATGGATTCCATGGATCAGATCTTGAACCTGCTCATGGCTACCATGATGGATGGTCGAAATAGAGATGATCAAATCATATCTATCTTTTGGTATTTTAAACTCAAACATATTGGCATAAAGGTAAAATTTGCGGGCTGGCTTTAAGAATTCTCCAAAAGATAGTTCATCATTTTTCTTTTCCTGTCCCATTTCAGGCCGCGATGTACGCTGAGCTTCGCTTTCCAGTGGGCGAATGAGCCGTCGCAGCT
>JACRIE010000042.1 GCA_016220165.1 Candidatus Peregrinibacteria bacterium
CTGCAACATGCCCTATCCGTTCTTAACAACAAATACCGTAAATCTCTTGGCTACCTGAGCGCTATAGAGGTAGCCATGGCTCATGGTATCATTAAAATAAACTCAAAAACTAAAAGTTGCATTTGAGGTCAGAATTTACCCTTTAACATTAAATCTATTTTTATAACATTTTTTAGAAAAAATTATACCAATGTGCAGGGAACCTGTAAAGCAAGGGTGTTTCTTATTTCTTAACTTTTACAATCATGGATACCGACGACCGATCGAATATTTGCAGGCCGGATTTACCTGTTGACTTGGAGCGCCCACATTTTAGGCTACCGATAGTGACGCGGGAGCAGTACACCGGCACTCCTGAGCGCCCCTCTGACTATCAGCGCGCCCTTGCATTGGTGGATGAGCTTCTCCAGGCTGTCTCATGACACCCTCATAGCATGCCCTGCTTTGAAAAAGCTTGTCTGAAAGATCTGCATGCCTCGGTGAGACAGCAATTGCATCACTGGCTATTTCATGGCGATTTTGACGACAATGGCGGCGAATACATTCATATCCCGGACGATGAATTTCGGGAAAAAGCTCTTCGCAATATACGCGAAGCGGTATTATGCGCTACAGAAGAATGGGAACTCGCCATGGTCATTACCCCTTATCTTTTATCGGAAGATATAAGAAGAACAAGGGGATCTGCCGCAAGCCTCATTGGAGATAATCGACAAAGGATTAGCCAAATGCATTGATTCGTCCACGCTCGGATTATAAGATGCGCGTCCATGTTATTCAGGGGCAATAAAATAAACCTCACTGGCTCATGCGCGCGGCGATGGGAATGCCGATCACATTGTAGAAAAGCGCAAAAAACATGTTTTGTTTAAAAAAAGCCGAAGGAGCAGGCGCAGAGTAAGACATAGAATTATTATATTTTAATAGATTTTTATAGAAATTTGATATATAATGAAGTCATGGACGATAGATTGCTAAAAATAACAGAAGCGGCCAAACGGCTTGGGGTGACGCCACAGACCCTGCGCAACTGGGAAAAAACCGGTCAGCTAAATGCTCTGCGTTATCATGCTACGGGGAACCGCATGTACCGGGAATCCGATCTTCTAATGCTGCTGAATCAATTTTCCAATAATATTGAGCCGGCTCTTAAGTGGGCGGAAGTAACTGATGCCGGAGAACCGCCGGAAGCCTTTTATTGCAAATTCCGTGATCAGTTTTCAGCAAACTTATGGAAAAAGGATATGGAATGGAAAAAGGTATTTGGCGAAGAAAAAGGAGCCTTGGTTACCGCGATCGTTGGGGAAATCGGAAATAACTCCTTCGATCATAACCTTGGAAAATGGCCGGATATCACTGGAATCTGGTTTGAATGGTTCGAAATTTCAAAACAAATCGTACTGGCAGACCGAGGTGTTGGAATTTTAACTTCACTCCGGCAGGTACGCCCTTCGCTTAAAAATGACCAGGAAGCCCTAAAGGCGGCCTTTAATGAAATCCTTACAGGACGCGCCCCTGAGCAGAGGGGGAATGGCCTAAAATTCGTTAAATCATTGTCGCTCAGTCACGGGCTTGGCCTGTCTTTTCAATCGGGAAATGCCCATCTTGAAATAAAAAATGGAACCTTGTCCGGTCCTGAAAAAACGGAAAACGAAGTTCCGGGATGTCTCGCCATCCTTAACCTGCACACTCTATGAAAATCGAAATGATCAAATTTGGCAATTTACTAATATCACGCCCATCCGGTAAGGATGCCTGGCTGAGTTTCCGGCCTCAATTAGCCACCTTGCCTTCAAACGAGGAAATCATTCTGAATTTTAAAGGTGTTTCTGTACTGACCCCCTCCTGGATGGATGAATTTTATACACCGCTTAAAATCCGATTCAAAAAAATAAAAATCATCAATATCGATTCTCCTGTCATCAAAGAAACAATTGATTTTCTCGAAAGTCTTCCCTGATAGCTCTAATATCCTCTACGACGGTCTGCCATCGACATTCCCTTTTATGCCTTTCGCTCAGACGCTTCTTTTGGGCGCAATATCCGGATTCAGGGGCAATAAAATAAACCTCACTGGCTCATGCGCGCGAACTGGAGAAAAAGGAGTAAAAAGAGCGCGGTCATGACAAAAGGGGCGACCATGGAAACCGGATTCCGTTTGCCCGGCGCGAAGCGCTTGAGCAGCAGCGAGTTGCTGACGACCGAAATCGAGCTGAGCGCCATGGCAAGCCCTGCCAACTCGGGCTTTAAAATAAGCCCGAAACCCGCGAAGACGCGCGCGGCGATGGGAATGCCGATCACATTGTAGAAAAGCGCGAAGAACATGTTTTGTTTGATCTTACCCACGGTTTCGCGGCTGAGCTGGATGGCGCTTAAAACATCCCGCAGGTCATTTTTGATGATCACGATACCGCCGTTTTCCATGGCCACGTCCGTACCGGACCCCATGGCAATGCCCAGATCCGCCTGCGCCAAAGCTGGCGCGTCGTTGATGCCGTCCCCCACCATGGCGACTTGATGTCCCGCGCTCTGGAGCTTCTTGATTTCGCTCGCTTTGTCTTCCGGTAGCACTTCGGCCAGCACATGCTGAATACCCGCCTGAGCGGCGATGGCCTCGGCCGTGCGGCGGTTGTCGCCCGTCAACATGTAGACCTCGATCCCCCGCTGTTGCAACGCGCGCACCGCTTCCACGGAACTTTCTTTCAAAGTGTCGGCCACGGCCACAATGCCGAGAAATTGTTTTGTGTCGGAAAGCATCATGGCGGTTTTGCCCGCGGTCTCAAGCCGTTTCATTTGTTTCTCAACCTTGTCGCCGATGACCTCCTTCATCATCTTGCGGTTGCCCAGGAAATATTTTTGTCCGGCAATCACGCCTTCGACGCCGTGCCCGGGGATTGCCCGGAAACCGGAGACTTCCTGAAAACGGATGCCGTTTTCCTCCGCGTAATTCACAATCGCCTCCGCCAGCGAGTGTTCAGACAGCTTCTCCAGACTCGCGGCGATGCTCATGACGTCATTGTCCTTCATCTCCGTCACCGCCGCGACGTCCGTGACCTCGGGCTTACCTTTGGTCAGAGTTCCGGTTTTATCAAACACCATCACCTTGATCTTGCAGGCCGCTTCCAGCGGTTCGCCGCCCTTGATCAGCACCCCGTGTTCCGCGCCTTTGCCCGTGCCCACCATGATCGCCGTGGGCGTGGCGAGTCCCAACGCGCAGGGACAAGCGATGACAATAACCGCTGTAAAGGCCATCAGACTAAAGGCGAGACTGGCGTCCAGAATAAAATACCAAATCAGGAACGTGAGAATCGCGATGCCGATCACGATCGGAACGAAATAAGAGGAAATCTTGTCGGCCACCGCCTGAATCGGCGCTTTGCTACCCTGAGCTTCTTCGATCAGTCGGATGATTTGAGCCAACGCCGTGTCCGCCCCGACTTTCGTGGCGCGGAACTCGAAACTGCCGTGCTTATTCATCGTGGCGCCGATCACCGTGTCCCCTGTATTTTTTTCAACGGGAATGCTTTCACCGGTCAGCATCGATTCGTCCACCGCCGATTGCCCCTTGGTGATCACGCCGTCCACCGGCACTTTTTCGCCGGGACGCACCACGAGGATGTCGCCCGCGGCCACCTGCTCGATCGGGATATCGAGGGTGCTTCCGTTCCTGACCACGCGCGCGGCTTTCGCCTGCAGCCCCATCAGCTTCCGGATAGCGTCCGACGTTTCCCCTTTGGCTTTCGCCTCGAGCCATTTTCCCAAAATAACGAAGGTGATCAAAAAGGCGGCCGTTTCAAAATACAGCTCGGGGATTTTCGCGCCGTCGAGGCCGAGGAGACTTCCTGTACTGATTGCATAACTGAAGTACTGGGCCAAGCTGTAAAAATACGCCGTGCTGGTGCCGATCGCGATCAGACTATCCATATTAAAAGTCTTCATCCGCAGACTTGACCACATCCCTTTATAAAACCCGGCGCCGATGATGAACTGCACGGGCGTCGTTAAAATCAACGAAACGATGCCGATGGTAGGCATCAGCGCCTCCGCGCCAGGGAGAAATTTGAAAAAATCAAGGAGCATGAAATAGAGCATCGGAAGACTCAGAATCAGACTCCAGATGAATTTTTTTAAAATACGGCGCGTTTCTTGCCGCTTTTTTTCACGCTCCACCTCGGGATGTTTGGTGTCGATCACGTCAGCCTTATAACCAGCTTTGTTGATAGCGGTAAGGAGATCTTGAACCGACGAAATTCCATTGTTATATGTCACGCGCGCCTTCTCGGAGGTAAAATTAACCAGGGCATCCTTAACGCCGGGGACTTTTTTTAGTCCTTTTTCAATAATGCCCGCGCAGGACACGCAATGCATGCCGGTGATGGCAAGGCTAACCTGTTCAATGGCGTCTTGCGGAGCCGCCGCCGCAACCGATGGCTTAGCGCTCTTACGAGACACATCCTTCGCTTTCGCGGACAAAAGAACGGAGCCGCCCTTCTCCCGATTCGTAACTTCCGCGCGATAGTCCTTCCCAGCTTTTTGAACCGCTTCCAAAATCTGCGCATCATTCACGCCGGACTCCGCTTCAACCACTCCTGTGCCGGCCTTGGAATCGATGGTGGAATTCAAAACTCCCTGAACGTCGGCTAATTCGGAACCGATCAGTTTTTCGCACGACTTGCAGTGCATGCCATGGATCGCAAGATGAATTTTATCAGACATAAAGATGAAAAGACGCTAAAAATAGTAAATCTCATACACTGCATCCGCCTCCTGAACCCGCCTGAACGGGCTTCACCTGTTGGAGGATCTGCCGGTAACCGGACGAACTGGAGTAATTAGCGCCCAGCACTTCCCGTGGGCTCACTTTGTCCCACGCGACACCCTGTTTGGCGAAAAATTTGGTAATAGTGACGTAGGTGTCCGGGAACCAGTACGAGTTGACAGCGAGCGCGGCGTGGAACATGTCGTCTTCACTGACATTCTGGCTTGCCATCAATTCCAAAAGCCCCAGCATCGCCATGCCGTGATTGCAGTCCGGAAAATAGACCGAATTGCCGCAGCAGGGCCGATAAATGCCTTTGGCAACCTTCTCCAGCAGCGATTGCTGATCCGGCGTTAAAACGATGAACGGGTGTTTCGAATAATGAGACATCGTATCACCGGTGGAAAGCGACCAGCCGCCCGTCGAAGCGAAATTACCGGCGCCTCCATACTGCTTATCATTCATAGGCCCTTGCTCCAGGACAGGATTTTTATCGCCCAGCCCCAGCGCCCAGGCAATGTTGAGAAGTACGCCGGCGTTTTCCAGCGTCATACGGATCTTTCCGTTGTCCGATGCGGTCAAAAGGGTCTTCATCTCCGCGCTCAAACCGCCGCGCTGAGCGTAAAGGGATTCGAATTTTTGATTGTTGATGACGCCCGAATCGATCAACCGCTTGCCAATGTCGCCCCAGACGATGGGCAGCTCCACGCCCTTGGACGGAAGTACGGATTCCGGATCGATGGTGATGTCATTTTCCTTCGTCTGCTGAGGCAGAGCGACTGCGTTCAGGGCAGACGCTTGAGTCGCGGCCTTCAGCCGTGAAATATAAAGCGAGGTTCCCATGAATACCAGAGAAGCGAAAACTATGCTCGCGGGCAAAGCCCAGGAATTTTGAGAGGGGCGTTGGCGCTTGACGGGCTTGTGGCTCGATTCTTCGGAAGGGAGATGAGATGGATCAGTCATAAAATTCGGTGTTAATGATTAAAAAAATAAAGACTTGTTTACTCGTCGCAGCAGTCCACGAGTTTGTTGACGATGTCTTCCAGCGTCCACGGCTTTTTCGGTTCAGCGGATTCATCCGCCGCCATTTTCTTAAATCCTGACGCGTCGATGATCTTGAGCCGGAGCGCCCAAAAAATCGCGTACATCTTATAGGCCCGCTCGAACATGGCCTTGGACGCTTCTTTTTTGCCGTCCGAATGGAATTTAGTGCCGACCTCGATCAAACGCATGGAAGTAGCCAGAAGATGCTTTGCGATGCACCACGTCTCGCCTTCATTTTTATCCATCATTTGAGCGAGCAATTCTTTTCGCATAGTTCGAACCTCGCCGAGAAGATCGAAGTAGTCCGATTTTTTCGTCTTCACGCCCGTAAAGAAAAAGTGCTCCTCGAGACTGATCAGATTCATGATGGCAAGGCTCAGGTCTTCCTCGGTAGAAAGATCCACCGTGCCGGAACGCTTCATGGTTTCGACCTTTTTCAGAAGGGACGCGAACGATTGCGGGGAAATCATAAAAAGACGGGCTAAAGGATTAATATGAGCATGCCGAGAACGATCATCGCGATGCCGCCCCCCAAACGCAGAGCCTTATTCTCTGATTTTTTCCATGCCCTGACTTTCTCGAGAAGAAGGCTGTCGCTCGCCAAAAATAAAATGATGACCAGCGGCAGAATGAACAATAAATTATAGAGGAGGAGATATCCCGTTCCGGCCAAATACGTTTTTTGATCGCTGAGCAGCCCCAACACCATGAGGTACGGTCCGCCGGTGCAGGGAAATTCGCACAGTCCCACCAGCGCCCCCAACAGAAGGGCGGTCGGGAGCGTTGCCTTCTCCATGAGTCTTGCGATGGCTGAATGGGACACGCTCGGAAGACGGAATTTAAGGGGGAAAGACGGAAAAATTTCACGGATAAGATTGATGCATCCAAGAACGATTAAAAGCGACGCGCCGACCTTTGCCATGAAGTGCGGCGTGCTAAAGAGATGAAGCACCCGCAGAATCCCAAACCCGATCAAAAGGTAGACGATAAAAATACCGACGATATAAGCGCCTCCGATCGCCAAAATGCTCGAGCGTTTTTTCCCAAGCGTCAGCAGAAACGCGACGGTCAGGATGAGCACCGAAAACGCGCAGGGATTGATGCTGTCGATGAGCGCCGCGATGCCGACGAGTGGCAAAAGCCAGGTTCCCTGGTCGCTCAGGTTCCAGAGAAAGGCGGTGCCGCTATTGCCCGCCTTTAAGAAAAAGACGAATCCGAAAATCAGCAGCGCGGCCACGATGAAGAACCAACGTTTTTTATTCATGATTTAGGGAGTGACGAAAGCCGAAAAAGAAAATAAAACAGGATTTTCGGCGTTATTTTCTACCGTAACGGTCCTCTGGATTTTGCCGACTCCGGCAGGGCCGTGCGCCGCCGGATCAAAAATGACTTCAACCGTTCCTTCCTCGGCGGGACTCATGACCTGATCGATTTCCGGAATGAAGGACATGCTGGGCATGCCGTAAGGTCCGAACTGCTGACCGCCGGCAATGATAAGCGAGGCCGTGGTGCACATACAGGACGTGTACAGTTTACGAACCGTAACCGCCTCCGTTCCTGTATTTTTAATTTTAAAAATATAACTTACTTTTCCTTTTGCCATGGAGATCGTTCCGAAATCGTAAGAGGAGTCTCCATCGGCAATAAGCGTCCCGCCGGAAGAAACGGATACCGGATCGTTTTTTTTGGAATCGGGTTGCGTGAACCAGATGATTCCGCTCATGACCAGAATGATAATAATAACAACCGTGACGTTGGTCTTATTCATGGGGTTTTTTAAAAAAATATTACTAAAATTTATTTACCGGCCACCGTGAACGCCTGAATCAGCTCTTTTACGAACCGGTCTTTTTCATCCTTATCGCGAGCGCTCAGCTTGCTCCCTCCGCACGTATTGAGATGGTTTTCGAGAATCAGGTTGTTCGTCTGTCGCAGGAAGCCGATGGCCGCGTTAACTTGTTGCGCGATGTCCACGCAGTAACGGTTTTCGTCGATCATTTTCTCGATGCGATTGAGCATCCCGACGGTTTTTTTAAGATTGGCTCTTGCTTTGGCCGCGTAGAGTTCGAGCATGGTTCAGCAATGAATGAATTAAAATATCCAGCGTCATTATACCTACACCTATGGTATAGGTCAAGGATATTCAATCGGTCACGTTGAATTCGCCGAGATACGATCCCATACTGCATGTGAACGGCAAACGCCCCGTTTCAGCGGGAGTGAATCGGATCACGCTCTGCCCGAGATCAAGGCGCCTGGCAATACCGAGTTGAGGAATCAATAAAGTACCCATGCA
Source organism: Candidatus Peregrinibacteria bacterium (assembly GCA_016220165.1). Lineage (GTDB taxonomy): Bacteria > Patescibacteriota > Gracilibacteria > UM-FILTER-43-11 > JACRIE01 > JACRIE01. The sequence goes on from JACRIE010000042.1 coordinate 8,100, forward strand.
GCCGCCAAGCTGAACCTGGGTGTCGATCGTCCATTCCACGGGGACGCCCTTTTTGACCGTAAACACGTTGGGGTAAAATCCCTGATCGTCGGACACGATCATGGAGACTTTCTGGGCATTGGCGGAAGGAGCGTAATTCCCTGGTGCCGCGGGAGCGTTCGACGGCTCGGAAACAGGAGGAATGTCTTTAGAATCCGTAGGGATCACCGTGAAAGAAGCCCCCGGCGTGGTCATGCCCATCGTGCAGCTGAAATCGATTCTGCCTGCCTCGCGGGGAATAAAGGAAATAGTCTTAGCGCCTGTCGCGGGCAAAAATTCAGTTAAATTAAGATCCGGGGCGACAATGACGCGAGCGCATCCTGCCGCCGCGATTCCATCAATCCTCCACTCCACCGGAATCCCCTGCTTCACGATAAACCGGGACGGAAAATAATCATATCCAATCACCCTCATCGTCACGATTTGCTTCCCGTTTTCAATCGGAACCGGAGTGGTTTCTGAGGGAAATGGCGCTTCGTTGCGATCGACTAAAAAAGTATCAAAACGAATCGGCGATCCGGCCAGGGCAAGACCGTTATTGACATTAAGAAAACCGATGAGCAAAACCATCACTCCGGCGAATTTCAAAAAAGTGCGCTGCACACTGCCCCGTATAAAGCTGGACAGGGCGCCCACGGACAAAAGCGCGGGAAGGGTTCCCAGCGAAAAAAACAGCATAGTCAGGGCGCCCGTCACAGGATCCCCTTTGCTGAGCACATACAGCTGAAGCGCCTGCGTGAATCCGCAGGGAAGAAAAAAAGTGCCCGCGCCCAGCAAAAACGGAGCCGCTTTGCTGTCGCTTCCGGTCAAATCGTGGATTTTATGGCTAAGGAACTTGGGCATCCGCGGCATCAAATAGCGGGTCCACGGAAAAAGCTTCAGGAGCTGAAGCCCCAAAACAATCATCACGAGGCTGACGATGATCATGAGCCAGCCATTCAGCCGAGTCGAAAGCGTGAGGACGGAGCCCAAAGCCCCCACAGCCGCGCCCAGGATCGTATAAGAGAGAACCCGTCCGATATTAAAATAGAGATGGGGTTTAAATTTTTGAAATCCGGTCAAATTGGGATGAATTGAATTGAACTTGGCGGACACGGCCACCAGCAAACCGCCGGTAACCGCCATGCAGGTGGAAACGGCCGCGACCAACCCGATTAAAAATACGAAACCGTATGTCGTCCCGTCGGAAACAGCCAAGTCCGGGATGAAGTTGGCTTGTTTTAAGAGGAAGTAAAACGACGCCAGGACGAGAAAAATGGCTCCGATTTCCGCGTAATCCACGGAAGTATTGCGATGGGCGTCAGACGCGGAATTCACAGGATCTTCCTGAGAACGAACCGAAACATGGTAGTCCTGCCCCTGCAACGCCGATTGAAATTCGGAAAGGCTTGGTTCGCGTGAACAAAACAGCGTCGCGTTGCCGTTGGCGTGATGGATATTCACTTTTTGGACACCGGAAATTTTTTTAAATTGGCGCTCGATCAGGACTTCACAGCTGGCGCAATGCATGCCCGAAATTCTGAGCTTGATCTTTTTAAAAAGGTGATGAGACATAAATTGAAATAGTAAATAGATATTTTAAAAGAACATTTAACATCTGACACATGACATTTGACCAGAATTTTAAAAGTCAATTGTCAACGGTCAATAGTCAAAAGTTAACATTATGCGGTCACCCTGTGATAGAGTTTTGGATTCAAAATTCCGTCTGAAAAAGCCGTCCGTAAAAAATCAATGGCCTCCAGCAGATCGTTCGATTTTTTCCGAAAACGCCATGCCAGGGAAAAGAGCGCCTCCCTCAAGTGAAAAACTTTTATAAGCGAGAAACTAAGGAAGATAAACATGCCGATCGCCGGAGTGGCAACGAGCAAAGGAAAAAACACGCCCAAAAATGTCTGTTTCCATTGATCAATGTGGCTCAATGCGTCCATAGGGCATACCGCGCCTTGAGTGTCCATAAAAATACATCCCTTTTCCCCGGCAACGGATGACATGCTAAGCGTCGCGAAGCTGACCCACGCGAAGAGGATCATAACCATGAGGGCGCCGAATTTGAGAAAAAATTTTTCCATGACGTTGCGGGTTCAGGGTAGCATTTTGAGGGGAAAGAAACAATCCAAAATCTTACCTTGACCGGAACCTGCAGGCGAGGTTCCACAACCTCGCAAGCGCGCGTATTTGGATTCGCGCCTATAGGCTCTATCTCTGGCGTCTCCTCAACTCACGTCCTACCTCGTCCAAACCAACATCTTGAGAAACCATCAACACGAACAAGTGATAAATCAGATCCGCGCTTTCTTCAATAAGGCGCTGCTTCGTTTCGCGTTTGGCGGCCTGAATCACCTCGCCTGACTCTTCTTCAACCTTGGCGCAAATCTGATCCAGTCCTTCGGCGAACAAAGAAGCCGTGTACGATCCTTTCGGCATGGTTTTTTGGCGATCGAGAATGGTCGCGAATAAAACGCGCAAAGAATCCTCCTCCGTACTGTTGCTGTTGCTGAAACAGCTCGCCTTACCCGTGTCCGCGTTCTGAATGATCGCGGGAATGAGGCCGTTCATTTTATCGAAATTCAAAGGCTTCATACTCGTATCGTTAGGTTGTTGTCAGCCAGATATTCTTTGACGACGTCTCGAATCGCCTGATCCAGTGCGGCCTTTTTGACCCCGCCGGTCCCGTCCAAAATAGCGCGCAAACTCTTGGCGTACGCCGCCGTGTCGCGATTCAGCTTTTCTTCGCCGTCGTCGATACGCTGATTGTGATTAACATCAGCCTTCTTAACGAGCTCCTGCACCTGCGCTTTGAGGGATGCGTCGGCATCCAGGCCTTCATCCTTTTGAACGGCTTCCTCGAAATACCGGTTGGTTTTCCGGAGGACTTTTCCGAGGATCTCCTTTTGCTGTTCTTTGGTGAAGGTTTTTGGCTGAGGCATGGCTAAAATTAATCTTATAATTTTAGCATATTTCAAAGAATTTTTCAAAAGAAATTGCAACCCCTCACTACCCAAATCGGCTTGACGGATTTTGACGGCGGAAATATTTCCGTGACCGGATGACGGATTCGACCCGTCCGCATGTTGTGAAACAGCATATTTAAGCGGAAAAGTCATTGTTTCCGCTTATGAATCCGTTATGATTTCTATATGGAAAAATTATCCCCGGAAGAGATCGGCCGCCGGATGATCCGGTGGCGGAATGACCGTACCTTGGAGCCGGAGAGAAAAAAGCGCATGCAGTCGCTGGAAGAGGAGAACCGTGAACTGAGGGCGACGGTTGCGGATCAGCAGCGGATCATCGAAAAGCTCCTGCTCCGTGTCGAACAGCTCGAGACCATGGTCTTCGGACGGAAAAAGGAATCCGGTGATAACGACGATCTCCCGCCTTCTTCATCCGGAACACCCGTGAAGCGGCCCCGCCCCGCCGCATCCTTCCGCCGTGCCGTACCGACGCAGGACGAGATCGATACAAAGACGTATCACCCCCTCCGTTCCTGTCCGGATTGCGGCCGCCCCATCGGAAGCAGGGAAACGGTCACACGCTTCGTCGAGGACATTCCCCCCGCGCGTAAGGTGATCACGGAGCGGACGATCGAACGCGGCTTCTGCTTCCGCTGTAAAAAAACGAAGAGCGCGCATTACGACGAGACGGGTTATCCGGTGCAGCACGGCTGACAGGGGAACTACGCCCGGGTGAAAACGTCCGCCGCCGGTCCGGAGACCGTCTTCCGCCTCGGAAGAACGAGGAAGAAAGGCAATGCCGAAGAACTCCGCGGTCCCCCCTCCGGACAGGTCGGCGTGAGCGATGACTATGGAGCGTACGACCGTCTTTTTCTCAATCATGCCCTCTGCTGGGCCCATCCGCTCAGGAAATTCCGCGATCTCGCGAGATCCTCCGCGCTTTCCGCGGAGCATCACGAGGGATGTCTGAACTTCTACAGACGATTCTCGGTATTGGAACGGAGTGTCGCACTGACCCTTGCAGCCCCGCTCTCCGATGCGGCGCGCGCGGCGGCTGCCGGAAAATTCGCGGCGGAGATAAATACACTCATGATGCCGGATTCCGTCGATTCACAGATGTTGGAAAAACTTAAAAAAACGTTTCTGGATAATCGCGAAAAGTACCTGACCTGTCTGCGTATCTCCGGTGTGCCGATGACGAACAACAAAGCCGAGCGTTCCGTCAGACATATCGTCATCAAGCGTCTCCTGTCCTTCGGATCCCGTTCGCAGAAGGGGGCGCAGGCGATGGAAACGATCCTGTCGGTACTGCTCACTCTGTGGTGGAGCAAACCAGCGGACTACTTAGGAGAGCTCCGCAAGCTTATGAATGCGTAGGGGGTAGTGAGGGGTTACGGAAATAATGCCCTGAGCATGTTGTGGGCATAAATTTTACCTTGATTTCTGATGATTGAATCATTATAATTCAAGTATGTACATCGAAAGACACATCTCCGAAAGGCTTAAAAAACTCGTGAACACTTTTCCCGTAGTAGTCGTGACAGGCGCGAGGCAGGTGGGCAAAAGCACGTTGCTCCGGCATGATTACGGAAAAAAATTCGATACGGTCGTTTTCGATCCCGTATTGGATATAGACAACGCGAAACAAGATCCCGAACTTTTTTTAGACAATCACCCTGCCCCGCTTATTTTAGACGAAGCTCAATATGTTCCGGAACTGATCCCTGCGCTCAAGCGCCGCATTGACAAAAATCGACAGTCCGGCCAATATTTGATCACTGGTTCTCAGCAATGGGGAGTGCTAAAAACGATTTCGGAAAGTCTCGCGGGGAGGGCTGTTTTCATGGATCTAAACGCGTTTTCTTTAGCGGAAATCAATCATCAGAGTCCATGGCTCGAAGCATGGCTAAAAAATCCGGAAAAAATCATCCGTCTTAAGCCTCTCAAAAATAAAAAATCGATCCCCCTGTATGAACAACTATGGCGGGGATTTTTCCCTGATGCACAAAAAATCCCCTCAATCCATATTCCCGATTTTTATCAGTCCTACCTGAGGACCTATGTTGAACGCGACGTAAGACTCATGGCCGACATTAGCGATTTACAGCTATTTGGCCGATTCGTCCGCCTGACGGCCGCCATGACTGCACAAGAAATCAATCACAGTCAGCTGGGCCGCGAGCTAGGCCTTACACCGCAAACCTCCAAGCGCTGGTCTGATATCCTTAAGGCAGGTTTTCAATGGATGGAAATTGATCCTTTTTACGGAAACGTTATCAAACGCATCAGCCAAAAATCAAAAGGATATCTAACGGATACGGGCCTTATCTGCAACGCGCAGGCGATCTCTTCGCCTCGCGCTATTGGCGGACACCCTCTCTTCGGCGCTCTTTTTGAAACAGCCGCTGCCATGGACTTGCTGAAACAATCCTCGGCCATGGCCACTCCTCCGCATTTTTATCATTGGCGATCGCATGGCGGAGCGGAAGTGGATATTCTGCTTGAATTGGATGGCCGATACTTTCCGATTGAAGTGAAAGCCTACAGCCAGCCATCAGGCCGGCACCTGACCGGCATAAAAGCTTTCCGTGAAACATATCCTCAATTGAATACGGGACCAGGACTGGTCATCGGCCCATTTGCGGCTTTTTCAGCACTGTCAAAAAGGGATTATGCCATGCCATGGGATGCGGTCTTAGCATAACTAAATACTAAATAAACAATTTCCTTTGCTTTCCATCTATTTTTTATATAATAGGAGCTATCCTCTGGTTTCTCTTTTTATCAATTAACTTTTTTATGAATAAAAAAAGGTTTCTGTTTGTCTCGATCTCCGGACTCTGCCACGATCTCGTGTGGCAAGTCGTTAAAGAAGGTAATGAAGCCAAATACTGCATCGAGGATCCAACAGAAAGGGAAGGCGGGGATGGGTTTGTTACAAAAACAGACAACTGGGAAAAGGAAGTGGATTGGGCCGATGTCATTGTTTTTGATGATGTCATGGGATTGGGGGCTAAAGCCCAAAAGCTGAGAAAGCAGGGAAAACACGTCATCGGCGGAACGCCGTACACGGATCGTCTCGAAGACGATCGTTCTTTCGGACAGGAGGAATTAAAAAAACATGGAGTTTCGATTCTTCCTTACACGGAATTCACTTCGCTGAAAGAAGCCATTAGATACGTCAAAAAGAACCCTGATGAGTATGTGATCAAGCCGAGCGGCGACGCCCAAAATATCAAACAGCTTTTGTTTGTGGGGCGGGAAGATGACGGTAGTGACGTCATTCGCGTCCTCATGGCCTATGAACGCACTTGGAAAGGACAGCTCAAAGTATTTCAGCTCCAGAAAAAAGTAACGTCGGGCGTCGAAATCGCCGTGGGCGCGTTTTTCAACGGAAAAGAATTTATCTATCCCATCAATATCAACTTTGAGCACAAAAAACTGTTTCCGGGCGAACTTGGCGTCTCCACGGGTGAAATGGGCACTACCATGTTTTGGAGCGGCCCCAATAAGCTCTTCAACTCGACGCTCAAAAAAATGGAAAAACCCTTACGAAGAGAAGGATTCGTCGGTTACATCGACATAAACTGCATGGTGAACGGCAATGGGATCTACCCCTTGGAATTCACGGCGCGATTCGGTTATCCAACCATCAGCATTCAATGCGATGGCATGCTGACTCCCGTGGGCGAATTTCTATATGATCTTGCCCGCGGCGCCAAGCCGGTGCTTCGCACTAAAAGCGGCTTCCAGCTGGGGGTGCGTGTTGTCGTCCCGCCATTCCCTTATAAAGACAGCAACACGTTCAACGTTTATTCCAAAAACGCCACCGTGGTTTTCAAAAAGCCGCAAACCGAAGGAGTTCATATCGAAGATATTAAGCTGGTAAACGGAGAATGGCTTGTCACAGGAACCGCGGGTGTGGCGCTCATCGTGGTTGGCTGCGGAAGTACCATGAAACAAGCGCAGCAACAAGCCTACAATCGCATCCAGAACATCCTCATTCCGAATATGTATTACCGAACGGACATCGGCGATCGCTGGTTTGAAGACAGTGACAAGCTGCATAATTGGGGGTATTTGCGCGAGGCCTAGTATTTCCCCTTAATTCTTCTCCTTAATCTTCCCCTTAATTCTTCCTCCTGATGCTTCCAATCGCGCCGAAAGCCCTTTTTTGTTAAAATAAATTTATAAATTTTAACAGAAACCCCATGATTTCCGATAAAATCATCTCTTATTTGAAGCATTCCGCGCTTGTCGTCGTCCTCGCGCTTGTTATCGCGTCAGGCGTGGCCGTTTATTATAAAACCGTAACGCCCCATCGCGGAGCCCAAGCGGAAATCTCCGATTTCAGTCGTCACCAAAAAGTAACGCCCGACTCACGGCTCTACATGGCGTTCGCGGACGAGATGGATCATTCCAGCGTCGAAAAAAACCTTGAGACGCCGTCCGGAGTCAAAGGAGCCATACGCTGGGAAGGGAAAGCCTTGGTGTTTGAACCGAATCGGAAGTTAACCAAAGAGGAACGCATCACCTTTCAGGTTGCGCGCACCGCGCTCTTGGCCAATCAAAAACCAGTGGGACAGGATCTCGAATTCAAATTCGACGTCAGCGGCCCGCCCGTTGTTTCCGCGCATTTTCCTTTGAGCGACGCCACGGACGTCGATAGCAAAACCCGCATCAGTATGGTGTTCGATCGCCCCATCATCCCGCTCTCCGCGGTTCAGGGGCAGGGCGCGAAAAAATATGTGGACGCGCAAGGCGATGCCAAGGACTGGCCGGTCACCATCACGCCGGAAACGCCCGGGCGCTGGCGCTGGATGGGAACGTCCGCGATCGAGTTCATCCCCAAAGAAAATTGGGTGCCCGCCACCGCTTACACGATCCATGTTCCCAGGGGAATCACGACCGTAATCGGAGACACGACAGAAGACGACTTTTCGTGGAGCTTTACGACCCTGCGACCAGTCGTCATAAACACCGCTCCCTACGATGGCTACACTACGGCCGGGCCGCAGTCCGAGGTTCTGGTGACGTTCAATCAGGAGATGGATCTCAATCGATTAGGAAATCAAATCCAGCTACTCGCGTTATCCGCATCCGATAAAACAAAAACCACTCCCGTTGCCGTACGCCCAGGATATGGAGTCAGGGAAGTGGAAGAGGGAAAAAAGGAAACCGACAAAACCCAAATCCAACTCACGCCGGAACAGCCGTTGCCCTTTAAAACCAATTATCAAATCGTCGTTCCTGAAGGCGTGAAAGCCGCCCGCGGAGATTTGGGAACGGTTGCCGCCTCCATAAGCTCCTTTTCCACTGCGGGTGAACTGACCGTAACGAATGGACAGCTTCAGCAGGGAAACTGGATCCAAATCTTCTTTTCAAATCCCGTGGATGACGAAAGTCTTAAAAAAGCCTTTTCAATCAGTCCTCAAATTCCAAAATGGGAAGACGTATCGCTTGCAACGGATTCCGACAGCGCAAGACTCGCGTTCTACGCCCAATTACAGCCGGGCACGGATTATACTATCTCGATCAGTACCGCGCTCAAAGACAAATTCGGACAAACATTAAAAACGCCGTACACACTCAAATTCACAACGCCGCCGCTCGACCCTTTTGTCTCGATTCTGACGAAGGGCGGCGAACTGAACGTCATGGAGCGAGGAAGACCAACCATCATCCCATTCCAAACCGTGAATGTGAGCCGACTCGATTTTAAAATCGCGCCGCTCTCGCTGAATGATTTCATTAAAATTCAAAACAGCGCGACCCGGCCGGATTTTTCTACCTATCCGGGTTCCAAAAAATTCCTCGTCCGGTTGAAAAACGTCAAAAACCGGTATGAATTGCCGGACATCGACCTGGAAAAAGAATTCGGAAAATTAACGTCGGGCATCTACGCCTTTTCCGTTCAGACGCCGGAATATACCCAGCTGAATTACATTACCAACAAGCAAGAACCCATCGTTCAGTATCAATATCTCGCGCTCTCTTCGATCGCTCTCACTCTCAAATATTCCGGAAACTCTGCGCTGGTGTGGGCTGTGGACATGAAAACCGGCGACGCGGTAAAAGACGCGGACATCGCGTTCATAAGAGCCGATGGTAAAACGGTTAAAACCGGAAAAACGGATGAAAACGGTTTTTTTAAAACGCCGGTAGATAGCAAAAAATTCCTCACCGGCAAAAACCAATGGCAGGAAAATTTCTGGGTCACCGCTTCGAAAGGAGATGACTTTTCCTTTGTGGGAAGCTCCTGGAATCAGGGCATAGAACCCTGGTCATTTGGCCTATGGGACGACTTCCGCGACACCGAGAGCCGTGAATTTAAAATCAACACTTTCCTGTACACCGAACGCCGGCTTTATCGCCCCGGAGACACGGTTTACTTCAAAGGCATCACGCGGTTGCTCGATAAAAACGGAGTCTACCGCCTGCCCCCGAAAGACGCCGAAGTTTCGGTCTCGGCCATGGATTCCCGGGGAACCACGTTCTATGAAAAAAATCTCGGCGTGAACGCCTTTGGAAGCTTTTCGGGAGATTTCCCTTTGGACGCCAAAGGGGCCATCGGCGGCTATTCGCTGTCCGGCACGGTCTTGCCGCAGGAAAATTTTGATAACAACTACGGCACCGCCTATTTTTCCGTCGAGGATTACCGGAAGCCGGAATACAAAATCGAAGTCGCGCCGGAAAAAGAGGATTACTTCGATCATGACAGTGTCTCGTTCGGCCTCAAAGCGAACTACTATTTCGGCGCGCCCATGTCCAACGCGAAAGTCCGCTGGATCGTTTCCTCAAGTGACTACTATTTCAGCCGTTATACGGACGGATGGTACTCGTTCAGCTTGGATGTTTGGTGCGTGCGGGACAGTTGTCCTCCGACGAACGGAACTCTGCTGGAAAAAGACGACGCGGTCGATTCGGCAGGTGCTGCGAAACTTGCGTTCCCTGTGGATCTGAAAGACAAAATCGCGAGCCAGCTGGTGACTGTATCCGCGGACATCACGGATGAAAACAATCAGGTGGTGAGTGCGGGATCCGCCGTCCCCGTCCATAAATCCAAAACGTATGTAGGCATCATGCCGGAAAAATGGGCAGTGGAGCCCGGTCAAAAAGCCAAAATCAACCTCGTGACTGTGGGAATCGACGGGACTCCCAGGCCGAACCAGAGTGCCACCGTTCAATTGTTCTCGCGCGAATGGAACACAATTAAAAAGAAAAGTGTCGACGGTTTGTATTACTACGATAACGAGCCAAAAGACACCTATATTTCTCAAACCTCGACCGTCACGCGCGAAAAAGGAAAAAGCAGTGTCGAATTTACCATCCAAAAGGGCGGAAGCTATCGCGTGGTGGCTGAAGTAAAAGATGAAGACGGCCGTTCCGTAAAATCCAGCTCAGAGTTTTATGGATACTCGGATACTTATATTAACTGGCCTCATAGCAATAACGACAAAATCGATGTAGTCGCGGATCGCCCCACTTATAAGGTGGGTGACACGGCAACTCTGCTCGTCAAATCCCCCTGGCAGGGCAAAGGCGTTCACGCGCTCGTGACCGTGGAACGGGAAAACATCATGACTCAGGAAATGATCGACATCGTGAGCAACGCCCAGCCAATCAAAATCCCAATCACGGAAGCCATGACGCCCAACGCGTACGTCTCCGTCATCGTCATCAAACCGCGGGACGGCGACACGTTTGATGAAAAAGGAAATGACACGGGCATGCCCGCCTTCAAAATGGGCTACGCGCTCCTGACCGTCGACACGTACAGAAAAAAACTGGACATCGAACTGAAGACGGACAAGGCGAAGTACTTGCCTGGCGAGACCGTCCGCGTGCAGGCGAAAGTGACCGACTTTGAAGGCAAACCCGCAAAAACGGAACTCTCGCTCGGCGTGGTCGATATGAGCGTTCAGGATCTGTTGGGTTTTTATATGCCGGATCTCGTCGCAACCTTTTATAGCAACCGCGGTTTGGGTGTCCGAACGTCCGAGATGCTCAGCTATCTGGTCGAAGTGTTCAAACCGGGAACCAAGGGCGGAGGCGGAGGCGATTTGGATCCGGTCACCCGAAAAAATTTCAAAGACACCGCCTATTGGAACCCGTCCGTCGTCACGAATGATCAGGGCGAGGCCGAAGTCTCCTTCAAACTGCCGGACAACCTCACCACATGGCAGGTGCTCGCCATCGGCAACAACACCGAACATCTTTTCGGCGCGCAAGCCATGACGTTCATCGAAACGAAAAAGACAATTGTTCGCCCAGTACTTCCTCGCTTCGCCATGGTCGGCGACACCATGTCCGTGGGCGCGATCGTTCACAACTTCCTGGACAACGCCGTGACGTTCAACGTCTTCTTTACCGGATCAGGTTTTAAAGCCAAAGATGAAACGCAGGGCAAACTTACGCTCAAGCCAGGAGAAAATAGAAAGATGACATTCCCGATCGAAATCCTTCCCGGAACAAAGGCCGTGTTCCATTTCAAAGTAGAGACGAGCCATGGCGCGTCTTCCGACACCCCCGCAGTCGTAGACGAAATTGAACAATCGATTCCCGTGACGCTCTTCGGCGCCAATCAATCCGTAGCCACCTCGGGCATCGTCAGCACGGCGAACAACAACAAGGCCACCGAGACCGTCTTCGTCCCCTCCAAAGACGACGCCTCGTTGGGAAGTTTAGTGGCGACGCTCTCCCCCACCCTGGCAACCTATTTGTCACAGAGCCTTTCCTATCTTGCGACCTTCCCCTACGGGTGCGCCGAGCAAACCGCGTCGAGCTTCTTGCCCAACGTGATTTTGAGTTCGCTCAAAGACCTGAACGTCTTAAAAACCGTGGACGACAAAACCCTTGAAAAAAACATCACGGCCGGACTTGAAAAACTCTATTCCTTCCAGCGCGGCGACGGAGGCTTCGGCTATTGGATCGAATCATACAACAGCGCTCCTTATTTAAGCGCTTACATAGTTCATGTGCTCGAAATCGCTCGAGCTTCCGGCATCAGCGTGGACTCAGGTGTGATCCAACGAGTTGCTGATTACCTTCAAAACTTCCTGCGGGATGAAGAAAAAAACCAACAAGACTATGACCGGACGACGCGCGCTTACATCTTGTTTGTTTTAGCGGAAACAAATCATGGAGATCTAAGCCTGCTCAATAATCTCTATTCCAAACGAAAAGACTTGCCTCTTTTTGCCCAAGCTTACTTAGCCATGGCGTTCAAAGACATGGGCAGTGACAAGGCGGCCACGATCGTCAGAGAGATCCTCGGCAGCATCAAAGTCGATGCCCGCGGAGCCCATTTCGAGGAAAAAAACAACGACCGCTACTACTACGCCATGAATACGAACGACCGGACCACGGCGCTCGTGCTCCAGGCCATACTCCGCGTCATGCCGGACCACCCGCTCATCCCCAACATCGTGCGCTCCATGCTGACCTCGCGCCGCGAAGGGCGCTGGGACACCACCCAGTCCACGGTGGCGAGCCTCATGGCCCTGATCGACTACCTAAAAAACACGCGCGAATTGGAAGGAACCTTCACTGCCTCGGCGAAGTTTAACAACGATCCTGCCGTCACGCAGGCGTTCAATAAGGAAAACCAGCTGACACGGAAGGAGATTAAGAAAGCGTTCTCGGAGCTCGCTCCGGACGCGATGAACACGATCGTCTTCACGAAGAACAACAATTCCGGCCGTCTGTATTACGACCTCCTGATGAGCTACTTCCTCACGATCGATGCACTGCCTCCGGCCGACGAAGGCATCGGCATCCGCCGCGAAATAACCGCCATGGGAGACAAGGACGAAAAGAAACTCACGGATTCGTTTGATTTACTTCAAACATACAAAGTGAAGCTGACCATCACGGTTCCCGAGGACCGCCACTTCGTAGCCGTCGAAAGCCTGCTCCCCGCCGGCTTTGAACCCATCAACTTCAACTTCCGGAACAGCCAGCAGCGCTTCGCCAACGAATCAGGCGGCTCCTGGGCCTTTGAGCACCAGGAGCTCCACGACGACCGCGTCTTTCTCTTTGCCGAACAACTCTCCGCCGGAGTCTACGACTACACCTACCTCGTCCGCGCCACCACGCCAGGCCGCTTCCACGAAGGCCCCGCGAGAGCGTGGGAAATGTATTACCCGGAAAACTTTGGGCAAACCGAAGGGAAGTGGGTGGAGGTAAAAGGATAGAAAAGGAAATTTATTTCTCCTAAATTCGCTACTCTATGGAACAAATGGAAAAAGAAATATTACTAGAAAATAATTTTAGACTTCATGATTTACTAAAAAATAAAAAAAAATAAGAGAAACTGAAAAAGAATTTATGGAAACTGCGCCCTATAAGTTCAACAACGTAGGAGACATCAATTTTTTTGATCGCATTTGCGATATTGAGTCTAGAAATATAGTAACGGATTTTGAATTTTTGAATTGCGGCAACAGACGGCCAAAGTAAATGCTATACCTATTTTTGCTTGACAAGTGAACATTTGTTTACTAAACTTTTCCGTAATATTTATTCATTAATTTTTTGTATTTATGACGAACCAACAAAACAAGCTCGTACTTTTTCAGGATAAAAAAATCCGTCGCATTTGGCACAATGACGAATGGTTTTTTTCAGTAGTAGATATCGTAGAAGCACTGACGGAAAGTCCTTCCCCGAGACAATATTGGGGGATGCTAAAAGGACGTGAGCCTCAGTTGTTAACAATTTGTTTACAACTGAAATTGGAAAGTATTGACGGAAAAAAATACGTCACAGATTGCGTTAATACCAAAAACGCTTTTCGTTTAATCCAGTCGATTCCAAGCCCAAAGGCCGAACCTTTCAAAATGTGGCTTGCTCAGGTGGGCAAAGAGCGATTGGATGAGATTGAAAATCCCGAACTGGCGCAGGAACGCATGAAAGCGCTTTACGAACAAAAGGGCTATCCAAAGGACTGGATCGATAAACGGCTTCGCGGAATAGCCATCCGCCAAGATCTCACCGAAGAGTGGAAGGAGCGAGGCATTACAGACCAAAAAGATTACGCGATTTTGACTGCGGAAAAGTAGCCAAACGCGGCGGTTCCGTGGCCGGAGTGGCAAGGAAGGAAACTGAAAAAGAACTTGGCCGGAGCGTGATTTCCAACGAAAACTATTTGTCGGGTAAAAAATCAGCGAAAAAATTGAATTAACACCTCGCAGAACCAATGCGCTTCAGGTTCTCTAAAAATCAAAAATGGTGGCTTCTCCTTCCTCTTTTTTTATTGTTCCTCTTCGGCGTGTGGTTTTTCCTCTGGCCGCTGCCTGGCGCCTTGCGCCAATCGCTCAATCACAGTCCCGTCAAACTCCTCGATCGAAATGGAGCGCTGCTGTATGAGGTGCGCTCCGCTGATTTCGGGGGACAGGAATACAAGCCGCTCGCCGGGATTCCCAAGGAATTGATCCTGATCGTGCTCGCCACGGAAGACCGCTCGTTCGCACAGCATCCGGGCATAAGCCTGAAAGGGATCCTTCGCGCCGCGTGGCAGAATTTCACGTCCGGCAACGTGGTGTCTGGGGGATCCACGATCACCCAACAGCTCGTCCGGCTACGACTGCAACCCAAAGAAAGGGGGTACGCGTACAAACTGAAAGAGATTCTGCTCGCGCTCAAACTCGAACGAGTCGCCAACAAATCTAAAATCCTTGAGGATTATTTGAATAATATCTACTTGGGACACCAAGCTTATGGCGTCCAAGCCGGCGCCACAATCTACTTCAACAAAAACATCAGCGAACTGTCGCTGGCCGAAACAGCGTTACTCGTGGGTCTCATCCAGTCTCCCGCCTCGTACGATCCGTTCGCTCACTTCGCGCTCGCCAAAAAACGGCAAAAAGTCGTCCTGAAATCCATGGAGGACGTGGGCATGATCACGGCGGAGGAAGCCAAAGAATTACAGCAGGAGCCGATCCGTCTGGGGCACGGAAAAATAAAAATCCGCGCGCCGCATTTTGTGATGTGGATGCGCTCCATGGTAAGGCCGCAAAATTTTGCGGCCCGACAGGGAGCGTCAACCGAAATCCGCACCACGCTCGACCTCTCGCTGCAATCCGAAACCGAGCGGATCGTGGACTATCAGCTCGAAAAACTGAAGGACAAAAACGTCACCTCCGCCGCGGTCGTGGTGTTGGACGCGCGTCAGGGGGACGTGCTCGCCATGGTGGGTTCCGGCGATTATTTCGACGCGGATCATGACGGCGCTTTCAACGCGGCCATCAGTCCGCGTCAGCCAGGCTCAGCGCTCAAACCGTTCACCTACGCGCTCGCGCTAAGAAGTGGCGACACCGCCGCGAGCACCGCCGCGGACGTGGAGACCCGGTTCTTCACGCAAGAAGGCAATCCGTATTCGCCCCGCAATTTCGATTACGGTTATCACGGGTTGGTACGCTATCGCGAAGCGCTGGCGAACTCGTACAACATCGCCGCAGTCAAAGTGCTTCAAAAGGTCGGCGTGGATTCGCTTTTGAAATTCCTCCGCGCAGCCGGTCTCACCACGCTAAACAAAACTCCTGAACATTATGGTCTCGCGCTCACGCTGGGCGACGCCGAAGTTAGCCTGCTCGAACTCACGCAGGCCTACGGCGTGTTCGCGCGTGGCGGCGTCACCATGCCGATCCGCACGTTACTGGACCAGCCGATAGCGCCGGGAGAGCCGATTCTGGACAGCAAAATCGCCTGGCTCATCTCGGATATTTTGAGCGATCCTCAGGCGCGCCTGCCGGAGTTCGGCGAAAGCAGCGCGCTCGACTTCGACTTCCCTGTGGCGGCCAAAACCGGCACCACGCGCAACTCACGCGACAACTGGACGCTGGGCTACACGCCCGATTTCGTCGTGGGCGTGTGGGTCGGCAACGCGGACAATACGCCCATGAAGAACACCTCGGGCGTGACGGGCGCGGGCCCGATTTTCCACGACGTACTGCTCGCGGCCGTTAAAAACCACCCGCGTACAGACTTTATTCAGCCGCGAGGGTTAGTCAAAAAAGAGATCTGCCGGCTCTCCGGAAAACTTCCAACGCCCGAGTGCAGGGAAACCATTCCCGAATGGTTTATCCAAAGAACCGAACCGAAAACGCCGGACGACATTTTTATCCGCGTCAAAACGGACCGACGAAACGACTTGCTCGCGGAACCTGATTGCCCCGCGCAATACATTGAAGAAAAAGTATTCACGCTTTTCCCTCCGGAAGTTCGAACCTGGGCGCGCGAGAATGGATACAAAGAACCTCCTGTAAACTTTTCGCCTTTGTGTCCGCAAGGAGCTGTTGCCACAACGCAATCTCAAGGAGAGGATTGGGTCTCGATCCAAAAACCGCACGCGAACGAAAGTTTTTTACTCGATCCGCTCATTCCAGCTAAAAATCAAAAAATAATTTTAGAAGCGGAGGCTGGAAAAAATGCGACAACGATTGACTGGTTCATCGACGACAAAAAAATTGGCTCAGCCAAAGCGCCAAACTATCGCCTCGAATGGCCACCCGTCATCGGACGTTTCCGCGTGGAAGCCAAAGCTCCCAAGAGTCAAGACAAAGTGACGATCGAAATTCTGAATCAAAAATAAAATTGGAATTCCTTATTCGAATCTTGTAATCTTTGAATAAATAATCTTGTAATAATAAACCTATGAAAAAAGAAATCGCTCTCGCCCTTCACGAAATCGGCGCCGTGAAGTTTGGCAATTTTACGCTAAAATCCGGCATTCAATCTCCCATTTATATCGATTTACGCGTCCTCATCTCCTACCCGAAAGTGCTTCAGATGGTCGCGGACGCTATGATCGAAAAGGCCGAAAAACTCACGTTCGCCCGCATCGCCGGCATCCCCTACACCGCGCTCCCGATCGCCACGGCCATTTCGATCAAGACCGGCTGGCCCATGATTTACGCGCGCAAGGAAGTGAAGGACTACGGCACCAAAAAAAAGCTCGAGGGTGTCTACAAAAAGGGTGAAACCTGTCTCATCGTCGATGATTTAATCACGACCGGCGCCAGCAAATTCGAGACAATCGAGCCTTTTCAGGCCGCGGGGCTCACCGTGAAAGACGTGGTGGTCCTCGTGGACCGCGAGCAGGGCGGCGCCAAAATTCTAAAAGAAAAAGGCTACACGCTTCACAGCGTCTTGGGCATCAATGAGCTTTTGGACATGCTCAAAGCCGAAGGTCGCCTCGACGAAACTCTCTACAAAACCGCCAAGGAATTCATCGCGAAGACGCAGGTGTAATTCGGATGTACCCCTTTTATCAAACCTGAAGGCGAGGATAATTATCCTCGCCTTCAATTAGAATTGAGAAAATCTTACTTGTAATTCTTTTCAAAATATGTTATCATAATATATAAATTTAATTTTTAACCCTTAAAAAAACTCTATATGAGTAAAAAAACAAAAATTGTTCTCATTATTGTGGCTATTGTTGCCGCAACCATAGTCGCCTTGCAGGCCACCTTAGGAATCCCGGGGAAATGGTTGCAGGCTTCCATCTTGGGTGGAACTCAAATCGAATCAGTCATACCCGTGGAACTTCAGGATACAGCTAAAAAGGCAAAACCCACTAATAAAAATCAAATGGGTGGCGGTGGGACTATCAAACCGGGAACCAATGGTCAAATGGGCGGCGGCGGGACTATCAAACCAAACGCTCGTTAATTAAGGGACTTTATGATAAGGAGCCAATTCATTTTTAAGACAACCGTTAAGGTCCTCTCGGACTGAAGCGCTTATAGTTACATCCTGGGCCAACGCGGCAACTTCATTGTAGTAGCGTTGGCCCTTTTCTCGTTGCCCTGAATAATAATAGGCATACGCGAGATTCGCGGCGGCATAAGCCGTATGCCGGGTGAGCTGATGTTCTTTGGATAAACGATAGCCCGAAAGAGACCAACGGATACAAGCTTCACAATCTTCTTGAAGCTCGTTTGCATACATTCTCTTGCCGCAATTACGCTCAATGGCACGCTGCGCTTCATTGGCTAAATTTTCGAGCATAAAACATTCATGTGTCGCGCTGCCTGCCTGTTGGGCGATCTCCAGTCCGGATTCGTGATATTTCTGAGCCTGCCTTCGATCTTGACGAATGGCGAAAGAAAATAAATGATGATGACGCGCCCGGGCTTCATACGCTTCGCCGCACGCAATCAGTAAATTAGAAACCCTATGGAGATTGCTGGGACCAACGATCACATCGGCATGCTCTCTATAAAAAACGACTGCCTTCGTTAAAGAACGAATCATTTCCGCATTCAGGTCGCTTCCTCTATCCCACTTCGATGGTGTGGCTCGTTTTAATTTATAGCGCTCTTGCAGAATACGACCGCGCAGAAATTGAAAAAATAGGACAAATTGGGGGTATTCTATAATGCCGCCGGATATCAGAAGCTCCTCGCAACGTTGTTGCGCCTGTCGTAAAATAGCTTCTGCCTGCCGGGGATTTTTCTGCGCGATTTGAATAGCCCGATAAAGAAAAGCTATAATCGCGCTATCTTGAAAATTGAAAAAATGAATAATAAAACGCGGACCTGCATTCTGGCCAAATTTTTTAAGTCTATCAAGCATGGCTTTCTGCTCTTGGGCCAGAGTTTCAAAAGGCGCAGGGTCTCTTCCCGCTCGCATAATAATGGCTTCGGTTTTTCCGCGAAGGAGCTCAAGCCGCGCGAAAAGATGTTCGGCTTCGGATTCCGAAGATGGAATATGTTCAAGGGCAAGCGCCTGATCGAAACACGTAACCGCACCTTCCAAATCATGTCGGGAAGCGATTTTTGTTCTTAGCTTTCCTAAATCCGCAAGGCACGCGCGAATTTCCAAAGGACGATTGAGACGCTGTGCCGCCTCAAGAGTTTTTTCAGCATAAGCAATAGCGCGGCGTCTCAGCGATGGACTGCCCTTTGTCAGACGAAGAAGATTATTTCCATGCTGTAAAACCTTTTCGTTATCTTCTAATCTTAGCGCGTACCGAAAAAGAGCATCCTCATATTGCAAAGAATTTTGCTCTCGATAGGTGGCCACGGCGCCGCCAGCCCCTTCTAATATTTCAACGGCTCTTCGCAACTGAGGATTCGCGTCTTGTCCAAGCGTGCCACGATTAATAGCTTCACCCATTAAAACACTCTTAAATTTTACTTCTCTTGAAGAAACCGTAACAAATCCCATCATTTCTAAATCAGTAAGATTTCGTTCCAGGGAAGCGGATTCCCCTCCGTAAAGAGCTTCGATAAAAAAATGTGGAACGGGAGAGCCAAGGATAGAAAGTAAAATAAGAATGTCGCGCGCGTCATCGCTCAGGGCTCCCTGTTCTATAAGTCTATCAATATTGGACCAAATCAACTCCGTTATCTTCGTGCGCCCGCCCAAATCGGCTGGCAATGGCTTTTGCAATAAATCAGGCGATCCCGGACGTAAATATTCATCGCGAATAAGCAAAGCGACCACTTCACGAATAGCGAGAGGATTACCCTCGGACATTTCCCATACGACTTTCACAAGACTGTCCGGAACTTCGGACGCCCGTTCTCCAATCGCTTCTTCTTGTTCTCCTTTTAAAAGATGACAAATATAGGCGGCAACGCTCGCGCGCGTCAATGAAGGAATAACAAAAGACTCACCCTCTAAACCTTCTCCCGCTTTCTGCCACTGACGTTGCGTGCTCAAAAGAACTAAAGGGATTCTATCCTCTTTAAGGTTACGATTAACAAAATCAAAAATAAGACGCGAATCCTCATCGCACCACTGCATATCTTTAACGAAAATAAGCTGGGGTCTGCTTTGAGCGACGCTACGGACTAAAAGCAACATCGCGCGCTGAATCGTAGTGAGCTCATAAGAAGCTTCAATCAATCCTGCCAAACTCAAAAGCGCGGATCGCATGGGGTCGCCAATAGATAAAGAATCTAAACGTGTTTCCATTTCCTGACGCTGTTCTTCCAGCAATCGCTCAGGATCGCTATTTAAGAGGACTCTTACCAGATCTCCGCAGATCGCGAAAGGCGCCTGATGGGGTTGATTTTTAATCGCGTGGATAGCGGGCGCTGATTCAGCCGCTCTTTGTCCTACGCGAGCGATAAGCGCGTTCGCGAAAGCGGTTTTTCCGGATCCCATGTCCCCTTTGATAGCTAAATGGCGATAACGCTGCCCCTGGAAGGCTTGATCCATAATCCCCATCGCGCGCGCCAAGTCAGCCTCCCGTTCCAAAAGCGCGCTATCTTCCACTCGAAGTTCCTCCGGCCCCATTCCATATCGTCTTTTTATTCCTTCAACAGCATAGCATGACACCGCCTCTCCAATACCCTTAAGAGCCTTAATCATCATGGTTTCGTGTTGAGCTAATGGACGGCATTTTTCGCGAACCGATTCAGAAACAAGGATAGTCCCGAGGGCCGTGGCAGCCATTAAACGCGCGGACATATTCACGCTGGATCCCAAAATAGTATGCTCATAAGTCCCCTGAGGTTTGCCTTCGCTATCGATCGCTCCCATCCTGCCCGAGATAGTGGTTCCGGACGCGATACCCATTTTTAAACCCATGGCAGCGCCCTCCTTTTCCATAATCGCGCACGCGCATCGATACGCTCGCTCTTCGCAATCTCCGTCACGACCGCTGAGCCCTTTAAAAGTAATGATTATTTTAGATCCATCCGTTTTATTGATCGCGCCTTTGGTACGCGCTACTTCCTGCGCGACCCGGATATAAAAAGCGCGCAGATATCGTTGCCAGCCCGGATCCGATAAATCCCTTTCGGGCATGGCGATGAACAAGGTGGCATGCCGCGTAAATCCGCTCACCTCGCTGATATGCCGCCCCCCGTGTCTCATGCCCGCGAGCAAACGATCGCTGGTTTTGCGTGGCGTGAAAGTAAGGAGTGTCGAAATCGCTTCAGTCAAAACCGCGCGTTGCCGCTCAGGCGTTATTGCGTTGCTCGCGACCAAAAGCCGTGCCATCTCCGCTTTAAAATTAAAAATGCCAGGATCCTCCTCCGCTAAAAAACGCGCCCGTTCCTCGCCATGGATTTTCCTCTCTCCGCGATCGGTATGCGCTTCTGCATTCAAAGCGTCATGATACGCGTCTCCGCTCACAAATGAACTTCGCTGCTTGGCGTCCCCTGGACGGACCGCGTCGGACAATATAGCCATTTGCACTTCGCCATAAGATCCGCCGATTTTAATCGTAATTCGTCCGGTATCTCGGGCGATTCTAAGCAATTCGTCCGCCGCTTGCCCTGCCCGCTCCATGGAATGTGACCCGCGTATCATGATCGTCATGGAATCTCCGCCCAATTTCAAAACCGTGCCCCCATGCGCCCGTACCACGGCATCGAACTCGGCAAAAGTAGTATTAATTGCCTCACGGATCCCTCCCGCGTCTCCGCGCTCCAGCGTCGCTTGCTCCACCTGCGCGGTAAAGCCAGCCACATCCGCGTAAAGCACAGTCCCCATTTCCTTATAAATCGAAGTAAGATCGGTATCGCCTGTGCGCCGCGCTTCGGAAAGATGCCGTAAAATCAATTCAGACCCCGGAACGACTTTCATGACTTCCTGAAGGACTTCACTGGCGCGACGTACTTTTTCCGGATCATCCGGGGCGGCTTCGGCCGCGTCGATCATGAGTTGCGCCTTATTCCAAAGCGGAGCAAAAGCGCCCGGCGGACACGGCAAAGCCGCGCGCGGACTAAGAGGCGGAGCTCCTCCCGCTGTCCCGGAAACGCCCGCGACAGCGGACAATGCCTGCCTCATCGCGGCCACAGCCTCGTGATCGTGAGATCGGGCGTCAGCCTGTGGTTTGGATCCCTCTGCTTCACAAGGGGGGTCGGAGCGCTCGGGCATGACAAATAAATCAAAAAAGGGGATAATTATAGATTAAATCCGCTCGTTTGATAAGGAAATACTTTTTTTGTTGAAATCCGGACACAAAAAAGCCCGATACAATATTGATCGGGATTTTTTGTAGGGCCTCGCTGACCTGATTCGAAGGCGGTAAAAATAATGTACCGTGAACCAGACGAAGCCAAACAGAGAATGGTGACTAATCATCTCGAACCTGGGCTGAGTTTTGGTTTTTGTTTTCGTCCTTCCAAGACGTACTCTTTGGCGTTGTGTTTGTATTTTTGTTTTTATATAAAAATGACACAACAGAATAAATGGGGTTGAGCTTATACGAGTCAGGTAAAGCTGCATCACCAAGCCTAGGGGCTGGATAGCGACGAGTGACAAGTGACGAGTTAATCTTTCTCGTCTCTCGTCACTATTTCTTCGTCTCTCGTCACTATTTCTTCGTCTCTCGTCACACGTCACTATACGGCCTCTAGGCTTAAACGAAATGAGTTGTAAAAGAGCAATTTGTCCCGCAGCTTCGTGCGGGGTTAAGGTCAGAGGGATTTTTCAAACAGTTTTATGATCTCTGTCCGGCATTGTTTGATAACCGCGAGATAAAATTGTTATTGAAAAATCATGTTATTATATCAATACAAAAATATTAAGCAAGTTATTTGTATAGACTAAAAATAATACTATGTCTTAATACGATTTGCGTTTGAATTTATCGCTAATCGATCAACGCTAATCGCCAATCGAATCTGTTGGAAATTGTAAACTAATCTTGTAATCTTGTAATAATTAATAGTGAATATGCTTCAGCGTCTCGCCTTAGGCATCACGGGGCTTCTGATCGGCGTCTTTACGTTTTCGCAATACCATTCTATTCCGTTGGGTCCTTTTCGCGATCAATATCAGCCAAACGCGGATCGGGAAGCCATCCTGAAAACGCTCAACGACGAGCAGGAGAGGCTAAAAAACCAGATCGCGGATCTGCGAAACTGGATCGAGCAAACCCAAAAAAGCGAAGGATCATCGGACGAAATCGATCAGATAAAAATCCTGAAAGAGCTGGAAAAAAGGAACGGTCTGACGTCACTCGAAGGCAAAGGAATCGGGATTATTCTGGATGACAGTCCGGACGCCAAGCGCGCTTTTCTGGACGTGAATGACAACTCCCTGGTGCATGCCGCGGACTTGCGTGATGTTATCAATCTCCTTTTTGTGGATGGCGCCGCCGCGATCGCGATCAATGGGGAACGCATACTTGTCACGTCTCCCATCACCTGTGTTGGGAATAATATCCTTGTGAATAATTCCAATTTAGTCCCGCCGTTCAAAATCGAAGCTCTGGGGTCTCCGGAAGCTTTGTATTTAAATATTTTAAATACGGGACAGTTACCGTCGCTCTACGGACGCAAGGAAACTTATGGATTACAATTTTCCATTGCCATTCAGAATGACCTGGAAATCCCTGCTTACGACGGCAATTTTGCCATTAAAAATCTTACGCCTGAATCGCTTTCTTAAGCATCGGGTATCGATCTAAATACAGATCTTCGTCGAGAAGTTCTTCCGCTGTTTTTCGGATACGCGCCACTAAAACGCCATCGCTCAGCGTGGCGAGCTTAAAATCCGGAATACCGGATTGCCGCACGCCATACACTTCGCCGGGACCGCGAAGCTTAAGATCCATTTCCGCGAGCCGGAAGCCGTCGCTGAACTCCGTCATCGCTTTCAGACGGGCAAAAGCCGCTGCCGAATTCGATTGGGTGTACAAAAAACAATAGGATTGCTGTTTTCCGCGTCCTACGCGCCCGCGAAATTGATGGAGCTGGGACAAACCGAACCGATCCGCGCCTTCAATGAGCATCATCGTGGCGTTGGGCACATCAATACCCACTTCAATCACCGAGGTGGAAACCAGAATATCGGTGGTGCCTTCCACAAAGGATTGCATCACAGCCTCTTTTTCAGACGACTTAAGCTTGCCATGGAGCATCGACACCCGAAATTCCGGAAAAACCTCTTTTTGCAGATGCTCGAACTCCCTTTTGACCGACTTCACCTCGAGGACGTCCGATTCGTCGATGAGCGGACAAATCACAAACACCTGCTCCTTTTTACGGATCTTGTCCGCCACAAACCGATGAACCGTGCCCACGTGCTCCGGCGGCACCACTTTCGTGATAATCGTCTGACGGCCCGACGGCATTTCATTGAGAACCGAAAGATCCTGATCGCCGTACGCCACCATGGCGAGCGTGCGCGGGATGGGCGTGGCCGTCATGTTGAGCACGTGCGGCCCTCCATGGGCGATGAGCATATCGCGCTGCTTCACGCCGAAACGGTGCTGCTCATCGATCACCGCGAGGCCCAATTGGCGGAACTGAACGTCCTCCTGGATCAGGGCGTGCGTGCCAACCACGATAAAAATCGTACCGTCTTTCAATCCATTCATGACCGCGTGTTTTTCCGCGGTTTTCATGGAACCGATCAAAAGGGCCGGGGCGGGTATTGTAGGGACAAGACATGCCTTGTCCATACCCAAACCCGCCCCAAACCCATCCAACAACCGTTGAATCGTCCCAAAGTGTTGTCGCGCCAACACCTCCGTGGGCGCCATGAGAACGACCTGGAATCCTGCCGAAACTGCGGCCAGCATCGCCATAAACGCCACAATGGTTTTTCCGGATCCCACGTCGCCTTCCAAAAGACGCATCATGGGGAACGGTTTTCCCATGTCTTTGAGAATCTCGTAAATCGCCACTTTTTGGGCTCCTGTGGGCGTAAACGGCAATGATTTGAAAAACCGTTTCACCAATTCCACATCCAAAGGGATGGTGCGTGTCGTTTTTACGGCAAGCCCGCTCTGCTGCCACGCCCGCTTCGCCATAACCGCGCGCAACTGGAGTAAAAAAAGCTCATCATACGCCAAGCGATCTTTGGCCTTTTTCAATTGAAGGCTCGCAAACGTTTGCGAGCCTTCCGACGTGGGAAAATGGATCTCGCGCACCGCCTCGGATCGCGACATCAACTTTTCGCGCTCGCGGATAAAGTCCGGCAAAATCTCGGGCAAATCTTTGGTCAAATAGAGCAACGGATGAATCTTGGTGCGTAGCCATTTCGAAGTGATCCGCTCGTGCTGGGGATAGACGGGAACCAGTCGGCCCGTGTGGATCTGGGCCTCTTTTTTGAGCTCCACCTCGGGATTTTGAAGCGTCAGGTCCCCCCCCATAGAGCCGTAAGATCTTACGGCTCCTGTAGAACCGTACGACCGTGCGACCTTCCCGGAAACGACGACCTCGGCGTTCACGGGAACCATGCGGATCAGGTGCGGCTGATTGAACCACACGCAGGCGATCGCGGATCCCCCATCGTCGCAAAAAAGTCCGCGCGTGATCGTTTTCCGCGTCCGCGTCCGTTCGTTTCTGAGCGTTTTCAGAACGCCCTGGAGCGTGACCACTTCGCCGTCCTTCACCTCGGCCACGCGCTTGAAGTGGGATAAATCCTCATACGCGCGCGGAAAATAAAAAAGGAGATCCTGGATCGTCAAAATCCCCATCTCTTTCAGAAATTTAAAATAATCGCTCTTGGTGCGAATCGCCTCGTCTAACGGAGTTCCTAAATTCATAGTCCGTAGTCAGTGGCAACGTAGTCCGTAGTTAAATTCAAATAAGAACTACAGACTACCAAACTACTGACTACGGACTAATTATACTTTATTTTCCAGCCAAAAAATGCTATAATATTTAGATTAAAGTTAATTTAAACCTTAAATCCTTAACCTTAAATCCTGCATCGTGTTAAAAACAATTCAAAAATACATCAACACGACGATCGATCCGGCAATGCAAAAATGCCTGAACGATCCGACTGCGAAGGGAACCGCGTTACAGGATGAACATCGGAACTTCCTCAAAATCCTCATCAACAAGCTAAAAAAAAGGAAAATCAATATTTATCTCCCTGCGTCCCTCTTCAATCATGCGGTCTTTGACAAGTTGAGCGAAAACGAGCAGGAAAGAGCGAACCTGGCGGCCATAAATCTCCTCAATATCATCCGCCAGATCGAGACATTGTGGACATTTGAGCGCCGCGAAACATTTCAGATCCAAAACCTGGTCGAAACCGTGTGGCAGATGAAATCGCAATATGAACAAACGCACGGAAACGTATTTATCATCTAAAAAATTATGGGCGAAGGCGACATGATCCCCAGAGGCGGACAGCACGCGAAGATCATTGATCCAAAGCGTATCCAGAAGATCAAAGAAGGCGGCAAAAAAGCCGATGAGATCCGCAAAAAGGCGGATCAGCTCCACCGCCAAACCGAAGAACTCGTCGCCGACCAACAACTGATGAATGATTTAAATAAAATCTAAGTACAGACGCGCCATGGCGCGTCTCACCCACTAACCCCCATCTCATGACCCCATTAGAAACCCAAACCATCAGCACTATCCTGAATCATCCTCATTTAAAGCAGGAGGATAAGGAAAAATATATCGCCGCGTTCCTGCTCATGGGTCCGGGGAAGCAGGCGGAATTCGCCAAACTATTCGAACATTTCGACGAACGTTGCACCGCCATCGAGCAGGGTAATTTTTTACTGAACCATGAGGAACAAGGCCGTCTTTCCGCACTCTTCCAGGGCATAAAAGACCGATTGCTCTTAAAATTAAAAAAATAAAAAACAAATCCTATGACCGCTACACCTCAATCACCGGCAGAACAACCCAAGGAAGTAGATCTAGGCCTTGATCAATTGAAAGCAAAGCTTGCCAGCCTAAAATATGAAACAGGAGACAATGCCGCAAAATATGAATCACAACTTCGCTTGGTGTTCAACAGTGATATGGACGAATTGAGAATCGCCCGAGGCGAACCGCGTGATAAATTATGGAATGAAGTTTGGGCAAGACTCAAAGCAACGTCCGATTGGAAAGGGCTCATAGAAAACAAAGTTGAAAAAGCTGGCGAAAAAGGCGCGCTCGACAAATTTGTAGAAGACGCGGAAAACCTGGACAGCCTCAAGGCCGCCATCGACGCGGCCAAGGGCGACGTAGGGATGGTCCGGCAATTCGTGGGCTATGTCAAAGATAAGTGGGAAAAAAGCGATCTGAGTAAAACACTCGGGTGGGACAAGCTTGCCGCTTTTATTGGCGGAACAATGGTTGCATGGGCCACGGAAGGATTGGCCAAAGCGGAAAAAGAGGGCGGACTGGCTAGCACCCTCAAAAAACCGTTCTTTGAAGGACTTCAATCTTTAGGTAACTGGCTTTTGCCAAAAAATCAGAAGGAAATGAAAAAATTAGAAGGAAAAATCAAAAAAGCCCTTGATGCCAATCCAAAAAAATACGCTGAAGCAAAAACCAGAGCGGAAGAACTTTTAAAGCTAGACCCGAAAAATAAAATAGCTCTAGCAGCTATAGAAGAAGCGGAAAAGCATGAAGACGATACTCCAGCCCCGGCAGCTCCCTCGACCGCTCCCGCTGCACCCCCTCCGGCGCCATCCGCCCCGCCCGCCGCCCCTACGACGCCCCCGCCCGCAGAAGAACCCGAAAAGACTCCCGCCGGATCAACGGCCTTGGCTGCTGGATCCGCTGCGGATTCTGACGCCGCGCGCAAAGCCCCAGAGAAAGCAGAAACATATAAAAAAGAAATACAAGGAATCCAAAAACTTTTTGCTGATGCAAAAATCCCATTAAGGCCGCCAACATCTGCTGAATATGGAGAATTACTTGCAACCTGCGGCGGAGACAAAAAGAAAGCGGAAGAGATGGTAAAAAATACTACCGCTGACTATCTGGGAAACCCAGCTGGGCATCCGGAAATAACTTCGGATTTATTCTTTGCCGCCAAACAAGTTAAATGGCATGCGAAGAAACATTCTGAACTCAACAATTTTCAATTTGTTCTCATGGATGTGGCGATCCCTCATGCACGAGCAAAATTCCTCGAAGACGTGCTCAAACAAAATCCTTATGAACCAAAATATTACTTTGCCAGAGGATACCCTGCGCCGGAGTCTCTCCGCAAATTCATGAATGCTTTACGAATAGGAAACGAAGACGTCTTGGCGCAATTTTTAAGAGCCCCGGAAGAAAAAGACAAAAAACCAAGTCCAGATTCTCCTCCTGCCCCTCGCGTAGCGACTGAGAGAATAGCAGGTGGCGGACGCAATCGTTCATAAAAAATAACATGCCCACACTCGCCCCCAGCATCATCGCGATTCCCGAGCTCCTGGCCAAAATCCAGTCGAGTCTGATGGGCGATGAGCAGAAAAAGGCGCTCCTCGACGTCCTGCCCCGCGCCACGGAAACGGATCGCGCGCAGATCCTGGCGCTCATCGACAAATCGAACGCCGAGGCAGAAGGGATTCAGAAGGACTATGAAGTACACGTCGGCGACATCAACATGAAATATAAACAGAAATTGGACGAACTGGTGCGTGTGAAAACCCGCCGCGCGCGTGAAACCTTCGAGACCATGGACGAAGAAAA
This sequence comes from Candidatus Peregrinibacteria bacterium, assembly GCA_016220165.1. GTDB lineage: Bacteria > Patescibacteriota > Gracilibacteria > UM-FILTER-43-11 > JACRIE01 > JACRIE01. Next base: position 36,430 of record JACRIE010000042.1, read on the forward strand.
GAAGGTGCAGACCATGATGACGCTCGAGCAGGAACTGCAAAACGTAAAAGACGCTCCGCTAACGAGCGCCGTCCCGACCCTCGCGCATCACACTTCTCGTCACTCGTCACTCGTCGCTCTCATATTCTTCCTCATCCTCGGCCTCCTGGCCTTCGGCGCCTGGCTGGCGCTAAAAATGCTCTAACAATTACTAATTTCCAATTTCTAATATCCAACAAAAAAATCTAATGCCTAACGAAGAAAAAAAGAAAATCTTCGATCTGACGGAACGAACAGCGATATTTGGTGAAAATATTATCGAATTTGCTAAAAAAATACCTAAAAATGCCATCACGCTCCCATTGATCAGTCAATTGGTTAGGGCAGGAACGAGCGTTGGAGCAAATTATTGCGAAGCGGATTGCGCCGAATCGAGGAAAGATTTCGAACATAAATTAGGAATATGCAAAAAAGAATCGAAAGAAACAAAACACTGGCTGCGCATGACAGCAAAAGCAGTTCCGGAATTGCTGACAGGGGCACAGGAACTCGCCAAAGAATCAAACGAATTGCAATTAATCTTTATAGCCATCATCAAAAAATCAAAATTAAATTCCATCTTAAAAGATTGATTTTTTTAGACATTAAAATTTTGCATTCATTTTGTTAGAAATTAGTAATTAGACATTCTGCATTTTATGAACCACCTCTCTCATCCTTATCGGCACTTCGACCCAGTAGCACGCTTTGTATACCTAAATAATCCGCAACAAATCGCCGCAACGATCGAAACGGCCAAACCCGGAGAAATAACGACTGCTGTTACGGCGGATAATTTGAAAGCCGCGATAGATAAGGCGCAAACGGCCATAAAAAAGGGCAGCGAAGATCTGGCAAAAACCTTGGGCAGGGATGCTACGACAGGGAGAGAGAAGGATGCATTGAATGCATTGAATGCATTGGAGAAAGAGTCGGCCGCAAAATTCAGGGAACTGATCGATGCCCATGGAGTAGCGGTCAGCGACGCTAGCGCAGATAAACAAACCAAATTAGAAACGGTTAAAGGAAATTTGGATGCAGCCATTAGCGCGTTGGTCACGAAAATCCATGCAACGACTGACGAAGGCGCCAACGACGAACTCGATGACGCTCAGAAAAAAATCGCCTACACCGTTCTCGTCAATCAAATCCCTGAGTTTGGAAAAAAAAGCCCGCTGAAGGCACTCCCCAATACAAAGCCCTCATGGCTATTATAGCCACAATCACACCGGAACAATTAAATGGATTAACGGAAAAAAGTGACAGTATCCCTCTGCGCCCCAAACAGGGCGAAGATGCAATGGAAAAAACTTTTGACGGCAAACTGCCGAAGGAAAAACCGGAAGTAAAAGAAGGCAAAACCAAGGCTTTAACAAAATTCATTACTGAAAAGGACATCGGAACAACAAAACAAATCCCCGATGCCGCTTGCGAAGCCGTAGTCAAATATCTCGCCACGAGATATGAGGTAACGCAGGAAGCGGCAGATAAACCATTAAAAATCGACGGCACGGAAATCAGAGACATGGATGCGTTAATGCCGAAGCTGGACGGCTTAAAGGGATCAGATCAAAAACTGCCAGCTAATCTAACGGAAGCCGCTCAAAAAGGCACTGCTACAACCGAACAGCTCGGTCACATCCGCGATTACCTCAAGCAAGTCAAAGCCGAAGGCGATGAAAAGCCCAAAGGCTGGATGGATAATATAGGAGAGCTCTTTTCTGCCATAACTCAACTCATCGCGGCATGGAAAAGCCAGGACTTCGATACGCTGGGCGACGTGGCAAAAGACCTGCAGGCAGGCAAAAACCCGCTGGAAGAACAGCAAAAGGCCAGCGATACGTATCGCACAATCCTTGAACATCGCTCTCCTGCGCCAAATCTTAATGCCATGCTCGCGGCTTACGCCAATCCTCGCGGCGCGGAAGCTAAAAATTTATTCGGAAGTAAAAATACTCGACTCAATGACGCCCAAGCGAATACGCCTAATTCTGAAACCCGCTATCGCACCGCGGCCAAAGAAGCGATCAAAAAACACTTGGAAGACAAATTGGGTGTCGCGATAGACGAAAACAGCGTAAGTAGGGGCACAAATGGCGCCATGCGGCTGACGTACCAAAAAGACGACGTCAAATACCGGCTGGACGTAAGCCAAGGAGCTGATAGAAAAATCCGTGTCATAAAAACAACGGTCGGAGCGAATGGAACGGAAACAAAAAACGACGCGTATGATCTCACGGATATCGATGCGGTTAATCAGTTCATCGCGGCAACGGATTTAAACTCATTTAATGCAAATAAGGTGACTCTTGTTGCAACGCCAGCGCCAGCAGCAGCAGAAGCCCCCCCCCAGCAAAACCAAAGTAGGGGGAGAATAGCGCCGGCTGAGTAAAAACCCGCCGCATCTCTGCGGCAGAGAGGAAGACGGACAAAAAAATTTACAAAAAATTCAAAAAAGGTTTATAATCATTAAGCTATGTGGAAAAAACACCTCTTCACCATCGTAATTGAAAAAGACGCGGACGGTTATTTTGTCTATTGCCCGCAATTACAGGGTTGCTACAGTCAAGGAGATACCTATGAAGAAGCGATGAAAAACATCGAAGACGCGATCCGCCTGCATCTGGAAGACAGGAAGAGCGAAAACGAAATTTGGAAAGAATCTGGAGCGATCAACGTAACTTCCCTTGAACTCGCGTTTTAGAACATGCCTAAACTCCCACGCTATACAGCTAGACAACTAACAAGCCTTCTCGAGAAAAAGGGTTTCCTTTTGGTGCGCCAGAGCGGAAGTCATAGAATCTATCGAAATGAACAAGGGGTGCGTGCCACCGTGCCATTCCATGGCTCAAAAACAATCCACCCAAAAATTGTAAAACAGATCCTAAAGGATATCGGCTAAAGAATCGACAAACACGAGGACGGCTTCCTCAGTTCCTCAATCACTCGATCAAGGCGCTCCAGAATGTCCTCATTTTTAAAACGTATCACCCGAAAACCTATTTGCTTCAGCAAATCAGTTCTCAATTGATCGTGTTCTTTGGTCACATCATGAACATCGCCATCAATTTCAATAATAAGTCGTGCCTCGGCACAATAAAAATCCGCGACAAAAAACCGCCGTCCTTCATCCGTCTGAAACGAAATCGCGAATTGCCTGACGATCTTTTTTCCGTCAATTTTTCGGCTCCTGACCGCTTCCCAAAATATCTTTTCCGCTTTCGTCTGGTTCCTTCTTAATTCTCTTGTAACCTCTTTAAACTTCATAACTCTTAAATTAAATCTTATTTCCCTCTCTGTGTAGAGAGGGATTAAGGGTGAGTTTCTCTTCTTCCCTCTCTGGGTAGAGAGGGGGTTAGGGGGTGAGTTTCTACACCACTCTCGCCCACTTCCTTTTCCCGGCCTGAATCACCATGCCGGCTTTGAGGCGAATGATGGCTTTGGGATCGGTCGCTTTTGAGTTGTCGATTTTCACGCCGCCCTGCTCGATGAGACGCCGGCCTTCCGATTTCGTTTCGGCCAGCTTGCAGAGGAGGAGGAGGTCCGTGAGTTCACGGTCGCCGTTAAGTTTGAATTCGGGAATTTCATCCGGCAACCCCTTCTTCTGAAATATTTCGATAAACTCCCTCTCGGCCGCGTCAGCCTCTGGCTTGGAGTGATACATCGTGACGAGTTCGCGCGCCAAGCGCACCTTGGCATCGCGCGGGTTTCCGCCGGATTTCATATGGGCATCGATCGCATCGATTTCTTTGAGCGACACGTCCGTGCACAGGATGAAATACTTGATGATTACATTGTCCGCCATGGACATAATCTTGCCGAACATGTCCCCGGGCGCGTCCGTGAGATTAATCGTGTTGTTATATGTCTTGCTCATCTTTCGGCCGTCCGTGCCTTCAATGAGCGGTGTCGTCAGCACGAATTTTTCCTTATTTTTAAGCGCGCGAAGCAATGTGCGTCCGGCCATCATGTTGAAGAGTTGGTCGTTCCCGCCGATCTCGCAATCCACCTCGAGCATCACGGAATCATACCCCTGCATCAGAGGATAAAGGAACTCATTTGGGGACAGCGGTTCTTCCGCCTTCAGACGCTTCTGGAACATGTCGCGCTGGAGCATTTGCTGGACTGTGAAATAACTGCCCAATTTCATGACCTCATCGAGCCTCAATTTCTCAAGCCATTCGTGGTTATAAACGATCTTAACTTTGTTGAAATCAAGGACTTTGGCGGCCTGTTTCTTGTACGTTTTGAAATTCTCCTCCACCTGCTCGCGTGTGAGCGGCTGGCGCGTCGCGTCGCGGCCCGTCGGGTCGCCGATCATGGCCGTGTAACTGCCGATCAAAAAAATCACGTGATGCCCGTGCTCGGCAAAATCGCGGAGTTTGCGAAGTGGAATTGTGTGCCCCAAATGCAGCTGCGAGCCGGTCGGGTCAATGCCGAAATACACGCGCAATTTCTTGCCGGAAGCGATTCTCGCATGAGCGAGTTCCTGCGGCATCAGTTGTTCCACCCCGCGGGTAAGTAGTTCGTTGATTTGCATGATTATTTATTACAAGATTCATTATTACAAGATTACAAAATTAAATACAAATCTTAATGATCTTAGTAATCTTGTAATTTTGAATAAATAATCTTGTAATAAAGGAATAATCGCGCGCGATTATTCCTTTGGTTTCTCCCCCCAATGTAACTTGTGCCGTAATGTCTCAAAATAGCTTTCTCCCGGCAGGCGCACGAAAGTGACCACAGGCCCCTTCTGGATGCGAATACGATCGCCTTTCCGAACCTCGTAACTATTTTGGCCGTCCAAAGTGACAATCATCCGTTTTTCATCGCTCTCGATCACAATGTCGATCTTTTTATGATCCGGAATCACGATCGGTTTCTGCATGAAACTATGAGGACAAATCGGCGTCACGATGAAGGCCGCGAGCGTGGGATAAACAATCGGTCCGCCCGCCGCGAGGTTATAGGCCGTGGAACCCGTGGGCGTGGCCACCATGAGCCCATCCGCGTGATACGTGGTGAGCCGGCGGCCGTTCACCTGCGCGCGCAAACTGATAAGGCGGGCGAGGGTCCCCTGAGAAATCACGGCTTCATTGAGCGCCTGATAATGTCCAATTTCTTTTTTACCGCGATGCACCGTTACCTCCAGCATACAGCGGCGATCCAAGGTGTAATCCCCGGCAAAAATCCTTTCGAGCGTAGCGATCGCGCGCGCCGGAGGCACGTCCGAAATAAACCCAAGCGTGCCGATATTGATACCCAAAATACGCGTGTCGAAATGGCGCAGTTTCCGCGCCACGCGGAGGATCGTCCCGTCACCGCCAAGCGTAATGATCATATCCACTTTAGTGCGTCCGATATGAAATTTTTTGAACGTTTTTAATTCCAACATCTCAGCCACGCGATCCTCCAAATAAATCTCCTTTTTAAGATCTTTGAGGTATTCCCACAATTGCCGGACAATTGGCTGACAGAATTCCGATTCCCGACGGATCACGAGACCAATGCTTTCCATAAAATTTTATGTGATAAAATTTTAAATTTCTAATATCCAATTTCTAATGTCTAACAAAATTTCTAAATTTCTAAATTTTCAATCTTTAATCATTGGACATTGAATTTTTTTGTTAGAAATTAGAAATTAGAAATTGGATATTAAGGATTCTGGATCACTTCCAAAATCCTCTGCGCCGTCTTCCCCCAGCTAAAATTCTTCACCTGCTCAAAGCCTTTACTTCGCAATTCTTTCCAATGGGATTCGTTATCCAGCACTTGCGTAATGCCGTCCGCGATGTCGATCGGATCCGTGGGATCGATATAGTGCACCGCGTCCATACCCAACTCGGGGATCGAGGAGACCTTGGAGGCCACCACGGGCGCGCCGCTCTGCATCGCTTCTAAAACAGGAAGGCCAAACCCTTCATAAAAAGAGGGAAAAAGAAAAAGGGTGGCGCCCTGCATCAGGGCGACAAGTTCCTTCTCCGGTAGATATTCCAAAAAAGTGACACGATCCTGTAGTCCCAGCTTCTGGACTATCGCCTTAATCTTATTGAAATAAGCGCCCTGTTTTCCGCAAATCACAAGGCGATACTTTTTTTGATTGGCCGGACTCAATAGGTGATACGCTCTCAGGACGCCTATGACGTTCTTGCGCGGTTCCAAAGCGCCCGTCATCATTAAATAAGGCTCTTCAATCCCATACTGTTTTTGAAGACGTCGAATCTCCTCCGGAGGCACGGAGCCAAAAAAGATTTCCTGGACGCCCGCGTACACCACCGTAATCTTGTCTTGGAGCGGAAGATCCGGATATTGATTGAGCAGATCACGGCGGGTATAAGAAGAAACCGTAAAAATCCATCGGGATTTTTGAACCGCCTTCTTGAGGGTGAGCTTTTCAATCCACTGGGCTTTTTTCTGATGCCGGATCCCTGGTTTGAAAGCGATCATGTCATGAACCGCCAGTCCCACATGAAGGCGTCGCGGATCGTGCAAAAAAGGAACGATATAACTTTCAGTGGCTACCAACGTGTCAACGCGTTCCCTGAGAAGCGAACGATAAAAACGCCAATGCCACAAGGGGCCCCATCCGCGCAGACGAACCACTCTGACATTCGGACGGTTCTGATAAAGAGGAGGGCATTCAGCATTGGTATACAGCAAATACTCATTCGTGGTGTCGTGAAAGAGGATACTTTTGAGGACATTCGCCGTCCATACACCCTTACCCCCCTTTTCACCCGCGATACCGCGGATATCAAACGCGATTTTCATAAAAATTGTGAATACTGAGCTTGTCGAAGGGTCAAAATTCGCCAAAACGGATTATATCATATATAATACGCTCAACACATGACACATGACATCTGACAATAAGCCAAAAAATGTATTTCAAAAAGTTAGGTGTCAAATGTCAAATGTCAATTGTCAAGTGTTAAAATTTTATCTGATAAAATTTTACTATGAGCCTAAGACGCATTAAACACAGCCTTTTGCGTTTAAGCGCGGAAGAAAAAATAGTGGGAATTGGATGTCTCGTCACGCTCTTAAGCCTTTTTTTTCCTTGGTATTCGACCACCTTTTTATCCAGCCAAAAAAGCCTCATTGAAAATGGGCTTTCCGGAGATTTGGGGGTGATCGGGTTTGTCGTTTTTATTATGACGTTGATCGCGGGGCTATATCTGGTAGCGGAGAATCTCCGCGTTCGTCTCCCTTATTTTGGTCTCCCCAAACAAAAAATTGTTTTGTTTATCATGGGAGAAGCCTCTTTCCTGATGCTCCTCCTGATCGCGGTCTACACCAAGCGCTCCCTGGGTTTCACGAACGCGGAACTGCGATTCGGAATTTATTCCGCCTTTATAGGAACCATCGCCAGCACGCTCGCCATGATCAGCGCGCTGCAAAAACGACAACGGGAAGAAACGCGCGCTTTTTTTGATCATCCGGAAGAATCCGATCCCGTAGAGACGCAAAATCTTGCGTCTAAAAAACCCGAACCCCTATTGGATCCCGAACCGCAAAATGACAACATTTCTTCCGTAGAAACGCGACATGTCGCGTCTTCTGATGTCCCTCACAAAATCCCCACGGCGCAACTCGACGAAAACGAATTGGAAGAAGATCTATTCCGTGTAAAAAAGCCCACCGAAACCATTAGTCGAAGTGCCAGCGCTGAGCGTAGTCGAAGTACCAGTACTGAGCGTAGTCGAAGTATTGACATTGAATCTTATAAAGAACGTTACCAAGTTCCGGAAACAGATGTAGGGGCTGGACATGTCCAGCCCGAAAGATCCGACATTGTAGAGACGCGCCTGCCCACCGTAGCGGGAGCGAAGGAGGGCCAAGGCGCGTCTGAAAAAGAAACCACCGTATCTCCCACCGCCACCGACGACAACGAGGAATTCTTCACGCTCAAAGAATCTGAACCCCTGGAAGAAATGCCCATAAACGAGACAGAGAACGACAAAGAAAAACCGATTAGGATTGAAGAAATCCGAATCGATGAAATTAAAGAAAAAATCAGCGACAAAAAAGGATCCCCTGGCGGATTCTACGAAGATTAATTTAGCGGGTAGCAATTAGCGGCTAGTAACTAGTCAGATTCTGGCTAACCGCTAAAAGCTAACCGCTAACCGCTAAATTTACCTTGTCATCCTTAAAAAATAATTCTAAAATGACTCCCGCTCCCGAACCCAAAACCGCCGAATCCGTCGCGGCCGCCAAAATCCTCTATTACTGCCGCGACTGCAAAAAAGCGATCGCGCCCGTGCGCATCGGCAACAAATTCCAGTTCAAATGCGGCGATTGCAAAAATAAAAGCGTGGCCTTTGGCACGGAAAAAAGCATCCACAACTTTTATGACATCGAAGGAGGCCGCCCTGCCGACGAAAAAAGCGAAAAGGAAGAAAAAAAATTCAAAAGTTTCGACGAATACGCCGGCGCGATCAAACTCAATCCCGGAAAACCAGCCGAAGTAAAAAAATAGAAACAACAAATGTGGGAGGACAAGGCATGCCTTCTCTTCCCACCCGCCGCCGCAGGTCAAAAGCGGGTCAAAATTAAAAGAACAAACATAAAAAAGAATTTGTTTTTTCTTTGTTTCTAAATTCCAATTTTTTACCTAATTTTTATGAAAAAGGCTCCATTCATTCTGATAGCGCTCCTCCTGACTCTGACGCCGTTATTGATTACGGCCTGCCAAAAGGACAGCGTAAAAATCACGCGCTTTGATTCAGCGAACAAGGGAGACGTCGAAGCGCCCGCACCGGTAGAGACGCGCGGTGGCGCGTCTGAGCCCGCAGTAACCGGCGATGTCGGCATCGTTAATGAACGCCTCGAAATCACTTCTTTTAAGGACAATCAACTGACCACGGACAAAGCCTACAATGCGATCAGTGGTAAAGCGCCTAAAAGAACCTATAAGATTAAGGTTAATAACTACACGCTCACGCGTTTCAGGCCAGGCGCGGCCCATTGGAGCTATCTGGCGGCGGCCTCGGTCAACACGCTGAAGAAAGGCGAGAACAAATACGCCGTGGCAGCCATGGATCAAGAGGGAAATATTATCGATGAATTAAGTTTCACTATCAATTACGAACCCGCGCTCGCGTCCAAGGCATTGCCCGCCGTGGGAGCAAATCTCTGGATCAGCCTCCTTTTTGCCGAGCTCCTGAGCATCATGTACTTTGGAATAAAATCTTTAATAAATAAACACTATGGAAAAAGGATCTTGGGAAACTTTTATCGATACATGTAGGGAAGGCTGGGAGGATGTCAGAGACAGCGAAAGGGAGATGATAAAAAAACAATCGGGTAGCCTTAGTCATTGCGCTGGCATTACTAGCGTCAGGTATTACAGCGCACCAGCTGGGATTATTTCAAAAACCACAAGATCCACAAATTCAGGAGATAAGCCAAAAAAAATAAATCTATTGACAAGTAAACAAACGTTCACTATATTGAAATACGTAACTTAAACCCGTAATTTATAATTGGTAACTAGCGACCTTCCCGCCTTAGCGGGATACCTACAAGTTACAAATTATTCATAATCCCGCTGAGGCGGGACAAATTACGCATCCAATTGTTACAAGTTACGTATTATTAATTAATTTTATGTGTATGAGTAATATGAATGTGAACAAAAAGATGGACGCGGTCAAGAATGCGCTCGCGCAGATCGAAAAAAACTTCGGCCAGGGCGCTGTCATGAAAATGGGCGATGTCCAGAAGATCAAAGTGGAAACGATTTCCACAGGCGCGCTTTCGCTGGACGCAGCCTTGGGGGGTGGCATTCCCCGCGGACGCATCGTCGAGATTTACGGCCCCGAATCCTCGGGAAAAACCACGCTGGCTCTGCACATCATTGCCGAGGCGCAAAAGCGCGGAGGCATCGCGGCGTTCATCGACGCGGAGCACGCGCTCGATCCTGAATACGCCAAACGGATCGGCGTGAATACGGACGAGCTACTCATTTCTCAGCCGGACAACGGCGAACAAGCGCTCGAAATCGCGGAAACCCTCACGCGCTCCGGCGGCGTGGATGTCATTGTCATCGACTCCGTGGCCGCGCTCACGCCCAAAGCCGAAATCGAAGGCATGATGGGCGACAGTTTCATGGGCCTGCAGGCCCGCCTCATGAGCCAGGCGCTCCGCAAACTCACGGGTACTATTTCAAAAACCGGCACCACGGTCGTCTTCCTCAACCAGCTCCGCATGAAGATCGGCGTGATGTTCGGCAATCCCGAAACCACCACGGGCGGCAACGCGCTCAAATTTTACGCCTCGATCCGTCTCGATATCCGCAAAATCGATAAAATCGATGTCGGCACCGGCGACGAACGCGAGATCTCGGGCAATCGCGTGCGCGTGAAGGTAGTTAAAAATAAGGTGGCGCCACCCTTCAAACAGGCTGAGTTCGACATTTTGTTTAATGAAGGCATTTCCCGCTCCGGCGACCTCATGGATCTTGCCGTCAAATACAGCGTGATTCAAAAAGCCGGCGCCTTTTTCTCATACGGCGAACATAAACTCGGCCAGGGCCGTGAAAACGCGCGCAAATTCCTCATCACCAACGTAAAAATCTCTACGGAAATAGAAAAAAAGGTGAAGGAAAAAATAGTGGCCTGAAAGACGCGCTGTGACTATAATAGGGGAAAATAATACCAAAACCCTTATGAAAAAATCATTATTACTTCTGTGTGCTGTTTTTGGCATATGGACAGCAGTCCTGCCGGCTCAGGCGCAGGAAGCGCCCTTCTTTTCAGAAACAACTCAGAAGCTGTTCACGGTTTCCGGAGAATTTCTTCCTGCCACGCTGGTCGATTTCAGTGTGAGCCGCGACGGAAAAAGTGTCGCCTATAGCCTCTTGCAGGGAAATAAAGAATGGGTGGTATTCAACGGAAAACCCGGAAAACAGTACGACAACGTGAGCCTGCTCACCGTGTCACCCGACGGAAAAAGTGTTTTTTATGCGGCCAAAAACGACAATTCGGATAATGAAATTCTGGTAATGAATGGACGCGAGGAAAGAAGGGCGGGAAGAATCATCACCGCCGACAATGAAACCATTCCATTTTTTAAAAACGAGCCTGTATATTACACCTATTCCGAAGCCAGGGATACGGTTGCGCTCTACATCGGCGCTAAAAAAATCATCGGCGGACAATTTCCTTTCTTTGATAAAAATTTTACAAAAATGGGATACCTTCTCCAGACACGGCTGAAAGATGGAACTGCGATCCAGTCCCTGGTAGACGATGAAAACGGAAGGAAAGGGAAAGTGTATGAAATGATTTATGGCACTCAATTCAATGACGATGGAACCATCTCCTATCTTGCCAAAGCTAAAAATGGATTCTTTCTGGTACGGGATAACCGTGAAATTCTTTCGTACCCCGCCCTCCCGGATGAAAATCTCGACTACTGGTCTGCCAAAATAAGCCCTGACGGAAAAAATATGATATTCGATATGGATATTCACAAAAAAACAGTGACCGAAGAAAGCGTGCATGTGAATCCATGGGATTTCGACTCATATCATTATGTCGGAAAACGTAAAAGCGAACGACGTGACGCCATGGTGGGGGCAACGAATCTGATGCTTTTCAGCCCCGACTCCAAAAGAACCGCGTACACCGTGTACAGGAACGGCGTTAGGGTTGCCGTTGACGGCAAGGAAGGGCCAACCGCATTTAGCGACATGGAAAACATCACGTTCAGCCCGGACTCTAAACACGTGGCTTATATCGGAATGAAGTCGTACGCGGTCAACGTTTCCGAAAATAAGCTACGCTTCACCTACTTCCGTCCAAGAAGCCTCATACTAGACGGCAAGGAAATCAAAACATACGGCTTCGATGACGTCGGAGACGGAGGATACGTGGGCGGCTATCTCGAATTCACACCCAAGGGAAACGGCCTCGTTTACACCACCTACAACAACATGACGCTCGAACAAAAATTCGTGGTGGAAGGAAAAGAATTGAAAGACTATTATACAAGTGACCCTCAATCCACTATTTCTCCTTTCATATTCAATGAGGACGGCACAAAAGTGGGAATCTTTGCCATGAAAACCAACCCGGACACTTCGCTGGAAGAAGGATGGTGGATCGTGGAAGACCTGGAACAATAAGCCATTTTATCGTTCACCCTTGCTCCCCGATTTTTCCTTCGCTACAATGGGGCCAATACCCGCACTTTGCTCGCCCTATGATCCCAACTTTCCCCGCTAGACTGTCACAAAAAGAGCGTCTTCTCAAAGCCGTCACCATGCGGCGCGATATCGTCACCATGACTCATGCCGCGGGTTCCGGGCATCCCGGAGGTTCGCTTTCCGCCGTGGAACTTCTCGTCGCCCTCTTTTTTGAACATTTGAAACACAATCCCGCCGATCCCCAGTGGAAAGAGCGGGATTTTATGATTTTCTGCAAATGCCACATCACACCTACCATTTATTCGATCCTCGCGCGCAGCGGCTATTTTTCTCCCGAAATTCTTCTCACATTCCGTAAATTCGGCTCTCCATTGCAAGGTCATCCCTACCGTTTTTATCCTGCGGGCATCGAAATGTCCGGCGGATCCTTGGGACAAAATCTTTCCATTGCCGGCGGCGTGGCGCTCGGGCTCAAAACTCAGGGAAAACCAAACCGAGTTTACGCGCTCTCCAGCGAAGGAGACCTTCAGGAAGGGCAAAGCTGGGAAGCGATCATGTCCGCGGCCCACTTCCGCCTTGATAACCTGTGCCTCTTGGTCGACTACAACAAACTGCAGATCGACGGTTACGTCGAAGACGTGATGGGAGTGCATCCGCTCGATGAGAAGTTTCGGAGCTTCAACTGGCACGTCCTTTCCGTGGAAAACGGCCATGATTTCAATGAAATCAACGCGGCCATATCCTCGGCGAAAACGCTGACCGGAAGGCCCCAGGTCATCATCGCGCACACGGTCAAAGGTAAGGGGATATCGTTCATGGAGAATCAGGCCGGATGGCATGGCAAAGCTCCCAACGCGGATGAATGTCAAAAAGCGCTCATCGAACTCGCACAGCAGGAGGAACTGATTTTACAAAACGATCTGGTTCCCGCCTCCCCCATTAGCTACACCTTCAAAATCAAAGAGAAAATCCCCCCTTATAAAGTCTAATTCCTGCAACCTACAACCTAATTCCTAATGAATAAGCGAGAAATGCTCCTCCAAAGGCAAGGCTGGGCCGACGCCCTCATTGAATTGGGAACGAAAGACCCGCGGGTCGTCGTCCTGGACGCGGACCTGGCCAAATCCACGCTCACCTGCCAGTTCAGGGATAAATTCCCGAAGCGCTTTTTTGACATGGGAATCGCGGAACAAAACATGGTGAATACCGCCGGCGGACTCTCGCTGACAGGCCTCATACCCTTCGTCACAACGTATGGCGTGTTCGTGTCCGGGCGCGCGTGGGAGCAGATCCGCACGAGCGTGTGCTACGGAAAACTGAACGTCAAATTCGGCGGCGCCCACGGCGGCATTTCCGTGGGGCCTGATGGCGCCACGCACCAGGCGCTCGAAGAAATCTCTATCATGCGGGTACTGCCGGAAATGACAGTTCTCGTGCCCGCGGATTATCACGAAACCAAAAAGGCGGTACTGGCCTCCGCGTCGATCGACGGTCCGGTTTACATCCGCTTCGGGCGCAAAAAAACGCCCGTGGTAACCGCTAAAGACACGCCCTTTGAAGTAGGGAAAGCCATTATCATGAAGCAAGGCACGGATCTCACGATCATTGCCTGCGGTACCATGGTAGCCTCTGCGCTCGACACCGCGGAACGATTAGAAAAAGAAGGCGTTTCCGCTGAAGTCATCAATCTACATACCATTAAACCGATTGACCGGGACGCGATTGTCAGCTCCGTCCGAAAAACTGGTTGCCTTGTGACCGCAGAAGAGCACCAGTTGGCGGGCGGAATGGGAAGCGCTGTCCTTGAAGTATTGGCTGAAGAAATGCCAGTTCCTGTCGAACGCGTCGGCATCCGGGACACCTTTGGCGAGTCCGGAACGCCGCAGGAACTGATGGAAAAATACGGCATCACCTCCAAAGAGATCTTCGAAAAAGCCCATTCAGCGCTTTCGCGCAAAAAAATAGACATTAGAAGCCTGTCCTGAATCCAGCTTGTCCTGAATTACATTAAAGGATTGAAGGATTAGGATTTAGAAATTTAAAATTTTATCAAATAAAATTTTATGAAGCCCTTCTCTTCCCGCCTTCCCCGCTTGGGGACTGAAAACGCCTTCGCGGTGATCACCAAAGCCAAAAAATTTGAACGGGAAGTCTTGCAACCGCAAGGCAAACATCTCGTCTATTTACAAATCGGAGAACCGGGTTTTGATACGCCGGAAAACATCAATAAAGCCGCCATCAGAGCGATCAAAGACAATCAAACTCACTACACAGCGACTCCGGGTATTCATGAATTACGCGAGGCCGTGGCCAGAGAATCTTCCAGGAATAGCTGTATGCCATACGAAGCCGAAGATGTCGTGATTGTGCCGGGAGGAAAACCGGTCATGTTTTACATGATTCAGGCGCTCATCGACCCGGGAGATGAAGTAATCATCCCTAATCCAGGTTATCCCATTTATGGCTCCGTCACGGAATTTTTGGGTGGCAAAGTGGTTCCCATCCAATTAAAAGAAGAAAATAATTTTAATTTTTCAGCGGAAGAACTGGAGCGATGCATTACCCCGAAAACCAAGTTGATCATCGTTAACTCGCCGCAAAACCCTACAGGGGGTGTGTACACCAAAGAGCTTCTTGGACAAATCGCTGAAATCGCGATCAGACACGACCTCTGGGTCCTCTCGGACGAAATTTACGATAAAATCGTGCATGATGGAACTCATGTTTCCATTACAAGCTTCGCGGGGATGCCGGAACGGACCGTGCTTCTGAATGGCTGTTCAAAAGCCTACGCCATGACCGGCTATCGCGTCGGCTGGAGCGTGACAAAAAATCGTGAAATGGCCATTGCTTTGGAACGTCTCGCCTGCAACGATGTTTCCTGCGTCAACACCATGGCGCAATTCGCGGCTCTGGAAGCACTTACAGGATCCGTCACTCAGAAAGCCGTGGACAAAATGGTCATAGAATACCGCCAGCGCCGCGATCTGATGGTAAAACTCGTCAATGAAATTCCCGGCATGCGTTGCCATTCGCCCAAAGGCGCGTTCTATTTGATGGTGAACGTCCGCCGGCTCCTCGACGCGCTCAAAATCACAGGAGCGGAATTTTGCGATCGGGTCATGAAAGAAGCCAATGTGCTCATCCTCCCGGGAACGGTTTTCGGCCTCTTCGGCGACGACTTTGTGCGCTTCTCTTACGTGTCGACCGAAGAAAAAATCAAAGAAGGTTTAGCGCGAATCAGGGACTGGATCCAAAAGATTGCGCTGCCGCTCTGAAACGGTTAGAATGGGTTTTGCTATGGAGCAAATTGGCAAAATTCCACCGCATAATAAAGAGGCGGAACAGTCCGTTCTGGGATCTATCCTGCTGGACAAAGACGCCCTCATTAAAATCGTTGACCTGATCACCAAGGTCGACTTTTATTATGAAATTCATGCCCTCATTTTCGAGGCCATGTCCGATCTATTCCGCCGTCACGACCCGATCGATATTCTCACGCTCACGAATCTATTGGAGGAGCGCGGTCAGCTGGAAACCATTGGAGGTCCTGCTTATTTGGCGGAACTGACTTCGGCCGTTCCCACGGCCACGCACATCTTTAAGTACGCGCAAATCGTCAAAAATAAAGCTACGTTACGCCGTATGATCAGCGTGGGGCAGCGAATCACGGGATTTGGTTTTAACGAAGAAGAGGAAATCGAACAATTATTAGAGCAAAGCGAAAAAGAAGTATTCAATATCTCTCAAACCTTTTTAAAAGATCGTTTTGTCCACGTTCGGGATGTTCTGGCCGCGCGCTACGAGGAACTGTCGGCCATCTACATGGCCGACGAGAAAGACCGGTTCAAGGGCGTTTCAAGCGGCTTCAAAAGCATCGACTTCCTCCTGTCCGGCCTTCAGCCCGCGGATCTGATCATCATTGCCGCGCGCCCTAGTATGGGAAAAACCGCGCTGGCGCTCTCCATTGTCCAAAAAATATCCATCGAAAGTTCTCAGCGAAAAACCGTGGGGATCTTTTCCCTAGAAATGTCCCGCGAACAGCTTGTGGACCGCATGTTCTGCTCTTTGCTCGGGATCGATTCCTCCAAAATGCAGAAAGGACAGCTCACGGATCGGGATTTTCAGAACATGGGCCCCATCATGGACAAATTGAACCAGGCACCGATCTTTATCGACGATTCCGTGACATCTTCAATCGTGGAACTTCGAGCCAAGGCCCGCCGCTTACAAATGGAACATGGATTGGATCTGCTGGTGGTTGACTATCTCCAGCTTATGACCACAGGCAATCCGGCCTATCAGGCCAATCGTGTTCAGGAAATTTCCGAAATTTCCCGCTCGCTCAAATCCCTGGGCCGTGAATTGCATGTGCCCGTGATTGCTTTATCTCAGCTCTCGCGCGCGGTAGAACTACGCAACCCGAAAATTCCGCAGCTTTCCGATCTTCGTGAGTCCGGCTCCATCGAACAAGACGCTGATGTGGTGATGATGCTCTACCGGAGAGATTATTACGAAGAAAATCTCCCCGAAGATGAAATCGGCATCACCGATATTTATGTGCGCAAACACCGTAATGGCCCGACAGGAAGAGCTCAATTACGCTTCGATAAATCTCAAATGCGCTTTTATGACATCGACAAACGCTTCCATCCCGAAGAGATAGGCGCCGACTAACATTTTACACCTGACATATGATTCACACCTGACGCCTGACTTTTAAGATTCTGGTCAGATGTCATGTGTCAGATGTCATGTGTAAAAATTTTATCTTATAAAATTTTATGACCCACATCCCTCAACTCATTTGGATTTTCAGCTGGACGATTTTTTGCTTTTTAATCACGCTTCTCCTTACTCCGCTCTTTTTGAGATTGGTCGACAGGCTCCATCTTAAAAAAACAATCCGTGATACAACAATGGATGGAAAAGCCGCTACTATTTTTCGCGAATTGCATCTCAAAAAAACAGGGACTCCAACCATGGGGGGCGTAATCATATGGGGAGCGATAATAATGGTTATTCTTTTTTCGCGATTGCTGGCCCTGATGGGAATCATCCAAAAATCACTCCTGGATCGCGGTGAGGTCTATTTGCCGCTCTTCACACTGCTGGCCGTGGGAATTCTGGGGGCCGTCGACGATCTTCTGAACATTAAGGGGGTGGGGGGGCAAAAAGGCATGAACGCCGTTCGAAAATTCGCGTGGCTGACCCTTTTCGGGCTCCTGGGCGCCGCCTGGTTTTACTTTAAACTGGATTTTTCCAGTATCCATATCCCGCGCGTGGGCGATTTTGAGATCGGCTGGCTCTACATTCCCCTCTTCGTTCTGGTGATCGTCTCGACTGCCAACGCCGTGAATTTTACGGACGGGCTGGACGGCCTCGCGGGGGGACTCCTCATCCTGGCGTTCGCGACCTTCGGAGCCATTGCCTACGCCAAAGGCATGCCGACACTGGCCGCGTTTTGCGGCGTTGTGATTGGAGCATTGCTCGCCTTTCTTTGGCATAACATTCCGCCGGCGTTGTTTTATATGGGCGACACGGGCGCGTTGGCGCTTGGCGCGACTCTCGGGGTCATCGCGATGATGACAAATTCATTAGTAATTCTGATCATCGCGGGCATTCTTTTCGTCGTGGAAACGATCTCCGTCATCCTACAGTTGACATGGAAAAAGTGTTTTCATCGAAAACTCTTCCTCATCGCGCCGCTCCATCACCATTTTGAAAAAAAGGGCTGGGGCGAAGCCAAAATCACCATGCGATTTTGGATTATCGGCGCCATGGCCTCCGTCATAGGCCTGATCATCGGTCTCATTGGCATGGGGCATTAAAAACAAAAATTCCCTCTTGATAAAGAGGGTTAGGGAGATTTAAAAAGAAAAAAATAAAATAAATTCCATTTTTGTAAAGTTATTTTAAAATTCAGGAGCCTTTCCTGGATTGTTTTTTTGGCTGTTTAATGCTAAAATAATAGGAATGAATAACGAATCAGTTGTCTTCAACGAAGCGGAAAAGAAAAGCGCAAAAAAACCTGGTTTTTGGGCGCTCCTAAAGGCTGGGCTTCTGGCGCGCCATCGCCAAGGAGCGAAGCCTGCTGCGTCAAACCCCTCAACGGCCGTCAAGGATCATCCTTTAAACGTGGATAAACCTGAAGCGACCGCGACTGCGGGAAACGATGAAAAAATAGATGTCAAAGCGATCAAAGAAGCTGAAAAAACATACCGTTTGGGCCTGGCCACCATCAAAGACCTGATCAGTCCTTCCTCGTTGGACTTCAGCTACAACCAATTCCGGCTCGGCGGGCTCTATGCCAAGAGCTTTTTTGTATACACCTATCCGCGCTATCTGGACGTCAACTGGCTCTCTCCGATCATCAATTTTGACGTCACCATGGACATTTCCATGTTCGTCTATCCCGCGAGCAGCGCGATCATCATGAAATTCCTCAAAAACAAGGTGGCCCAAATTGAATCCACCATGCACATCGAACAGGAAAAGGGGCTTGTGAGCGATCCCGCATTGGAAACCGCCCTTCAGGATGCCGAAGAATTGCGCCGGAATATTCAGCGCGGCGAGGAAAAATTTTTCCAGTACGCTCTCTACTTCACGATCTACGCCGAAAATGAAGAAAAGCTAAAGAAGGCGGTCACTCGCCTCGAAAGCGCCCTGGGGGGACGACTCGTCCTGACTAAAAGCGCGGATTTACAGATGGAACACGCGTTCAATTCCTGCCTGCCTTTGGCCATGGATGAATTGGAAGTGTATCGCAATATGAACACCAATCCCCTGTCGACCACGTTCCCCTTCAGTTCTACGGATCTTACCTCCGGCGAAGGAATTTTGTATGGAATCAACCGTCACAACGACAGTTTGATTATTTTTGATCGGTTCTCATTGGAAAACGCCAACTCAGTCATTTTCGCCAAATCCGGCGCGGGTAAATCATACGCCATCAAACTCGAAATTCTGCGTTCCATGATGCTCGGCACCGACGTTATCGTGATCGATCCGGAAAACGAATACGAAATGCTGGCCAACACGGTCGGCGGTACCTATTTGCGGGTTTCCCTCAATTCCGAACAGCGCATCAATCCTTTTGATCTTCCAACCCCCATGCAGGGAGAAGATGAAAAACCGGGCGATTTACTACGCAGTAATATCATTTCGCTTCATGGACTTCTCAACTTGATGCTCGGAAAATTGACGCCCGAAGAAGAAGGATTGATGGACAAGGCTTTAATTGATACCTACGCCCTAAAAGGCGTCACGATGGACACGCCGAATCCCGGGGCCATGACGCCGCCCACCATGGAGGATCTTTACGATATTCTTACGAATATCCGAGGTGCTGAAAATCTGGCGCAGCGCTTGCAAAAGTATACGGTTGGAACCTTCTCGGGAATCTTCAATAAACCCACGAATGTCGATCTAAAATCAGGACTCGTGGTATTCTGCATTCGGGATCTCGAGGATATGCTGCGCCCCATCGCCACATATATCATTTTGAATTACATCTGGAATCGCGTCCGTTCCGAACTCAAAAAGCGCCTCCTGGTCATCGATGAGGCCTGGTCCATGATGCAACATGAGGACAGTGCCCGATTCCTTTATGGCCTCGTAAAACGCGCCCGCAAATACTATTTGGGAATTACCACGGTCACTCAGGACGTGGAGGATTTCATCCGATCCGATTACGGCAAGCCGATCATCACAAACTCATCCATGCAGTTGCTTTTGAAGCAATCGCCCGGATCCGTCGACGGTCTTGTAAAGCTATTCAACCTCACCGAAGGAGAAAAGTACCTTCTCCTCAACTCAGACATTGGACAGGGACTTTTTTTCGCGGGCTTGAAGCATGTGGCCATTCAAATCATCGCGAGCTACAACGAAGATCGCGTCATTACCACAAACCCCCAGGAAATTCTCCGCCGCCAGCAGGGCGAACTGTCAAAATAATGTCATTATTGACGCGGCCTTTCATTTCTATTTGACTTTTAAATAATTTCGTTTATACTTCGCCCGTGCTTCGTTTCTTGATCTAATGCGCTTTTATAGCGATGATGACTCAGGATAAGAAGCGTTTATATCTTATCCTTATTTTTTTATGGGTACAAAACTGTACGTCGGTGGTCTCCCCTATTCGACTACCGAAGAATCGCTTACTAGCGCATTCTCCGCCGCAGGCGCTGTGTCGTCTGCCAAAATTATTTCAGACAAAATGTCTGGCCGGTCACGGGGATTCGGCTTTGTCGAAATGGCAACTCCCGAAGAAGCCCAAAAGGCTATCGAGATGTTCCACGGTAAAGAGTTCGAAGGTCGCACTCTGACGGTCAACGAGGCTCGCCCTCTTCAAGAAGGCGGACGCCGTTTTGATCGCGGTGGTGCCGGTCGAAGATTCGAATAAGCCGGAGATCGTTTAAATACGATTTAGAAAAACCCTCCCCGCCTAGGCGGGGAGGGTTTTTTAGTTTCTACTCCGTTGGTAGCGCCACGGAGAATCGAACTCCGGTTACCAGATTGAGAATCTGATGTCCTAGCCGCTAGACGATGGCGCCATAAATGGCGTAGTCTATTCTAGCAATCAAGCTTGTTTTGTAAAGAGCTGTCCAATGGTACTTTTTTTGATCCTCATGCTGATCTTCGTGTTCCTCATGTTCCTCACGGTCTTCGTGAATTTTTATCTGATGGTGCCATTCGCGCCCAGCAACCGCCACGCCACTCAAGCGATGATCCAAGCCGTTCCCCTCAAGCCGACCGATATCGTTTATGAGCTTGGCAGTGGCGATGGCCGCCTGGCATTCGCGCTCAACAAGACTTACGGATGCGCCGTGGTTGGCTTTGAACTGGCCCCGCTTATTTTCCTCTGGGCCCAGCTGGTCAAGCTCCTCAAACGGAGTCCTAAGGTCACCTTCCTGATGAAGAACTTCCTGTCGTCCGACCTGAACCACGCGGACTATTTGTATTGTTATCTGACGCCGGGAATGCTCGATAAATTAGCTAAAAAAATCGAAACGGATCACTGCCACGCAACGATCATTTCTCATTCCTTCGCCATCCATCATTGGAAACCCTTCGAGATTATCCCCAAAGACATCACCCAAAAGACACCGGTTATTTATATTTACAAAACCTGACGGTATACTATCGTTCGTATGGGCGCTTAGCTCAGTTGGTTAGAGCGTCTGATTTACACTCAGAAGGTCAAAGGTTCGACTCCTTTAGCGCCCACCAGTCACTCCCCACCAATTCTTGAAACTCTTCCCTCCGACTTCCGGCAACATCCGCACCGTGGGAAGGGCCAAGGGATCTTTGAAGTCAATAAAAAAACCATGACTCGTGGTCCGCGCGAAGAGGTAGCCGGCAACGGCCACGGCTTTTTGAACGCGCGCGTTCGTTTTACCTAAAGGATAACAAAAACTCACTACAGGCTTTCCTGTCATGGTTTCCAGCGCGCGTTTAGAGTCTGTGAGTTCTTGGGCAAGCGCCGCGTTGGAAAGCGTGGTTAAATCAGGATGGGTCACGGTATGGCTTCCTATTTCCACAACTCCGGAATCTGAAATCTCTTTAAGCTGAGCGGTCGTGAGATAGCTTGGTTTGTCCAGCTTCCCGGTGATCACAAACAGTGTGGCGCGCAAATGATATTTTTTGATCACGGGAAAGGCTCTCGTATAAAAATCTTCGTACCCATCGTCAAACGTAAGCATGACTGGGTTTTTGGGAATAGCGCCTGCTCCCAGATCGCTCATCGTCAGAGCGACAATTTGATGTTTGACCAAAAAAGCGGCCAGCTTTTTAAAAGACGCAACCGAATAATACAAATTACGGCCGAAGGTGTCAGAAGCAGGAGGCGTGGACACATAATGAAACATCAGAATCGGCAAAAAATATTTAGAACCAGATTGAGCTTCTACGCCAGTCGAGACTCCGCTGAGCAAAAAAAGAGCTAAAAAAAAGCAAATTTTTCTAAAAAAGGGACGCATAGTTTAAATTAAATCCATAACTTTTAGAAAAAATTCTCTATCTTTCGGATGTGTCAGCAAATCTGCCGCCAATTCCTTTTCAATCCAGCGCGCCTCGGGGTTTTCAGGATCAATAGGTTTCAAAAATTCCTGATTCGTTTTAAAAAGAAACATCGTGATATTTTTAAACTCCGAAGGATCCTCCCCTCCGTCGGGAGCGATGCGATACCGCTGATAAGCGCCCAGCTCACGAACAAACGTAAGGTCTTGGATTCCGGTCTCCTCATAGATTTCGCGCTTGGCCGCCATCATGGCATTTTCCTGAGACTCGATATGCCCCTTGGGCAAAGACCATGAATTACCGTGTTGATTCACCACCAACACTCGTCCATGAAGGTCCAATACCACGCCGCCTGCGGAATACGTTTCTTTAGCCATTTGGATTACGCTTTCTTTTTGAGTAGTGACATCATTTCCGGCGTCACAGCCCGAGTGGCATAAATAATTCCAAGATAAACCACGCTGCCTATGGGTACTAAAATTGCTAATTGAGGAATCGCGCCCGCGTGAGGCAATAATCCCATACCTACCCATAAAACAAGACCCATCATTAATGCGGCAAAAATGAGCTTAGAAAAAGTTTTTAAATGAAGATAAAAACCAAGCTGTCTCTGCGCTACATGATAGGTAAAAATCAGAATCAGAAGCTCGGAAAAAACCGATGTGACAGCCGCGCCGCGAAATCCCCAATGAGCCACCACAAGAATATTGGAGATGATATTAAATAAGACCGCTCCCGCGTTGATGTACATGAGTTTGACCTGTTTATTGAGGACTACTAAGGTGAACCCGAACAGTGAATTGATGAAGGAAAACGCCATGGCGAACATCAGGATTTTTACCGCGATATCCGAACCGTAGCGATATGTGTGTCCGCTGACGAATTGGGGATCGGAAATAAATTGTACAATGGGAACCGCTAGCACAAAGCCTCCCGCCAAAAGCGGCGCCGCAGACGCAACCAAAAAATCGAAAGAATACTGCATCAATTGACGGATTTTTTCGCTTTGCTCCTCGATATAACGGGTCATGATGGGAAGCACGGAATTCATGAAATAAACCGGGATAATAATCATGACTTCCAGCATGCGCATGGCCACGCCATAAAGTCCAACCTCTGTGTCGCCACAGAGAGTCGCGTTACAAACCACGGCCCCATTTGCCACGGCGAGGCTATGCGGCAAGAAAGAGGAAAGAACAATCACGTTCACGCGAAAATAGATCGTGTTAAGAACCAAGGCCACGCCGTAAGGCAATGATTTTTTAAAAACATCCGCCCAAAAATCGAAATCAAATCGATACGTAATCGCGGTGTAGCGACGTGTATAGTAAGCCGTAATCACAAACATCACAAGGTTAGCGATCACGCCGGCGAACAGCAGATGATAAAATCCCATGACCGGATCGCGAGGGAAGCCTATAAACGCCGCCCAGGCCATGTAAATCACGCTCACGATTTTGCCTATTACAAGGCCGTACGTTGTGTAATTCATCTTTAGATGAACCTGAAGAACCGTTGAAATCGTGCCGTTGAGGATCGTAAATAAAGTGGAAAAAGTAGCCACGATAACACCGATGGGGATCAAGGTATTGCGATAGGTCGGCACCAAAAACACAACGATCGCGCCCAGAATCATAGCGATAAACGTCAGCAACGTCCGAAGCCCTAAGACATTTCCAAGGATGCGTGGGATTTGGCTTTGATCGCGGGACATCTCTTTGACCGTGATCGTATAGATGCCAAAATCCGCGATAATGCCAAAAAAAGCGAGATATTGATAAACCGTCGTGTAATCGCCATAACCGGCCGTCCCCAAATAGCTCGAAATAATTTTGAGGATCACGATAGAAAGGGCCCCGGTGGCCACTTTTCCAAGGATCTGGACAAACGTGTTTTCGAGGATTTTACGGGCAATCGACATACACCACACTATACCGAAAATCACCATTTTTTATCATTGACAAATCGATAAACTCATTGTCAATAGTGAGTCAATTCGAACTATTGACAAATTAATAATTTTATGGTAATTTATTAACCTTTCTCCGGACACTCAAAAACCAAAAAGCAAAAACCAAACGGATACGTTAACTAAGCCACGTATGCGTCTTAAAGTTTTGCTCATTTTCTTGGCGTTTCAATTAAGTGCCTTTGGGCTCTATGCCGGCGTGCACGCCTTCTGGCCCTCTTTTGAGCAAAATATCATCGCCAAAACCGACCAAACCCTGAAGCCGGCCTCTTTCCGCCTAAGCGCTGAAGGAAAAACCACAAAAATCCCTGGGGAAACCAGTAATCTCATTTATGAGACAATCCGAAAATTGCCCGCGAATCATACAAAATCGCTTCAAAAAATCGTCCTGGAATACAATCCGGAAGCCAGTCGCGGTATGGGCGGCGCTCGTACAATCATTCTTAAAAGCTACAACGTGTCCGTAGAAGAACTAAACGCGGTCCTCATTCACGAAATCGGTCATACGACCGATTTGGGATCGTTGCAAGCTGAAACCAATAGCGCGCCTTCGGAATTTAAAGACGGAACGCTCCCGATCTATCAGGGCGACCCGAGCCTCGACTTTTACCGCATCAGCTGGGATAACGAAAAACAGATAAAAAGCGTTGCCAATAATTTCGATTTCGTTTCAGGCTACGCCATGACAGACCCGTTTGAAGACTTCGCGGAAACCTATCTTTTCTACATACTCCACGACGACGAATTCCGCTTCCTGGCCTCCCAAAATGACGCGCTCCTGGCCAAATATAACTTCATGAAAAACACCGTCTTCGCTGGCCGCGAATATGCGGCCGCCCACGCGGCGACAACCGATTGGAACGCCTTCCTCCGCGTGTGGGACGTGACGCTGCTGCCATATAGCGACTTTTAGTACCGGATCTCAAATCCTTCAAACTCCGCCGTGTACGCCTCGCGCACGACCTCGACTCTTTCGACCTGCGCCGTGCTTGGACCGCTGGCGCACCATTCGACGAACTGGTTCACAAGGTTGTCAGGCCCTTCGACCACGGCCTGAACCGTACCGTCCGCGCAGTTGCCGATCCATCCAGTCACGCCCAATTCGAGCGCCTTCTGTTGGGCGCTGGATCGAAAAAATACGCCCTGCACACACCCGCGGATGATGAGACGGATACGAATCATTTCTTCAGAATCTTAGAAAAAAACCAAAGCATCAGATAATAAATCGAATAGAGTCCAACGAGATAAACCGAAAAATTTAAAACGATTCCGGGCTGATGGAGCGTTCTCAGCATTTCATTCGCTGTGAATAAAGGGTATTGCAAAAGATCCCAACTATTAAACCGACGGATCAGACCCAAAAGAAGCCCTGCCGTAATTACGGGAATAATGAGAATAGGAAAAAGAAATCCAACTAATTTTCCAAAAAAATGGCGGAAGATACGGGTCATACGTTCAAGCGAATACACAAACGTGGGGACCCCCAGCAAGGCGAAACCAAAGAAAAACATGATCTGCCACGCGCGATCCGGACATACGCGAAAAGTGGTAGGCGCGCGACAATAATCCAGCAAATGCCGGATCATGGTGAATAGATAAACCGTATTAGGCAAAAAAGCGATCCATAAAAGAAAAACAAGAGTGAAGGGAACCCATTCGTGCCACGCTAAATTCCATTTTTTCGCTTTCAGCGTTCGATACAAAACGAATGACAAACAACACGGGATCAGAGCTAAAAAAACATTCCACGTGACATCCGAAAAAAAATAACGATTCACGTCCGTGCTGTACATAAAATCGAGGAAGGCTTTCATAATTTTAATACGTAATTTGTAATCACTAAGTGATCCCTTTGGGACTCGTAATTGGTAACTTGTAGGTATCCCGCTTTGGCGGGATGGTCGCTAATTACAAGTTACAAATTACAAATTACGTATTTATTTTACAGTGACCGATTTCGCCAAATTCCGAGGCATGTCGGGATCCAGTCCGCGAAGTACGCTCAGATAATAAGCCAGCAATTGAATTGGGATAATGTTGACGAGGGGCGACGCAACGCCCACATCGGGGACGTGGATCCATTCGTCAAAAACATCATGTCGCTCCGGACTCACGCCGATAATATAGGCGCCGCGGGCTTTGAGTTCCATTGTGTTGCTGAGCACATCCTCGCGGACTTCATCGTTCGCCACAAAGGCGATGCAGGGCGTCCCATGGCTGACAAGCGCGATGGGGCCGTGCTTGAGTTCGCCAGCCGCGAACCCCTCGGCATGAATATAGGAAACTTCCTGGATCTTGATCGCCGATTCCAAGGCCATGGGGTAATTTTCAGCTTTGCCGATGATATATAAATTATTATGCTCGCGGATGAGTTGCGCGATTTCTTTAATATAAACCAGGAAGCGCGGATTGAGCATATCATTGATCTTTGAGGCCACTTCCGCCAGGAGCCGCCGGCCTTCCTGAAGGCGTTCTGTCATGGCGTAAGCGATGAGAAGCAAGAGCGTCATCTGGGATGTGGCCGCTTTAGTGGATGCCACCGCCTTCTCCGGACCGGCGTTGATCAAAAGCGAGGTGTCCGATTGCCGCGCGATAGTGCTGCCAGCCACGTTGACAATCGAAAGCACGCGGGCTTTCTTCTTTTTCGCAGCCTCCATGGCTTCCAGCACATCCGCAGTTTCGCCGCTTTGGGAAATCACGACGAGCAAACTCTCGGGGCGCAGAAAATGATGATACACGGGAAATTCAGAAGCCGGAGCGTAATTCACATGACGCTGGGCGATGATCGAAAAAAAGTATTCGCCGGCCATGCACACCTTGCCGGCCGTGCCGCAACCGGAAAAAAAACATCCGCGCGATTCGCGGATCGTCTGGGCGATTTTGAGGATATCTTCGTCACTCTGATCAATCGCGCGAAGAATCGTCGCCTTCTGTTCCATGATCTCCTTGAGCATGTAGTGATCATATTCCCCTTTCTCGGCCGATTCCGCTTTCCAGTCGATATTAACGAGACGTTTTTGGATCGGCTGACTTGTTTCAATATTTAAAAAATGCAGCGACGAGTGGTCAGTGACGAATTTTTCTTTCTCGTCTCTCGCCTGCCCCGAGCTTGGTCGAGAGGTCTCTCGTCTCTTGCTACTCGTCACTCGCCTGCCCCGAGCTTGGTCGAGGGGTCTCTCGTCACTAGCCTCCCCATCTATGATCACCATCTCATTATCATCCAGATACATCACCTCCTGCGTGTATTCAAGAAACGCGGGAATATCCGACGCCACAAAATGTTCGTCTTGACCGATACCAACGATCAAAGGGCATCCGCACCGGGCCGCGATCAGCTGATGGGTGCCCACATTGATCGCCACAATGGCGTAACGCCCCTTAAGGCGGCGAAGAGCGGCTAAGACTGCCTCCTGAAAATTCATGGTTTTCCGATAACGCGCGATGAGCTGCGGAATCACCTCGGTATCCGTCTGAGAAATAAAATACTCACGCCCCAATTCGTCGCGGATTTCCTTATAATTCTCAATAATCCCGTTCTGAACGACCGCCACGGTTTTGTCGCCGCTGAAATGAGGATGCGCGTTGATATCCGTGACGCCGCCATGCGTGGCCCAGCGCGTGTGACCGATCACCAAAGAGGCGGAGGTATTCTTAAAAATCTTCGTATCGATCCCGGAAATCTTGCCCACATGCTTCTCGACAAAAAGCTCACCGCCCCTGTCTGCGGCCACTCCCCACGAATCGTATCCGCGGTATTCCAATTTTTTAAGCCCGTCAACCACGAGTTCGAGACCATTCGTCCGCGGCCCTATGTAACCGAAAATTCCGCACATAATAAAATTTTATTTCATAAAATTTTCACACCTGACAACTGACATCTGACACCTGACTTTTCTTTTTTATTTTAATTTTTTGTCAGATGTTATGTGTCATGTGTCAGATGTTCTTTATACCACTGCACCGTCTCCTTCAGCCCTCTATCAAAATCAATTTCAGGCTTCCATCCGAGCTCCTTCCTTATTTTACTGGAATCGACGGCGTAGCGCACGTCATGCCCCAAGCGATCCGTCACGAACTCGATGCGGTCCTCGGAAAGACCAAGGAGTCGAATGATCGCCTTGGCGACATCCAGATTGATGTGCTCATTGCCCGCGCCCACATTATAAACTTCACCCAGTCGCCCCGTATGCAGGACTAAATCGATCGCGCGGCAATGGTCGGAAACATGGAGCCAGTCGCGGATATTCTGGCCTTTACCGTACACGGGAACGGTCTTGCCCTCCATGAGCCGCTTCACAAAAAACGGAATGATTTTTTCTGGAAACTGGCGCGGTCCGTAGTTATTCGCGCATCGGGAAATGACTGCGGGCAGTCCGTACGTGCGCTGGTACGCGCTAATGAGGAGATCCGCCGCCGCCTTCGAGGCGGCGTAGGGCGAACTCGGCTTCAGTCGATCGTTTTCAGTGAAATGCCCCTTCACGATATCGCCGTACACTTCATCCGTGGAGACCTGAACGTAGCGTGGATGCTTGTGCTTCAATGCCGCCTCCAAAAGCGCCTGGGTGCCCAAAATATTGGTTTGCAAAAATACCTCCGGCCCCGTGATGGAGCGATCCACATGCGTCTCCGCGGCGAAATTCACGATCACGTCCGCCTCCCCGGCTAGCGAATCAACCAGCTTCCGATCCGCGATATCCCCCTGTACGAAACGATAATTCGGATGACCTACGACCTCTTTGAGGTTGTCCGGATTCCCCGCGTACGTCAATTTATCCAAATTGATGATTGGATAATCCGGATGTTCCTTAACCAAATAATGAATAAAGTTGGAACCGATGAACCCAGCTCCACCCGTGATAAGAAGCCTCATAATTCGTAATTAAAACGCAGAAAAAATCCTATCAAAAAAATCCGTCCTTAGCCATTGCTTTTATAACGACAAAATGGTATAATAATTAGATTTAATCTTTAATCCCAAAGATATGTCTCAGAATACAGCGCTTAATCTCGATGACGGAAGTGATCGTCAGCACGACGGCGCCCACCGCGCCGATATACAAAGAGCCCTCCGCGCGTCGGAAAAAGCGGCCGACGGAGCCCCCTTCCCAGTCGAAGTTCAACCCACTGATGGAGAAAGAGCAGATAGAGAAGCTCTCCTTTCGGCGACAGGCAATCTCCATATCGCGGAAAGAATTCTTGCCAAAACACTGGGTGGAACTGACGTCGTGGAAGCAATGAAAGAAAGAGGCATTAGCGTAGAACGACTCGTAGCGGAAGCTCTTGAAGAAGCCAATACCGGTAAAAATGTCACGAGCATCGCATTCTCTCGGGCGGTAAGAATGGCAAATCAGATCCTGAGAGAAAAGAGGATGCCTCAATTACCGGATATTCATAAGGTGAGTAGGCAATTAGTAGAAGAGTTCCAACAGGAAATTTAAAACCGTGCATTCAAATAAAAATCAATAAATTTTAAAAAATGAAACCTCCTTCTGCACCACAACCATTCGACCCCCAAGCCTTAGCGCGAGAGATGGGACTAATGGAAGCCAGATACCTCAAAGCGGTCAAGAATAAAAGCGCCGGAGTTCTGACGGGTGACACTCGTCCGGAACAACGGATAGCCGCAAACCGTGACGTGTATCGAGCTGCACTCAATGGAAAAGCCGTAGTTTCAGCCAACACCGCAGCAAAGGGGGCCGCTCCGGATGAAGAACATGAGTCCACCCAGGCAGAAAAAGACGAAAGAATGGAAGTCTTACAACGTCAGCAAGAACTTGAGGCGAAAGCTGAAAATTTTATCCGGAGCATGGAGTGCAATCAGGCAATACGAAAAGCGCTGAAGCTTGCGGGAAACGATCCGCGTGTTGAAAGCAGAGAAATACGAGAAGAACTCAAGCTATATTTTATTAGCAAGGGAGCTTTGAGACCTCAAAGACTATTCAAAACCATGTGCGCACGGCTCGCGGGAGACTCCGACCCTGAAGCATTTATGACCCGAGCTTTAATTACAATTGGAAAAACTTTTGACACCTTTTGCCTGCCTGATATCACGCGGCAGCTAGTGCCGGAGAAGCCTGAACGGCGGGCCTGAAGGCCGCCTCCGAAAGAGCTTTCGCGTACCCGTCATACAGCGCCGCGTCATTTAGGAATGGAGCTTCTTGGGCCATGCGGCTCGCGAGAGCATGAATGGCGCTGATGACAACATCCATCCGAACCGTCGTGTGCAGCACGGCAACAACCGCTTTCTGAAAATCGCTCTGGGCGGTTTGATTCAAAACACCGTCAATCCATGCCGCAGAAAAGCCTGCAGGCTTCTGCTGTATTTCGTGTAAACGATAACCCCGTGGCCCCATCACGCCCGTCACCGCTTCAAAAATATCAACCAGCTCCATCAATTGCATGGCCTTTTGCACTTTCGGATCCTCAGCTCCGGGAGCCTGCTCGCGATTGTAGCGTGAATGATGACCGATCATAACCGCTTGGGTCAAAGGGCCAAGACGATCAAAAGCCCCTGATTCCACATGATTCATGCGATCGGCAACGACCTCGGAGCTCGTATGGGATTTGATAAGACTCATTTCCGCATCGGTAGGGCGACGGCCAACAACTCCGAGCGCCTCATAAAACGCGGGATCATAAACCGTATCATCTTCGGACATCCGCGCTCCCTTGAGCTTGCCGACATCGTGCATAAAGGCTCCTCTGGCCAAGTCGTCCTGTTCTTCGGAAGTAAAATCAGCAAAAAGTTCGGGGTGTTCGTTGTATAAAGCCATCATGATAAGACCCACGCCCACGCTGTGCCTATAGGTTTCCGGATGATGGCGCTGGAGCGCTTCCAGAGTCTTTTGGACTTCGGGGTGACGCTCGCAGAGTTCAACAAAACCGCGTTGAGTCCGGGCTGAGTCGCTATTGATCGCGGCGCCGCTGATACGAAAAAATAGGGCTTCCCTCGCGGCACGTTCTTCCGGGGTAGGCTTCACCTCAACTGGAAAAACGGCATCCGTAGCCGCAAGGCGAGCCGCTTCTACGGCAATCAAACGAGGATCCCTTTCCGCCGCGGGTGACGCGGCTTCCGGGGAACCGACAGAATGAATAAGCTGATCAGGAACTGAAGCCATAAACAATACTTTTTAGGAGGTAAGTATATTACTATACTATACTTTAAGTATATTGTCAATACACATATTTTGACAAAATATCAAAAAGTATTAATATAATAAAACTGAAATACTGAACTCGAAAAAAATTCTGATTTTATAAGTAGTTCAGTATGAATAACCCAAAATTTATGGAGCCACAATCCACACAAGACGGCATCGTTTGGGTCAAACCCGAAAACATCGGGGAAAATATTGATTTAAAGGTATTAGGACTGCGGGAAGAAACCTTGCGGCTCGCTGAAAAAAACCGCGAAAAAATAGGCCATACATTGGTTTATTACGCTCATTTCATGGCCGTTCAGCTCGCCCGCTTCCTTTCCCGAAAATACAAAGGAAAAAACATTTTAGCGTCTGACTGTGAAATGGCGTTATTGCCGGATCTTGTCAGAGACACGCGCACAGCGCTGACATTGACTTTCCGCGTGTCTATAGATGTCGGCTACCAGGAATACTGGGATGTAACGCTCGCCAAAAAGCCCGATGGAATGATCGACAATACCGTTCCTGTGAAACTTAAGGACTTTACCGCCGAATTCGCAAAGGCAGAGACGCGAAGAGCGCGGTCGGGCGGAGCAACACTCGGTGGCCGTACCCCCGTTCTCTCTTAATCGCCGCTTTTATTAACGTTTATTCCCGCGACCGGCTGGCCCAGGACTTTTTCTCGTCTCTCGTCACTCGTCACTAGTCACTCGTCTCTCGTCACTCGTCTCTTCTTCGGTCTATCTATCAGCCCCTTCTCCCCGCGATCCAATCCTCGCACAGGCGCTTCGTCGTCTTCGCGTCGTCCGCTCTCGCTCCAGCGCTTGATCTTGTCTTCCACTTCCTCGCGCGGACGCGCGTAGCGTTCGCGGGAAAGGCGGATGATTTTGTCGCGGCGGCCCTCCTCGATCACCAAATCCGGTGGCGCGAGCGTGGCCACGGAAAACGTCTTGCTGGGCATACCGTCGATGAGGAGCTTGGTGTACGCGTGGTACTTCGGGAGCGTCACGATGTCGTTCGGCAGGACCTCTTCTGAGAATTGATTGGAGAAATACTCGGCGTCGTCGAAGCCCACCTGGAAGCAGATGCTCGTACCCACGTTGCCGAACACCGCGTCGCGCACCTCTTCGGACATCTGTTCAATGTACTGGTTCGCCATGGTAAGATTGAGTTTGTATTTTCGTGCTTCTGAGAGAATTGTGGCAAACGAATCCGTGGCGAAATTCTGAAATTCATCCACGTAGAGATAGAAATCCGTGCGCTTATTCGCGACCACGTCCGAGCGGCTCATGGCGTCCAGTTGGAATTTGGTGATCAGCATGGAACCGAGCAGCGATGAGTTATCTTCGCCGATCTTGCCCTTAGAAAGGTTCACGATAATGATCTTGTTCGTATCCATCATGAAGCGCACGTTCATGGTCGATTTCGACTGCCCCACGATATTGCGGACCATGGGGGACGAGAGGAACTGCCCGACCTTATTTTGGATAGGTGAAATCGCTTCGGTGCGGAATTTGGGCTCCATCTTGCCAAACTCATCTAGCCAGAAACTCTTCACCATGGGATTTTCGATCGTGTTCACGACCTTACGGCGGTAGTCGTCATCCACCAGGATGCGCATGATGCCGAGCATGCTGGCCCCGGGGAATTCCGTGAGGGCGAGAATAGTGTTGCGGAGGATGTGTTCAAGGCGCGGTCCCCAGCTTTCCGCGTACATCTTTTTAAAAACACCGAGCAATCCGGAAGCGATGAGTCCGCGATGCTCCGGCGTGCCGATCGAGGACTCGAGCATGTTGAAAGCGATCGGATACCCCGTGTCCGATGGATCGATGATCACCACATCATTCGTCCGGTGCGCCGGCACAAAGTCGATCATGCGTTCCGCCAGATCGCCGTGAGGATCGATCACGGCCACGCCCTTGCCGCGCAGGATGTCGGACTGAACCATGTTTTCAAGCAGGGTCGATTTGCCCATACCCGTTTTTCCGATGATGTAGATGTGACGCCGACGATCCGTATCGCGGATGCCGAATCTCTGTTTAATTCCGCGAAAAGACGATGTCCCGAGTAACGTGAATTCGCTGGCGGGCACCTGCCCTTCGCGGGGCAGATTATGCGGCGGCTCCAGCTTGCGCGACATCACCCATAAAACATTGGAAGCGGGCGTGCTCCCTTCGGACACCTGTGGCAGATGGAAAATCGTTGCCAACTCCTCCACGTTCATCACCATCGTCGCGGTCACCACCGCGCGCTTGAGATACCGACGGAATACGGAACGATTATGCTCATTCACGCGGGCGATTTTAAAACCATTGAGGCTGGGAAGATTGAATTGCTTGAAACTACCGGCGATCTCTTTAATTTTTACCTCCGCGTGAGGTAGATTTTCCGGATATGCCAGATACACTATGCGGATATTGGCATCAAAGGAAAGCTGGGTCACTTTATCCACGCCGGCCGCGATCGGATCTTCGCGGTCGTGGGTACGGGACACATGCTCGTCCATGTCTTTGTCGTCCGAATCCTGGGCGCTCTGCATTTCAAGAATGCTCAGCCCTTTGCCGCGGATAGCCCAAAAAAAGACGTATAACGGACTAAAAAACAGCCGTTTCCAAAATCCACGGACGAGATAAATACGGGTCGCTAACGTCTCAAGCCAAAAAATACCGCGGAACAATCCGCGATTTACTAGGCGGAGACACTTAATCCCGCGCTTGCGCCACCAGTCCCCCAACGGCTGGATCGTGATTTGGATCCACGCCTGCTCATCCTGAGCGCTCAATTTAGAAAGAGTCGCGATAATGCCGGACAATGGTTCCGTCGCGAGACGCGTCAGCTTATCTTCGAATTGAGCGAAACGCTTGATAGGATAAACCTGAGGCTCGGTGAATTTTAATTCCGCAGTAATAGGCTGTGGGCGCGCTAAGGGCGCGCCGGAATATTTCACGGGCAAATGCTCCGAACCTTTTACTTCTTTTTTTTGTACAGGCAGTTTCTTCTCCTGAGTCATGTCGAAGGAACGAACTGCGTCTCCTCCCCCGCCAAAGGGACCCGTATAATCCTTCATCTCTTCGATTTCCACATCCGGATACTGGGCATAAATCTGGCTCTCCACCACAATCTTAAACCGTCGCGGCATCCAGATAAAAAATTGGATAAGCCCATCCACGGACGCGATTTCAAAACTCAATCGCGGCTGTTGGAAACCGGACAAATACCGCCACAAGGACCATTCCTCATGAAGACCGTGCAACGCGGCGAATACCTGCTCCATCACAATCGGTCCCTTTTCATTCAACTTAGAAACCGAAACACGAATGAGACAGGAATCCTGTTGCCGCTCATACCGGCTCCGTTGCGCGCTCAAAAATAACAAAAAAAGGAAGTAAGCGAGGAGGATCCCTGCGGCAACGAATAACCACAACGTCATTTCTATTTTTTAAGTTCGTGGGTATTGTATTACGTTTTTTGCATCTCGTCACTCGCAACTCGCCTGTCCGTCCGAAGCGTCCGCGCGAAGGCAGGTCACTTCTTAGTGATCTTCACAACGTCCTCATACAAATCCGGCGTCTCCAGGATGAGCGGCACCTTGCGGCGGTTCGCCTCGCTCAGAATGGCCTGAATCCCCTCCCAGCCGATTTCGCCCTGGCCCAGATCCGCGTGTCGGTCCACATGCGACCCGAGTGGTTTTTTGGCGTCATTGAGATGAATGACTTTTAATTTTTCCGCGCCCAGCAATCGATCGAATTCTTTGAAAGTATCTAAAACGGCTTTTAGCGTCCGCCAGTCGTATCCCGCGGCGAATGAGTGGCAGGTATCAAGGCAGAAAAAAAGCCGCGAACGGTTCTTTTTCCCGATGCCCTCGTAAACACGGGCAAGCTCCTCAAAACTCACGCCGATCTCGGTGCCCTGCCCTGCGCCATTTTCGAGAAATAGAGGCACTTCGAGCGCTTCGCTTTCTTCGAGCGCACAATTCAGATTCTCGATCGTGTAACGAAACGCGTCCTCTTTTGGAAGCTCCAGGAATTTGCCCACGTGCGTCACCAGCCCATGCCCGCCGATGCGCTGGAGAATATCCAAATCGAATTTGATGAAGTGCATGGCCGGTGCCGCCTCCTTCCAGGGCTTGGCGAAATTCGTAAAATAGGAACTATGACCCACGATTGTTTTAATCCCATGCGCCTTAACGCCCTTTTTAAAATCATGGATATCCTCTTCGTCGTACGTCGATTCCCTCCACTGCTGCGGGCTATGCAAAAACAACTGCATGGCATTGCACCCGAGCGAATCGAGAAAGAAAGGAAGCGGAGCGAGTCCTTCGGCGATGGAAACATGAACGCCAACGATCATCACCAGTTACCAGTTACAAGTTACGCATCTATTATAATACTACAAAAAATTTGCCACGTTTAAGCAACATTTGATATAGTGACTCCCTAAAATAAATTTTCTATGCCGCCTTCCGCCCCATCTTCTGAATATTATCAGCGAACCATCCAAACGTTTCTCACCACTAATCCAGATGGCACAAGAAGCGCCGTCGCGGCCATTGAGGATCCTGTTCATCACATGGAATTAATGGCTCAGGTGAATCCTGAGGGGATTTTAAACCAAGTCTGCGTTGCAGATCGAAGCCGCCCTTTTAACGAATGCCGCACAGCGATCGCGCGGTCGGGAACAGTATGGAATGAAGTGGATCTTAAAAAAAAGGAAATGATTCACGATGTCAGAAAAAGATTGGATGGCTGCGCTCATATCGCGGAGCTCGTTCGATATTTGTCCTTCGCGTTTCAAAAAAAATTAGACATTTACGTCTTCGATTGGAAACGACTTTAAGATGTTCGCCTTTAGACGTCGGGTTAAGAATGGAAACCGATAACGGTATCTCGAGCCGTCTAAAAATCGCTATGCCATTCACAGGCAGTGGGCTCAATATACATCTGGACGGAATGCGTGTCACAGAAGCCGATGATTCTCTGGAGCGGCTGCTCAGAAATAGATCACCCGAAGATGGATTTAGAGCGCTCCGCGGCAACGGAGAAAGCCCGCCAGCGGAAGGAACGCGCCTTTTACTCCGGCTTTTTATGGAAACCCGGCGGGCCATTTTGACGCAACGATCAATCGAATTCCACACATTACGCGGAGCGATAAGAACCGGAAGAACTACTGGGGTCGAATGCGCTTTATTCAGAGATCTGATTCGTCCGTCAGAAAAAGTCTGACCTATATTCCGTATGGTGGACCAAATTGTAATTTAATAAACTTCCTTAAGGTAACACTCCTCACAAACCACGATCTCCAGCCGTTCATGAGAATAAGTCGTCTGAATCTTCGCTCCGCATTTCGCGCACGCGCGGTCGCAAACCCGTCGCGGGTTGCGCATGGCCATGCGCCTACGATGGCGCTCATCCGGATGCAAACGGGGAATCGGAAGCTTTTGATCACGGTAGAACTTAAGCTCTTGGGGAATCAATTTAAACAAACGTCCGGTCGCCTCGCACTGAATCGCCCAATGAAGGACATCGTCCGGAATATCCGCGGTCCGATCCGGCAAACGCGCGCCGGGAATCATGCGGGTGGCATCAGGCTTTTTTTCAACCATGTCGTGCCACGACCAACCTTTTTTCGAAACCTCCGCTTTCGTCATCGGATAAAAATCCATGGCCATGCTTTCGTTATAACCAAAACAGGACATCGCGGTTGGAAAAAATTCACCCCATTCCTTCCTAGCCACCATCTGGCCCACAATCTGACCTACGATTTGTTCATATTTTTCCTTGGTGTACTGCTTGTTTAAAATACAATATTTTTTCTGCTTCAAGCCGATGCAGCCGAATAAATTCTGCGAGGAGTGGCACGCGAAGCAATACAGAAGATCCGTAATGTTATTCCAGCTGGAGATGGAAAAAAGCGTGCTCGTCGCATTCGTACCGATCTCAAGGGAATCATAACACTTCTCATTCCCGTAACCGAACGCGTACACGTCGTAACAGTCCTTTGAATCGTTATACCACGCGCAAAATTTTGCAGTCCTCGAGGTTATCGGCGTCAAAACAGCCTTCGCACCCCTTAGAATTAAAGATGTGATTGCAGGCGGCCACATCCTGATTGTTCTGACCTTCATAGAACAGGTGCGGGTGCTTTTCGCAAAAAACTTTAAACTCCTTTTTTAAACTTTCGAC
This sequence comes from Candidatus Peregrinibacteria bacterium, assembly GCA_016220165.1. Lineage (GTDB taxonomy): Bacteria > Patescibacteriota > Gracilibacteria > UM-FILTER-43-11 > JACRIE01 > JACRIE01. The sequence goes on from JACRIE010000042.1 coordinate 73,918, forward strand.
CACCTTATAGGAAGTGAAATCGATGGCCGCTATTTTCTCTTCGTATTCCTCTTTCGTGCACGATTGATTGCGGAAAACGTATTCCTTATTGCGCAGACCGTACGAGAAAAAGCAGTGATGACAATTCCGGCAGTCATACAAAAAACGTGACGCGCTGCACTCTTTGGTGTTCTGAGAGTAGGCGAGGTCGTACCCTTTTTCACAGTCTATACACTCATAACAAAGTTGGGAATCCATGATGTGGATATTATCGACGGAATTTTTATTACGTGGCATAAAAATGCCGTAATAACAATCCTCGTTGTAACCAGACGATGAAATTAGATAGCAATTCCGGTTGCGCGTGGTCGCCGTCGTATATTCACAATTTTCCGCATTATTATTCTGGTGCACGGCCTGCTTGGGGACTTTCAAAAGCAGGTCTTTGAACTGCTCGAAAAACGGACGGCCGAAATCAAAGTCCTGACCAAAATCCATGGGATCCCAGTGGTCGCTCCACCAGCAGTCGCGGCAATAAACGGTGTAAGGACTTTCGGACGAAAGGACCGACATGGTGGATCGCTTGCAGAGATCGCACGGCCTCTTATAAAGCGTGCGCTCGTTCTTCCAGCTCAGATGGCGCTGCTGGCGGCAGTCCGGGCACAGCGTCGGTTCCGGAAGCGCGATCTTTTTCCCGCCCACGATGGGCGAAACTTTATCGTAAAACGCGCGGTCCGCGTCCGTGACAAGAAAATCCATTTTGCATTGAGTGCACGGCTTCATAAAAAAATAATTAGGTTCCGAGTTGTTACTATAATGCTACAATAAACAAATGTCAAAAATGTTGACTATCAATTTAAAATTAATTGATTTTGGCTCTTAATAAATATAAAATTGTTGTCAGTTTAATTGACATTTTTAATCTATGCTGCCTAAAAAACTGATCGGCGCTTTACAGGAATTGGGCCTCAGCGAAAAAGAGTCGTGCGTTTATCTAGCCATGCTCACGCTGGGCGAGGCATCCGTTCTGCAAATCGCGCGCGCCGCGGAGATCAAACGGCCGACCGTCTATCCGGTGCTCGAATCCCTGCAACAAAAAGGATTGGTGCATATCGACATCAGGAGCATGAAACAGCGCTACCGCGCCATCAACCCGGAACGGCTGGAACTCCTTTTGGAGCAACGGCGAAAGAACCTCCTGTCCGCGCTTCCGGAGCTGACCGCGCTTTACAACACCGAAGGAAGCCAAAGCCTCATTCAGTATTTTGAAGGGCTTGAAGCCGTCAAAACCGTCTACGAATCGAATATCCGGGACATTCAGCCCCACGAAAACTACTGCGTGATCGCCGACCAGAAGAAGTGGATCGGGCTCGACCAGAAGTATTTCGAAAACTTCACCTACCGCCGAGGCCTGCTCCCGATCAACATCCGGCTCCTCCTGAGCGACACGCCCATCGCGCGCGCGTTCCAAAAAAAAGAGCGCTATTACAACGAGACGATTCGGTTCCTGCCCAAAGGCACGGAGCTGACAACCAACCTGGTCATCACGCCGCAACGGCCCTTCATGCACCAGCTCACGCCGCCCGTGAACGGCATCGTGATCGAAAACAAAAGCGCCATCAAAACGCAGATGGAGTTGTTTGAAATCCTATGGAAGAGTCTCGATACGAGAGACTCGCAATAGAAGCTCATTCCAGACAAAACCCGATCCTGGGTTTATCCGCAGACGGTGGTGGATTCTGCAAGCGCTCAATGGCTTGCCATACTTTTCTGAAGTCCTGATCGTTTTTATTGGAATGTTTTAAGAAAAAGGATTTAAGCTCTCGAAGCTCTTTGATTAATTCCTGATGAGACGACAAAATCTGTCGCAACCGGATAAAGGCTCAGACGACTTGTATACTCATCAATATTGCCCGCTCACTGCGAAGGACATTGGCAGCCATGACGACTCCGTGTTCAGTAAAAACACGCGGCAGATATTTAATATTTTTTCCGCGTACAGAAGCCGCCCCTTCGTTCAAGGTCACAATTTGTGACCTTGAAGATCTGGATTCTTCCCAGCTCAATTGAAACATAAAATCTTCCGGAAATCTCTTTAAATTACGCTTAACTGCCTGAATCAGTGCCTTAGTTTCAACGCCATAAAGCATAGCCAAATCACGGTCGAGCATCACGCGGTGACCGCGAAGGACATAGATACAATGCTCAATTCGCTCAGCAGGAACAATGGATTCAGTTTTCATACTAAAATTCTTCAAAAATCTCTAATCTCAAATCTAAATATAGTGAACATTTGTTCAAAAATCAAGTCTTTTTAACGCATAAAAATCAAACGTGATAAATCGTCGCCTGCTTCCACAGAAGCTCGAACGACTCGCAGTACCCTTGCGCCACGACTTTATTATAAATCTGGATCACCACGATCTCCTCGGTATAAATCTCGATGGACACCATCTCCGGCGTGATGCGCGTGAGCGTGGGGCTGGAAAGGCCGACCGCAAGCGTTTTTAAAACCGTATGACTCTCGCGGGCGAACTTTTCCTTGAATGCCTGCGAGGTGACGTCCGGCGAAATCTGCCATTTCGCCACTTTATACTTTTTCAGTAGATCGAGGTAGCGCGGATACCACTCGCCAATCGCTTCATAAAAATAATCAGCCTGAGCGCCGCCAAGGATACGAAGTTTTTTATCGTATTTCGCGGCCGATTTAACCAGAGTTTCAAGATTCGCGGTAAAGCCGGAATGGCCGTACAAAATTTTAACTTCGAGCTTCTGCTCCCCTGCCTGTCGCTGTAGCTTGATCAACTCAGGGACGACGCTGTGTGCAACCGCCTCTTCTTCGCGGATGTGATCGAACAGGATGTCAGGATTGGAAGCCTGAAAATGCTTTTTTTTCTTGATGTAAACCATGCTGGCCAAATGAAGATTGACCAAGCGTTCCAATGCCTGATAAACCAGCATGCGATGAAGCTTGGTGTGACGAATGAGCGGCCCCACCGACGTGAGGCCGCTTTTGATGAGCGCCAAATAAACACGCGATTCATTTTTATTCAAACCGAGCTTTTGGAGATAGGATTCAAGATTCATTGACAAAAATAGTAAAAAATGTTGATAAATGTTTAACCCCATGCTAAATTATAGCCGAAAAATTTCTATCGTCAATATTTGATGATAACTTTTAATACAAAGTCTTTGCGGGTCTTCCCTCGAAATAAGATAACGTTCCTGGACATCACGGAACCGATCAACGCGCTGATCCAAAAAGAGGGAGGCGTCGAAGGCATGGCGCATCTCTACACGCGCCACACCACCACCGCCATCCGGGTGAACGAAAATGAATCGAATCTGGTGCGTGATTTTCACGAATTTATGGAGTCACTAATTCCTGCCAGCAAAGAATATCATCGCGACAAACTGCATCTGAGAGATTGTCCGGCGGACGAACCTAAAAACGCGCGCGCCCATCTGATGGCGCTCATGCTGGGAAGTAGCGAATCCATTCCCTTCCGCGACGGAAAGCTGATGTTGGGGCTATGGCAATCGATTTTCTTCATCGATTGCGACGGCGGCCGTCCCGATGGCCGCGAAATTTTAGTAACCATCGTATCGCCATGAAAAAGAAATCGCTTCAAAAATTGACGTGGTCCGACCGCTTCACCTACGTCAAAAACGTCGTTTTCGAGGCGGACGATCTCGGACAACCAGGCGCGCGGTTCCAGGTGGTTAAATTCAAGCCCGGAACCATTATCAAGCCCCATTATCACAAAAAAACCTACGAAATCTTTTACATTCACAGCGGTCAGGGATCGCTCCGGATCAATCAAGAAAAATATCCTCTGAAAAAAGACGACATCATTTTGTGCGAACCCGGCGATCGGCACGCCCTTGAAAACACAGGGAAAAAAGACCTCGTCATTTTAATCTTCAAGACGAACGAGGTACCCGATAAAGATATTTTTTGGGATCTCTCGGCAAAATTTCATAATGTGATCTGAGCGTCTTTCAGGATGGCATGAATCGTCCCCCGAGGAATATCCTTCGAATGGATCGGAACGACCACTTTCAAATTTTTTTTTAAATTTTTAAAAATCGCATGACTTCCATTTTGACGGATAAAATAGAAGCCATGCTTATACAAAATGCAGATAAGCTTTTTAGGGGTAAGATTATACTTTGGCATGACGCTTTTTTCTCGCTATAAGATCATGAAAAGTCTGATGCTCCATCTCGTCTTCGAGATACAATTCAATGGCATTTTTTAAATTTTTAATAGCCTCGGCAGGATTTTTGCCAAAAGAATGACAACCCTTAAGCTCGGGGCAATAAGAATGAAATTGTTTACCGTCAGGTTCTATATGAAAAGTAATCATAACTTAAACAATGGTGGATGATTGTATTATAGCACGTATGCCGGAATTTCAGTAGACCTCTTTTAAATAGCACTCCTCGCACAAAATTTGCCTAAACTCCGTCGGATCCAGGGGGGTGGCGATCTCTTTTTTGCAATGAGCGCATAAAATGAGCCGCATCGTCTTTTGATTATGAAGGGCTAAGCGATCGCGATAACGACAGAAAGGACATAAACGAGGCAAAGGAATTGGAGCCTCCTGATAAAATTTAAACTCCTGAGCTATGATGCGGTAATTCTTTGAGCAATCCGAACAAGTCAAAATCTGATCCAGGATAGAACGATCCGTGTCGTGAATATCGTCTGGCAAAAAGACTGTTTCAGGAAAGTCTTGATGCTGGGATGTTGCAGGAGGCGACTGCCACTTCCAGCCATTTTTAACGACCTCTTCTTTCGTCATCGGATAATCATAAAAAGAGACAGTATCGTTATAACCGAATAACAAAATCGAAAGGGGAAAAAATTCACCGTACTCGCCGTCCGCCAGCATCTTGGCTTTAATTCTTGGAACAAGCGCCTCGTAATCACTTTTTGAATACGATTGATTCAAAATACAATATTGATCTCCTTTGAGTCCGACACAACCGAAACAATGGTCGCATTGTTTACAGGAATTGCAGTACTCCACGTCGTGCGAACCCCAGCAATAACGCGAAAACTTGACGTTGTAAGACTCAATCCCCGAGTTAGTGGTTTCATAAAGCAGGGTGGCATTACGCCCCGCCGTATTCGAATCGTAGCAATCTTTGGCGCCGCGCCAGACATGTTCGCCGTAAGCGCAGTCCTCGGCATCGTAGCAATGAAATACCTGGCGGCAATTCTTGGCATTCCGAATATAATCGCCGCTACAGCCTTCGGCATTTTCGATTTGCAGATGTTTACGGGGCTGTGTTTTAAAAAAACATGAAATTGTTTTTTCAGCATTTGAATTACATCATGGCTCCCAAACTTCAATTTTTCGAGCTCCTGAAAATAGGCGTCTTTGGAATACGGTTTATTAAAAATATAGAATTGTTTATTCCTCAGGTTCGCCGAAAACAAGCAGTGGTCGCAGTCCACACATTGATCCAGAAACCACGAATCGCTGCAATTGGAACAATTTCGTGAAAAATGCAGACGATAACAATTAAAACAATGATTCGCCTCGTAACAACGTTCGCATTCATGAAGATAACTGCAATCGATACAGTCCTTGGACTTTTGGATCCAGTAGCAAAAAAATGAATCCTCGCAATTGCTGCTTTCGCTGATCAGATAGCAATTGCGGCAATGGGCTGTCGATTCACAATAATCGCAATTCTCGTTGCCCGTACCGACGATGCCAAGCTGGGGCGCCGCATGCATCAAAGCATCGAACTGACTAAAAAATGAGCGGTTGAAATCATACGCACGTCCAGGGGCACGGCAATCGCGATCCTCTGCGCACCAGCAGGATTGGCAATAAATCACATAATCGCTTTCTTTTGGAAGCGTGGACACAAAATCCTGTCCGCAGCGATCGCACGGCCGCCGGTAAAACGCGTAATCATTGATATGTCCGTGACGCCGCATATGGCGGCAGCGAGGGCACCACGTCGGTTCCGGTACGTCCATTTTTTGATAAAACTGACGATCGGCATCGATCACCTCGAACGATGATAAACACTGGGAACATGATTTCATTGACATTAAAAAACTTTTAAATTATACTTTAAATGTACACTTAAATTTATCTTCATGAGTACGCTTATTAGCATCAAAGATCTCAGGACGTCGCTTTCGTCAGTCGCCGACGCCGTAGCGCAGGGTGAAAGTTTCCTCGTCATGCGGCATTCCAGACCGGCTTTTAAAGTCGAACCCCTAAAAGAGGAGGAGGAGGAAACCATGGACATGTATGGCTGGAAAACCATTGTTGATTTTACGGAGGGGGGAAAAAAGAAAGGAATTGCAGCAAAAAAATTATTGAAGATCATGCGCGAATTTGAGAAAAAATATGGATAAAATTTTAAAATTTTTAAAAAAAAGAAGAAAAAGAGAGAGATTGCTGCTTATGGCGTCTTTAGAATTAATAGAGCGCGATGAGCTACTTAATTTTGATATAAAAAAGCTGAAAGGATTTGATAGAAGATATAGGGCCAGAGTTGGTAAATTTCGTATAATATTTGAAAAGGGTGGAAGAAAATTAAATAGGATCATCAAAGTGGACGAAAGAAACGAACAAACCTATAAATTTTAAAAATAGACCGTGACAAAAAAATAATTTATCCCTGGATAAGGATATAACCAGACCAATAAGAATGAAAGTCGCCATTGTTCATGAACTACTGGTGAAACTCGGCGGCGCGGAACGCGTCGTAAAAAAGCTGTGCGACATGTTTCCTCAAGCGCCCATCTACACGCTCATCCACAATCCCGACAAAACGAAGGAATGGTTCCGTGGCAAAAAAATCATCACGTCCTCCATTCAAAAATATTATGATTTCTATGCGAATCATCGCATTTTGTTGCCAAAAATGGCGCGCGCCATCGAAGCGTTTGATTTTAACGAATATGACCTCGTCATTTCCAGCAGCTCCGCTTTTGCCCACGGCATCAAAACACGACCTCAGACCAAACATTTGTGCTACTGCCACTCCCCCATGCGCTACGCGTGGGATTACACGCACCAATACACGGGCAATATGAATCGGATCAGTCGCGTATTCGCGGCCATGGCGCTCCATAAAATTCGCCTATGGGATTACGAAACGTCGAGCCGCCCAGCCATAGTTCTCGCGAATTCAAAACACGTTCAAAAACGGATCGAAAAATACTGGCGGCGCGCGTCCGAAGTCGTCTATCCGCCCGTGAATGTAACGCGCTTTGAAGTTCACCCTGGCCACGAAAACTATTTTCTGATCGTGTCAGCGCTCACGGCTTTTAAACATCTTGAACTGGCCGTGGAGGCATTCAATCAAAACGGCCATCATTTGATCATTATTGGAGAAGGGCCGGAATACTGGCGGCTTAAGGGCATGGCGAAAGAAAACGTCGAACTCCTGGGGCGAAAATCGGACAAAATGATCAAAGAATACATGGAACACTGTCGCGCTTTCATTTTTCCGGGAGAGGAAGACTTCGGTATCACGCCGGTGGAGGCCATGGCCGCGGGAAAACCGGTGCTTGCCTACGGAAAAGGCGGCTGCCTGGAAAGCGTACAGGCAAGCATCAGTGGCGAATTTTTCAATGAATTAACCTCTGAAAACCTCAATGAGGGATTGAAAAAACTGCTGAGAAACGAAAAAAAATATGATCCGCAGGCCATCCGAAAAATCGCGGAGCAACTTGACGAATCCATCTTCGAAAAAACTATTCAGGAAACAATCTCGTCACTCGCCTGCACCGAGCTCTGTCGAGGGGTCACTATTTCTTAACTGTCTTCTTCTTGCCCAGCTTCTTTTCAACGACTTTCTTGCCTTCCTTCACGACGGTCTTTTTGGCCCTCTTCTTGGCGACCTCTTTCTTTTCCGTTTCTTTGGCGGCCTTTTCAACCTCTTTTCCGTGTTCGGTTTCGTGAACCTTGCGGGTAATCTTCTCCTCGACCGATTCCTTAACGCGTTCCGCTTTTCTCTGCTGGATCAAACCTATTGCATCCTTTTTTTTCTTGGCGGCCTCCGTGCGAGCTCTGAACTTATCAACCATACCCGCCGTATCGATAAGCTTCTGCTTGCCTGTATAAAATGGATGACAATTACTACAGATTTCAACGCGATAATGCTCTTGAGTGGAACCGAATTCATAGCTAGCGCCACAAGCGCAAACCGTTTTGGCCTTAGGATAATATTTAGGATGAATATCAGACTTCATATTGAATACGATTAGCGATTAATGATTAGCGATTCGCGACCGAATTTTCTTGCGCTAATCGATCAACGCTAATCTCAAATCGAAATAAAAGCGTGGCAATTTTAAACTATTTTTTACGCCGAGGCAAGGACTTTTTTTGAAGAGGAACAGGTCTTTTAATCGATTGTTGTTTAAAGGGAGAAAGGGGAAAAACAGATCGTAGTAAAAAAAGAAGAATAAGAAGCGCGGTCACTCCTATTAAAGCCCAAACCACCCATCCGCGACGTGCTGTCACCAAAAGGCTCGTGGTTTGCGACTCTTTTTGGTTATCCGTAGCCTTTAAAAAAACTTTATAGACTCCCGGCTTGGAATAACGATGATCGACAACCACGCCCTCCGCTTTTACGCCGTCCCCAAAATCCCAAAAATAATTCGTGATAATTCCATCGGGATCTTTGGATTTAAGGGCGTTGAAAGTAATAGAACGAGGGTTTATTGTTGACTGAGTGGGCTCAATCACAGGAAGGGGAGCCTTATTGTTATTATTCGGATCCGCGTTATCCCCAAGGCCGTCATGATCCGTGTCTTTCCATTCTTTGGGATCCAGCGAGAACGCGTCTTCTTTATCATTCACGCCATCGCTATCCGTATCCGCCAACAAAGGATTGGTGCCCTGCTGAATCTCCATATTGTCTCCAAGGCCGTCATGATCCGTGTCTTTCCATTCTTTGGGATCCAGCGGGAACGCGTCTTCTTTATCATTCACGCCATCGCTATCCGTATCCGCCAACAAAGGATTGATGCCTTTTTGAACTTCAACAACGTCAGGAATACCATCCTTATCCGCATCTTTTTCTGCATTGTCTCCAATGCCGTTATGATTCTCATCCGCCCATTCCTTCGGATCCGTAGGAAATGCATCCTGGACGTCCGGAACTCCGTCATTATCGTCATCTAAATCAGCATTATCACCGATCCCATCTCCATCCGTGTCCTTCCACTCTTTAGGATTGAATGGGAACGCGTCTTGGGCATTGAGAATCCCGTCGCCGTCGATATCAGGGTCGTGGCGATTCCCGATGCCATCACCATCCAGGTCATTGTCAACAAAAATAGTGATTCGAACCTTATTGTTGTCGGTATTATCGCCAGTGGTAACTGTAGGTTTGACGCGAATGGCAATCGTATGAGCTCCTGTGCGATCGGGAGTCCAATCAACAAACACATCATCCGTCTTTCCTCCAACTACGGAAATAGGTTGGTCGGTTCCGATATATTCCACTGTTAATTCATCATAAAAACGCACGACGCCGGTCAAATCCGCTTTCCCGCCGTTGTGGACAACACCATAAATGCGAACGGTTTGGTTTAAAATAACGTCATCTTTTAAAAGACGTATGTCCTCCTCCTTGAGATAGAGATCGTTGGCAAAATTAGAATTATCCGCGGCAAGAACTGGCTTCGTATAAACATCGGTCACTTCGAGATCAGCCGTTTGGGCATACAGCGTAATAACCGCTCCTGTAAAAATATCGATAAAAAAGGAAAAAGACAGGAGCCCTAATGTATAAAAAAGAGTATTACGAAGCCTCATAAACCTACGGTTTAGGAACTAGTGTTTATAAATTTTTAAGAAGCAAGAGGCAATTTTTGTTTAGCTTCAGAAGCCTCTGGTTCCGTAAGGATCAGTGAAATCGATGCCACTTTATCCCCTTCGTGCATGCGCATGACGTAGACGCCCTGCGTCGCGCGCCCGATTGAAGGAATTTGTTTGAGCGGCAAACGAATCATCTGCCCATGTTTGGAAATAATCACTAAATCGCCGTCCAGACCCGGTTCAATCACGCGCGCGCCGACCAATTTACCCGTCTTAGCCGTAAGAGTGGCTGTTTTAACACCCGATCCGCCGCGATTCTGGAAACGATAGTCCGAAACCGGCGTGCTCTTGCTGAGGCCATTTTCCATGACAACAAGGAGTCGCGCCTCCTCCGGATGACGAATAACGTCCATTTGGACAACTACATCGTTTCCTTTCAATCGGATACCGCGAACTCCCATACTGGGACGACCCATAGATCGAACGTCTTCTTCTTTAAACCGGATACATTTGCCCTCGCGCGTCGTAAGAACCACCTGCACCCCGGGGGATGTGTCTTGCACCCATTCCAGAAGATCTCCTTCGCGGAGCTTGATCGCGATAAGCCCTGATTTACGGACATTGGCAAATTGATCCAACTTTGTTTTCTTGACCGTGCCGCGATTCGTAGCCATAAAAAGGTATTGCCCTTTCGCGCAGGCGATATCAAGCATCACTGTCACGCGCTCGCCTTCTCCAAGCTGAAGAAGATTCACCACAGCCTGCCCGCGGGCCGTGCGACTGGCCTGAGGGATTTCGTAAACCGGCAGCCGGAAAACGCGACCTAGGTTTGTAAAATACAGCAGATCATTATGGGTGCGCGTATTGAGGATCTGTGAAATCTCGTCTTCATCCTTCGTCGTCATGCCAATCACGCCTTTTCCGCCGCGCCCCTGAGTGCGATACGTTGAAGGTTCGATGCGTTTAATGTATCCCTCTTTCGTGAGTGTCACGATCATCGGCACATCCGGAATAACATCTTTAGCGCCAAATTGACCCACCGCGTGAGGAATCACTTCCGTGCGACGCTTATCGCCGTAACGGGTCTTGATGTCAGCCAATTCTTGCTTAATAATAGCAAAAATACGTTTGATGTCAGCCAAAATCGCCTTACATTCCTTAATAAAAGCAAGCCGCTCCTTGAGCTCATCTTCGATCTTTCGCCGTTCCAAACCGGCCAGGGTTTGGAGCCTCATTTCAAGAATGGCTTTGGCCTGAAGATCGCTCAATTTGAATTTCTTCATTAACGCGTCATGAGCGATTTCCTTCGTTTCAGACTTCTTGATCGTGGCAATCACCGCGTCAATATCATCTAAAGCAATCTTGAGACCCTCAAGAATATGGGCGCGGGCTTCCGCCATGCGCTTTTCGTATTCAGTGCGACGGCGTACCACCTCTTTGCGATGGGCAAGAAAATAGTCGAGAATACTCTTAAGATCCAGCAACCGAGGCTGGATCCCGTCCACCAGGGCGATCATATTAAACCCAAATGACGTTTGAAGATTCGTCATTTTATAAAGTTGGTTCAAAACTTTCTTGGGGAAAGCCTCGCGCTTCAAATCCAAAACAACACGGATCTCGTTGCGGCTCGACTCATCGCGAATATCGGAAACACCCACGATCTTTTTGTCACGAACCAGATCCGCGATACTTTCAACAAATACGGCCTTGTTAACCTGATAAGGCAGCTCCGTAATAATAATTTTCATTTTGCCGCTGGCCTGTTCTTCGATTTCAGCGCAACCGCGCATCACCACACTGCCGCGACCCGTGGCATACGCCGCCTTGATCGCTTCTTGATTGTAAACCAAGCCTCCGGTGGGGAAATCAGGCCCTTTAATAAACTCCATTAAATCTTCCACGTCCGCTTCCGGATGTTCAATAAGATGACCGAGGCCATCAATCAGTTCATTCAAATTGTGTGGCGGAATGTTCGTAGCCATACCGACCGCGATACCCATCGTGCCGTTCAAAAGCAAATTAGGCAATCGGCTGGGGAGCACGATAGGCTCCTTAAGGCGGCCATCATAGTTAGGACGGAAATTAACCGTATCTTTTTCGATATCCGCGAGAATCTCATCCGTGATGCGCGCTAACTTGGCTTCGGTATAACGCATGGCCGCGGCGTTGTCACCATCGATGGAGCCGAAGTTCCCCTGGCCATGAACGAGCGGATAGCGCATGGCAAAGTCCTGCGCCAGACGAACCATGGAATCATACACAGCCGAATCTCCATGAGGATGGTATTTGGCTAGCACGTCACCGACCACGGCCGCGGATTTGCGGAATTTGGCGCTCGACCGGAGACCCAGTTCGTGCATGGAATAAAGAATGCGGCGATGCACGGGTTTCAAACCGTCGCGCACATCAGGGAGCGCGCGCGAAACAATCACGCTCATGGCGTAATCAAGATAGCTTTCCTGCATTTCAGTCACGATATCGCGACTGATATAGGCCGCGTCCACTAAATTGGGTGTAACGGCAGACTCATTTTTTTTCACCTCTTTTGCTTGGATATTCTCATCTTCTTTTTTGGGTTGATCTTCAGGCATTTTAGCCGGGGGTTGTTTCCTTGACATAACGAAAAATTAAAACCTTTTTTATCGGGAAAAGGATACCATAAGGCCATAAGAGTTCCAAGTAATAGATGAAGGTGAAGATCATGATCTTCACCTTCATCTATTACTCCACTTATCGCCGGATGATAAAACATTGATGAGGGGTGGGGCCAGCCGCAAAATCCGCGGGAATCATGCTGCGTTTTTCTAAAATATTAAATTCAGACAGCGCGCGTTGATTCATGTAAAAATCCTGGCAATTATTGGAGAAAAGAATGAAACCGTCGGACGCTAAAAGAGCGCTCGCGCCGCGAATCAGGTCGGGGTGATCTTGTTGCACGGAGAACGAAGTTCCTTTGTTTCGGCTAAACGTAGGCGGATCGATAATAATGATGTCGAACAAAAGCTCCTTGCGCTTGGCGTATTTAAAATATTCCAACGTATCCATTTTATAAACCCGATGATCTTGAGGCGCCATGTGGTTCAGCCCGAAATTTCGATGCATCCAGTCGCAATAGGTTTTGGAAAGATCCACGCTGTGGGTTTTGAGCGCGCCAGCCGTTGCCGCGTAAACCGTGAATGAGCCCGTGTACGCAAACGTATTGAGAACGCGTTTTCCGAACGACTGCTCCGCGATCCATTGCCGGGTTTCCCGATGGTCTAAAAAAAGGCCCGTATCCAAATAATCCGACAAATTGATTAAAAAGGAATGACCATATTCACGGATCGTAATCTCACGACGGGCGGATACGGGTTGTAGAGACGCGCTATGGCGCGTCTCTACGGAACACCCGCCCGCCCGCGTACGATTCTTATAAAAAAAATTGTTAATTTTTACCGTATTCTTTAAAAAATCTTCCAGCGTTTGAAGGTGCGGAATAGCCGAACTCTCAAAAACATGAACCACCGCATTGTCCGCGTAAATATCCACCGCGATCGGTAATCGGGGATCCTCACGATTGTACAGGCGATAAGCCTCCAATTTAAATTTCTGGAGATAAGAACCTCGCGCTTCAAGACACTGATTGAAAAGGTCGGGGATAGAAAAAGGCATAGCCTAAGCATATCGCTTTGGACAAATGAATCAATAAAAACCTTTTTTATGTTATGATCAGGTCATGATCGACTTTCAAACCAAAATTATGGCCGACCGAGGCCGGAATGAAGCTTTCTATCAGGCGCTCAAACAAGTGATCATTCCCCGAAAAACCGTAGTGGCGGACTTGGGCTCCGGAACAGGCTTCCTCAGTTTTTTGGCTTCAAAATTAGGCGCTAAAGAATGTTATTTATATGAAAAGTCCTCAGACCTTATAAAGCTCAGTCAAAAAATCGCGAAACAAAATAACATTAAAAACTCTCATTTTTTCAACGCCTATTCAGCCGAAATGAGATCGCCCATCAGGGCCGATGTCGTGATCTCGGAGACGCTGGGAAACTCCGCCTACGAGGAGCACATCATTGAAATCATGAATGACGCCAAACGCTTCCTGAAGCCTGGGGGGATCATTCTCCCTCAGCGACTCCGTTATTTTGTGGCGCCCGTCATTGCCGAACGGATCGCCAAGAACATCAATCCGTGGGACACGATCGGCTTCAGCCTAAATTTCGACGCCATGAAAGACGTGTCACTCAACAACCTCTACGTCAAAACGCTGAAACCGAATGAACTCCTGGACAACGGAGAAACCGCGAAACAGTGGGACAAAATCGATTTCACTCAAAAAAATAACAGCTTGCGCCAAGGCTCCGCGCGATGGAAAATGAATCGCCCCGCAACGATCTTTGGCGTGGCCATCTGGTGGGAATGCGACGTGCTTCCCAAAATCTCGATCTCCACGAGCCCATTAGAAGCGCCCACGCATTGGGAACAGATCTTCCTGCCTGCGCTTTCGCCGCTCTCGCTCCAAAAAAACGACACCCTGAACGTTTCGCTTTATTCCAACACCGGCTACCGCGTGGGCATCGATTTCCGCTGGGAAATCAAAACCAAAAACGCCCGTCAGAAGATGGACCTAAAAAAAGGGTGGATCACCTAAAAAATTTATTTCTCGCTTTCCAGGCGGGCTTTTAATAAGAATATTGTCTCGGACCGGAGCTTTGCCCGAACCCGATCTTTCTGGGATTCACTAGGGCGTGTTAACACTAACGACAAAGTATGATAGAGTGTGGGCAAATCATATAACCCACATTTTTATGGAACTCACAGCGGAGCAGTTTGCTCAGATAGAGGGCATATTGCCGATAAAGAGAGGTAACGTGAAGTTAC